>JBLHHU010000084.1:0-12684 GCA_047615735.1 Kiritimatiellia bacterium | reverse complement strand
TGAAGAAGGCGAATTAGACTCGGATTCAGTTGTCCGGAATTTCCGGACAACTGCGGCAGACGGAAAATCCTACGACGTTCAGCACTACAATCTCGAAGCCATCCTCGCCGTCGGCTTCCGCGTTAAATCCTCCCGCGGCACTCAATTCCGACGCTGGGCGAATACACGTTTACAGGAATATTTGGTCAAGGGCTTCACTATGGACGACGAGCGGCTGAAAAGTCCGTCCGTCCCTGGCAGCAGCGCGGTGCCCGACTATTTCGACGAGATGCTCGCGCGCATTCGCGACATCCGGTCGAGTGAACGAAGAATGTATCTTCGCGTCAAGGAACTCTTCACCCTGGCTGCAGATTACGAACTGAGCAAAAAAGAGACGATTCAGTTTTTCCGGATCATCCAGAACAAACTTCACTTCGCGTCCACGGGACAGACAGCCGCCGAGTTGATCGCCAGTCGTGCGAATGCCGAGGAACCCAATGTGGGGCTCACTGTGTGGAAAGGTGAAATCGTCCGCAAACAGGATACGACGGTCGCGAAGAATTATCTGAACGAAGCGGAAATCGATGAACTGAACCGGATCGTCGTGATGTGGCTCGATTTTGCCGAAGATCAGGCCAAGCGGCGTAAGCAGGTCTTCCTCAAGGATTGGAAGCAGAAGCTCGATGATTTCCTGCGCTTCAACGAACGGGAAGTGCTCACGGACTCAGGCTGCATCAGCAAACAAGCCGCCGATGAAAAGGCAGCGAGCGAATACCACAAATTCGAAGCACGCCGGCGCGTTGCTTTGGAGAATGCCGGTGGAGAGGAAACCATCAAGCAACTCGAAGACCTCACTAAAGATCCGCCAACAACCGAGCCATGAAATTCACCGAAGCCCAACTCGAATCAGCGATTATCGAACTCCTCGGAGTCGAAGGATATGAGTTGGCAAAGTCCGGGACGCTCAAACTGATTCCGCCCGAGCGGATACTTCATGTGATGCGTAAAGACTATGATTCGATGCAGGAAATGATCTTTGGTCGACATCCCTCTTTTGATGATATTATTCATGGGCTACAAACGCTTGAAGCGGAGATCAACGCACGATGAAAGCCAGCGAACCTAGGAGTCGAATGCTGAATTGAATATAGTTGAGCGAAGCTTTGAGTTTGCGGTGCGTATTGTCCGCATTCTAACTTCAATCGTCAAAACGTCGCAGCTTGGAAAAAATTCATAACTCATGACTCGACATTCAAAATTCACGGAAGCTCAATTGGAGAGCGCAATAATCGAACTGCTGAGCGCTCAAGGGTTTCCCCACGTGCATGGTGAAAGTATCGACAGAGCTTCGGTGTCGGATTCTCATCAAGACCGACCCACGCCTTCAGAGGATAAGCTTCGTGTCCTTTTGTGAATCTCTTCGACTTGGTTTGGTTGCGGCCACGCGTTCCCTCCTGCGCCGTCGCGAGCTCCGGCGGGCATGCCGCGTGGTGAACTCTGCTGCGCTGCGAACTCAGTGGTTAATCTTCTTCCCTTAACCCCAAAGGCGTTTGATGTCGTAGGGGTCTAGCGCTTTGTCACGGCTGATGAGGGTGCGTTTGTGGTTCTTGGCTTGGGCGATGAGTAGGCGGTCAAAGGGGTCGCGATGGTGGAAGGGAAGGGTCGTGATCGTTTCGAAATCGGTGAAGGACGGTTCCAGTGTCGAGATGCTGCTTTCGGCCAGGAGGCGGGGTAAATCTGTTTCGAGGTCGTAGGGGACGCGTAGCTTGTCGATGGAAATTTTGATGGCCATTTCCCAGAACGATGCTGTGCTGACGGCAACATCTGCATCCGCATCTTCGATGCGTTCCGCGATGGCGTTCGGCAGTTCCGGGGCTGCCTGCAGAAACCAGATTAGGGCATGTGTGTCGAGCAAGTAGCGCATCACTGATACTCTGCGAAGTCGGCAAGAGGTGCATCAAAGTCGTCGGCCATGAAATAGTCGCGACTTGTCGCTTCGCCGCGCTGTCTGGGGCGGCGCTTCTCGTCGGTGGGCGAAATACGGGCGATCGGTTTGCCGTGCTTGGTGATTGTTAATGAATGACCCGACGCAACATGGTCGACGACCTCTGAAAACCGCGTCTTTGCCTCGTAAATACCCATTGTTTCTTTGATTTTCATATCATTAGACTAGTCAGGTCTGACTATAATGTCAATTGGGGATTCTTGTGCTTTTGGTTTCACATCATGGGGCTCGACGGCTTGCCCGCCGTAGCGCGCAGGAGGGAGTCTCGTACTCCAGGGAACTAAAAAATTAATCACGGAGTTCACGGAGGAGACAAAGGTAAAGAATAGGGCAAAGATTAAGGGCTGGAGCTTCTTGCCCTCGTCTTTACCTTAATCTTTGCCGTTGTCTGATTTGGCTGCTGTTTATTCTGCCAAACAAACAGCCCCACGATGATCCTACATATATTTCTGGAGCAGGGTCTTTAGATCCAAGCCACTCTTTTCTTGGACCACATCGCCGACGATGGTGGCAAATTTGGGGATCAGGCTTTTGTCCAAGTTCAGCGCGCTGAAGCCGGTCGCCAGTTGGGCGAGGACGGCCATTTTGTCACCGCCGATGGCTGAGGCAAGACCGCCCAGTAACTTGGCGCCGCCACCACCGCTATCGGGGCTCGCTTTAATGAGGTCGTCGACGTTGCCAAGGGCGCCCGCCAGGCTTGAAAAGTCTGTGCCACTCAGTTTTTCTTTCGCTATCTTGAAGAGAAGGCCGGCACCGCCTTTTGCTTGATCCTCTCCAATGCCGAGTTCGCTGACGAGTTTGGCGATCAGTGTGTCCATGGTTTTTCCTTTGTGCTGTTTTCTCTAGTGGCATTGAATAGATCAAAGACAAGATTAACCGCGGAGTTCGCAGAGTTCGCAGAGAAGAGGTCACGAGATTCCGTCGGCGGGGTGCCCCCTCCGACGGAATCTCGTGACATATATCTATTTCTTCTCTCCTTCGGCGCGGCGTAGCCCGTAGGGCGAAGACGGCTCCGTGTCCTCTGCGTTCTCTGTGGTTAATTTTCTCTCAGGCCTCTGGGGTTCAGTGTTTCGTTCCGTATGAAATTGGGGCTTAACTGAGATCGGCGGGTTGGCCCGTGTTGTCCAAGATGGCCTGCCAGAGGAGGCCGTCGGGGTTGATGCGTTTGCGTTGTTCAACGGCTTTTTCGACGGGGACATGCACGAAGTGGCCGTTCCACAAGCCGATGATGATGCCGGTGCGTCCGGACATGGCGGCGTGCACGGCATGGGCGCCCAGCTGAAAGCAAAAAACAGAGTCATTGGCCGTGGCGGGTGCGCTACGGATAATGTAAGAGGGGTCGACGTATTTCATATAGGCCGGCGTGCCCAGCGTTTCGAAATGATCGGCGATTGCTTGTTTAAGGAAGAGGCCGATGTCACCGAATTTGACGTTGCCGGAGGCGTCGTTGCCTTGCGATTGCACATAGGCCTGACCTGCACCTTCTGCCACTACAATCACCGCGTGTGATTTTTCCGCCAGACGCTGTCTCAGGTATTCGAACAGGCGTTCGAGGGTGAATGGCACTTCCGGCACCAGCACGAGATTGACATCGCTGGACGCCAGTGATGCATGCGCTGCGACGAAGCCTGACTCGCGTCCCATCAGTTTCACAAGACCAACGCCGTTGCGCACGGACTTGGCTTCGTTGTGAATACCCGTGATGGGGGCACGGCTCATGGCAACGGCGGTATCGAAGCCGAACGTGCGTTCCGTATAATTGACGTCGTTATCGATCGTTTTTGGAATGCCGACGATGGCGATATCCAGTCCGCGCCGTCTGACTTCGGCGGCAATTTCGCGGCTACCGCGCTGCGTGCCGTCGCCCCCAATGGTGAACAGCATGCGTATGCCCTGCGCCGCGAGGTGGTCGACGATGTCGTTGGTCTCCTGGCGACCGCGCGACGAGCCTAGAATGGTTCCGCCATCATTGTGAATGTTCTCGACGAGGTCAGGGGTGAGCGCAATGGGCTCATGTCCGTAGGTTTGAATGAGCCCTTCGTAACCGTAACGAAAGCCAAGAATGCGGCGCACCCCGTAGCGGTCATGCAGGACCATGGTCAGCGCGCGGATGACATCGTTCAGACCGGGGCACAACCCGCCACAGGTCACAATGCCGGCAACGACCTCTGTCGGGTCAAAGTGAATGCAGCGGCGGGGGCCGGCCATTTCGAGCGTTTCCGCGTTCGGGCTCACGCCCTCTGGGCCGGTGGTCGCATCGACAAGGACGCGCGTATCGTCGCTTGCATAGGTGCGGCTTTTCAGAGGCGTTTCCATACGGCATTCGCCGAGGGGCCCCAAGGTAATAGAGTTGTTCATGTGCAGGCTCAATTTCGCGTTTCGTTAGAATTGCTAAGTACAATAGCGCCTTTCGGCCGCGAAAGCACGCGATTTTGCTTCCCCCGTGCAGCTGAAAGTGATCTACTACTCGGCTCAATACCCTGCGTCGTATCAAAAGTTGATGACCTGCGACGTAGGGTGCTCAGTGTGGTGTTGGCATCAGCTTTGGCCTGTTTGGTTGAAAAACCATAATGGGCTGCGCCTTCTCCTATATCTAGATATCGAAATAAACAGTGAGATGTTCGGCTCCGGTAAAGACGGAGCGACAACTCGAAAGGATGTTGTTGCCGTGAAATATAAGACCCTTGCTATCGCTTTGAGTGTTTGCGCTATGCTGTCGTTTGTTGTTGGATGTGGAAGCAAAGAGGACGCAGCGTATTCGCCTGCTGAGGGGATGAGCGAATCGCCGACTCCGCCTGCTGAATCCGAAGGCTCCTCGAGTGAAGGCTCCTCGCACGAAGGCTCTTCAAGCGATGCGCCAAGCACAAACGCTTCTGCTGAACAGCCATCCCCCGATACGGTCATTGTGACCGTTGACGGCAAATCGCTGACCACCGGCATGGCCATGGGCATGGCGCAGGAAATGGCCGCACGTCAAGGCGTGCCCCCGCAAATGATAGAACAGTTTATGGCCCAGATGGGTGCTCGTCTGAACGAACAGATCGTGGATCAGTTCATTGGACGTACGCTGGTTGAAAACGAAGCGGCACGTGTGATGCCCGCAGCAACCGACGAAGAGGTTGATGTTGTGCTTGCGCGCCTGACGTCAACGCTTCCAGAAGATATGACGCTTGAAGCCGCCTTGGCCGCTCAAAACCAAACCGAGGCCGAGCTTCGCGCGAGTATTGGTGCCAGCGAACAGGTTCGTAAGCTCTTTGAAGAAAAAACGGCCAGTCTGGAGTCCAGCACGGACGAAGCGGTTAACGCTTTCTACACGAACAATGTTGAGCGCTTCACGACGGAAGAATCGATCACGGCTAGCCACATTCTGATCTCATGCGAGGCGTCGGCCGATGAAGCTGCCCACGCGACGGCTAAGGCAGAAGCTGACGCCATTCTGGTTGAGCTGGAAGCGGGCGGCGATTTCGCAGAGCTCGCCAAGACGCGTTCCTCCTGCCCCAGCAAAGACCGTGGCGGTGTGCTTGGTAAATTCGCACGTGGCAAGATGGTTCCGGAATTCGAAGCGGCCGCTTTCACCCAGGAATTGGGCAAAGTTGGTGAGGTCGTGAAGACGCAATTCGGCTACCACATCATTCTGGCCACCGAAAAAGAAGACGCTGGCACACAGCCGCTTGAGGCGGTTTCAGACGATATCCGCATGCAGCTCGACGGCCAAGCGAAGGATAAGCTGTTCACGTCGTTCGTTGATTCGCTGCGCGAAAAAGCGACCATCGCGTATGCCGCCGGTGCACCGGCGGCCGCTGGGATCCCAGCAGCTCCAACGGCTGAAGCTGCTGCTCCAACTGCCCCGTAAGACACTGGGTGTCGATGTTGCACGACTGGTCGGGGCCCCGTGTGGGTCCGCGCCAGCGCGCGCTTCCCATTCGTCTCAGCTGCGGAACGCTTGCGAACGCAAAACCATGTTTGAAGAACTTGACTACCAAAAGACCGAGCTCGGCGAGCTGATTCTACAGCGCCGCAGCGCCGTCGAGGTCGATGGGCGTGACGTGTTCGAGGTGAAGCTGAACGACGAGTATCTGATGTCGTCACTCTTTGTCGACGGCGAAGTCGCACTCACCGAATTGGGTTTGGCCGCTTTGCGCGGCTCGGATTGGGACGTGGTTGTCGGTGGGCTCGGACTTGGTTATACTGCCGCGGCAGCGTTGGCCAGCGACGCGCTTTCCCGTTTGACTGTCGTGGAGGCTCTTGCGCCCGTCATTGATTGGCATCGCCGTGAACTCGTACCCAACGGTGCGCTGCTCAGCAACGATGCGCGGTGTCAGTATCTGCACGCCGACTTTTTTGCTTTGGCGCGCGGGGATGGCTTTGATCCCGCGCATGCGGGTCATCTGTTCGACGCGATCCTTCTGGATATCGATCATACGCCGGACGCCTTGCTCAACCCGAGCCACGCGGATTTCTACAGCCTCACCGGGTTAACGCGATTGCGTGGCTTCATCAAGCCGGGTGGGGTGTTTGCGCTTTGGTCCAACGAGGAGCCGGACGCCCCTTTTCTAGACATGCTTCGTCGCGTGTTTGATGAAGCAGAAGGCCATGTGGTTCGTTTCGAGAACCCCGTTCAAGGCGGTACGGCAACGAACGGTGTCTATGTCGCCCGTGTGTTGGCGTAAGGGCTACTGAACGTTCTCGAGTGCAAATTCAGAGCTGCTCTTCGGGGGGAGAGATTAGGGTAAAGATTAAGGTGAAGATTAAGGGGTGGATCTTTTTTTCCTCGTCTTTACCATAATCTTTACCTTTGTCTTTTCTGACAACGGCACTTTTCAGGTCAAACCAACCGCTCAATCGCCGAAGCAGGTGCCGACTTGGCGTGCGGAATCGACCCAGGGGTGTGTTGGGGGGACGAGGTTTTTTGCGCCGGCGACATCTTCTAAAGGGACGGCTTTCGCGTTGTCACCGCGGGCGGCAACCATAATGCCGTATTTGCCGTCACTCATATATTGCGCTGCTGCGGTGCCAAGGCGCGTCGCCAATACGCGGTCGGCAGCCGATGGCGTACCGCCACGTTGTAGGTGACCGAGAATGGTCAGTCGCGATTCGAGCCCCGTCAGTTCAGCCAAGGTGTCCGTGAGTCGAACGGTGTGGCTGACGTGTTGTCGATAATAGGCGTTGAGCGCATCCGTCGCTTTGCGCTTTGTTGATTTTGAGCTGGCGTTTGTCTTGGCGGCTTCGAGCCGTTTCAGGTCATCGAGTGCGTCGATGGATGTGGCGCCTTCGGCGACGACGACGATGCTGAACTTCTTGCCTGCTTTATGCCGCCGGACAACCGTTTCGGCGACAAGCTTGGAGTTATAGGGGATTTCTGGAATCAGAATGGTGTCGGCGCCACCGGCAATGCCTGCGCCAAGAGCCAGCCAGCCTGCACGGTGACCCATGACTTCAACAACGATGATGCGGCCATGACTCATGGCGGTGGAGTGCAGGCGGTCAATCGCCTCGGTGGCAATGCCGATGGCCGTGTCGAAGCCGAAGCTGACATCCGTGAGGGCGACATCGTTGTCGATCGTCTTAGGAAGGGTAACAATATTTAGCCCGGCCTTTTGAAGCCGATAGGCATTTTTCTGGGTGCCGCCGCCTCCGATGCAGACGAGCGCGTCCAAATGATGCTTTTTGTAGGTCTCGACCGCGGCGTTGGTCATGTCCATGATTTTCCCGCCGACTGGCATCTGATGCGGTTTGTCGCGGCTCGTGCCCAGGATGGTGCCGCCGTCTGTGAGAATGCCGGACATGGCCGGGCTTTTCAGCGCGATGCTGCGGTCTTGAATCAGGCCGCGAAACCCATCGAGGAAGCCCGTGAAGGCCATGTCGAATGTGCTTTCGCCTGCGCGAACCACGCCGCGGATCGCTGCATTAAGTCCGGGGCAATCGCCACCGCTTGTCAGTATACCGATCTGCTTCATGCATTCGTGTCCTCTCTGTTGAGGGACAATGTGCGCATGCTGGCTACGCTTGTCGAATCGTTTTGTCGGACAATGCCAAATTAGGCGCTTGGGGTGCGCTTTTTGTAACTAGGCTTGCCGGGGCCGCCGCGTTTGCCTTGATAGCCCTTTTTTTCGCCGCCGTAGGACGTTTTTTTCGGTCCGCCGGAGCCTGATCGGCCTGAATCGCCAGACGGGTGACGCCGGGCTGGGCGCTCGTCGGTTTGTGGCTCAAAGTCGCCTTCAACAGGTTCTAGGCGTATCTCGCGTCCCTGGTAGTTGGACATGCCGACCGTCAAGAGCAAGTTGTCGACATCCCCTTCGCCAACTTCGAAAATGGAGAACTTTTTCAGAATTTCGATGCGTCCCACGGTCACGCCACCGCCGCTTTCGTGATTCAGGAAACCGACCAGCTTTTTGGGGTTCATGCCCTCGGTTTTGCCAAGGCTGATGCTGAGCCGTTTCGTCTTGCGGCGACGCTCGCTGCTCTTGCGCTCGGGGCGTTCACCGTCATGCTTGGGGCCTTTGTCGTGCCTGGATGGGCCCTTTTCGTGCTTGGATCTCTCGTCATGCCTGGATGATCCCCTGTCGTTGGGGTTCAGGTCCTCTGCTTTGCGGTAATAGTCGAGCAGGTTGTTGAACTCCAGCGAGACGAAGCGTTTGACGACGTCCTTCCAGTCCATGCCCTCTAGCGCGTCATAAACGACCGGCAGAAAGGGTTCGATCTGATCGTGATCGATCTCAACGCTCTTCATGCGATCGATCATGCTCAGGAACTGGGCTTCACATACCTGCTGGCCAGAGGGCACTTTGCGGTAGGTGAATGTTTTGCCGATCATTTTTTCGATGCGATGCGCTTTGCTCTTCTCACGCATATTGATTAGCAAGACGGAGACACCTGACTTTCCGGCACGTCCTGTGCGCCCACTTCGATGCGTGTAGCTGGCGAGATCGTCGGGGAGATTGTAATTGATGACATGTGTCAGGTCTGTGACATCAAGGCCTCGTGCTGCCACGTCCGTCGCAATCAGCAACTGCAGGTGCTTTGTGCGAAACTTGCCCATGACGCTATCACGCTGGGCCTGCGACAGGTCACCATGCAGTGAGTCGGCGTTGTATCCATCCTTAATCAGCTTGTCGGCGATGCGCTGTGTGTCGATGCGCGTGCGGCAGAAGACGATGGCGTAGGTGTCGGGGTAGATGTCGGCGATGCGTTTCAGCGCAGGGTAGCGGTCGCGCTCATGCACAATGTAACAATCATGCGAAACCGTTTCGGCGCCAGCATTGCGCTGCCCGACCGTGATTTCCTTGGGATTGTCCATGTAATTACGCGCGATGTTGGAGACGCTCTTAGGCATGGTGGCCGAAAAGAGAAGGGTGTTTGCGTGGTCGGGGACTTCTTTGAGAATCGATTCGAGGTCTTCCTTGAAGCCCATGTTTAGCATTTCATCGGCTTCATCAAGGACGACGCGTTGGACGCCACTTAGATCGGCTTTGCGGCGGCGCAAAATGTCCAGCATGCGACCAGGCGTCGCGACGATGATGTGCGCGCCACGGTTCAATGCTGCCAATTGGGGTTGGATGGCGGCGCCGCCGTAGACAGAAACGATGCGCACGGCAGGTGAGCATGCTGCATAGGCGGTGATGTCTCTGGCGATCTGAACGCAAAGTTCGCGCGTCGGGCAGAGTATCAGGGCTTGGGGCGAGCGCTTTTCATGCGTGAGCATGTTGAGAATAGGCAGGCCGAAGGCGGCGGTTTTGCCGGTGCCTGTCTGAGCCAGGGCCACGATGTCGCCCTCATTTTCGAGCAGATGGGGGATCACTTTGGCCTGAACAGGCGTCGGCGTTTCGAAGCCCATCTTCTTAATAGCTTCCAGAATTTGTGGCGATAAGCCAAGATCGTCAAAGGTCATGTAGGGGTCCGGGGGTTTGTGTTCCGCGCAGGAGGAATGATGTGCGCAGCCAAACCGACCTTCCTCCTGCAGGAACATCGGAAATATTATTGGAGCGGGCGCGAACTATGCGTGTTTGTGTCATAAATGTCAATAACCCTTGGTGCTCCTGTCTGAAAAAGCGTAAAATGCCTTATGTTTGCGTTATTTCGACGTAGCGAACGCGGGAGAAGATGGAATGGCGTTTCAAAATCACAAACTGGTTCTGCCTGAGCATTTGAACCAATACGGTTATCTGTTCGGGGGTAATCTGTTGAAGTGGATCGATGAAGCGGCTTGGATCGCAGCGAGCCTTGACTATCCCGGTTGCGCCTTTGTGACGATTGCCATGGACCGCGTCGAGTTTCGGAAAAGTGTGCGCAAAGGTACAATCCTTGAACTGGACTTGCAGTCCGTAAGGCGCGGCAACACGTCGGTGCAGTATGA
This sequence comes from Kiritimatiellia bacterium, assembly GCA_047615735.1. Lineage (GTDB taxonomy): Bacteria > Verrucomicrobiota > Kiritimatiellia > UBA8416 > JAIOPI01 > JAPKCZ01. The sequence continues at coordinate 2,347 of JBLHHU010000084.1, read as the reverse complement.
TGCCGAAGTTTTTCGCTGCGATGCGACTCCGGAGAATCGTGTTTCGATTTTTGCTACGCGGGTGACATTGGTGCGCGTGGACGCCGACGGCGTAAAGATGCCCTTGCCCCCGGTTTCGTCATAGACGGTTTGCGCTGATTGCGTGCGTGCACCGATTGCGCTTGCAGGAAAACGCAATGCATCGCATAACCCTTGGATGAGTGAAACCCCATTAAAGTTTGATTTACCACCCGGATTCAATCTGAATTTCAGAATGATCGGGATCACATTCTTGATCGTTCTTGCGGTCGCAGGCGTGCTGACGTCGGTCTACACGGTGCCTGCCGAATCTATCGGCGTGGTGATGCGTTTCGGAAAAGCGGTCAATGAAGTCGAGCCAGGTCTGCGCTTCAAGTTGCCCTATAAAATCGATCGCGTCATCCGCGTTCCGGTTAAGCGCCAGCTGAAGCAGGAGTTTGGTTTCGCGACACCCAACGCAACCAACCCCACGCAGGGCGCGACGGATCCAACACGCGAAACGCTAATGGTGACGGGCGATCTTAATTCGGCTCTGGTCGAATGGATTCTTCAGTACCGCATTGTGCGTCCCACCGAATACCTCTTTAATGTCCGCGGCCCAGAAGGAACGTTGCGTGACGTATCCGAGTCGATCATGCGCGAAGTTGTGGGCGATCGCACGGTGGATGAAGTTATTACCATTGGGCGACAAGACATAGAGGCTGAGGGACTTACCAAGATGCAGGACCTTGTGAACAAGTACGAACTGGGATTGACGATTGACCAAGTGCAGTTGAAAGACGTCAATCCGCCACAGCCCGTGCAGTCGTCCTTTGATGAAGTCAATAAGGCCCAGCAGGAGCGTGAAAGTTTGATCAACATGGCTAACGGCGAATATAACAAGGTGATTCCGCGTGCACGTGGCAAAGCCGGGCGTCAAATTCAGGAGGCGCAAGGGTACCGGACCCAGCGTATCAATGAGTCCGAAGGTGACGCCAACCGTTTCAATGCACTGCTGGCAGAATATAGCAAAGCACCGGTGGTGACCCGTCGCCGACTCTACCTTGAGTCCATGAGCGAGGTTTTGCCACGTATAAAATCGAAAGTGATTTTTGATAAAGACGCTCAAAACATTCTGCCATTGCTGCAGCTCAACGCAGGGAAGGGCAACTAATGAAATCTTTTGTAAGCGCTTTTTACGGATTCATCATTTTCGCAGTGGTCGTCATTGTCGCCAATAGCCTGTACGTCGTTCAGGAAACAGAACAAGTTATCCTGACGCAGTTCGGACGCCCTGTCGGGGATGCCGTCAGTGCAGCGGGCTTGCATTTCCGCGTCCCGTTTATTCAGAAGCCCAACAGCATTGAAAAACGCATTATGGCTTGGGACGGACGCCCCAACGACATGCCGACCAAGGACAAGCTCTACATTACGGTCGATACGTTTGCACGTTGGCGCATCAGTGATCCGCTGCAGTATTTTCTGCGCCTACGTGATGAGCGAAGCGCTCTATCTCGTCTCGATGACATATTGGGAAGTGAAACACGCAATGCGGTGGCCAAGCACGAATTGATCGAAATCATTCGCACCAGCAAGGATCGCGTCCCCGTCGATGAAGGTGTTCTTGGCGAAGCAGGCACGTCGGAGGTGCAGTGGTTGCCTATCCAAAAAGGGCGCGTCGAAATTGAAAAAGAGATTTTCGGTAAAGCCGAAGGCAAACTCGTCGACTTCGGTATTGAGCTGTTGGATGTGCGCTTTAAGCGCATTAACTACAACCCCAATGTTCGCGAAAAGATTTATGACCGAATGATTTCGGAACGCATGCAGATCGCCAGTCGATTTCGCTCCGAAGGTGAAGGCGAAGCCGAGATCATCCTGGGTAACAAAGAACGTGATCTTCGGGAGATTGAATCCGAAGCCTACAAAGAAATCCAGGAGATCATGGGTCAAGCCGATGCAAAAGCCACGGAAGTCTATGCGTCGGCCTACAATCAATCTCCCGAAGCTATCGAACTGTATACGTTCGTCAAAACGCTTGAAACATATGAGCGCGGCTTGGATGCAAACACGACGCTCATACTGACCACGGACAGCGATCTCTTTCGTTATCTGAAAACAGCAGAGTAAGCCTTGTCGGGCTTCTCTTCCACGAGCGTGTTTGAATGACATACAAAAAAAATGCCTTCCGTCGGACCAAAATCATAGCCACGCTTGGACCGGCCACAAATTCGCCCGAGATGCTGGAGGAGCTCATCCTCGCCGGTCTGGATGTGGCGCGCATCAATATGACGCACTCCGACCATGAGCAGGCCACGAGTCTCATTGCGACCGTGCGCGAAATTGCCGCACG
>JBLHHU010000083.1:0-12746 GCA_047615735.1 Kiritimatiellia bacterium | reverse complement strand
GGCTAAATTCCTTCACGCCAATGTAGTGGGCGCAGCCGTTGTCACTGGCAAAGATGACGAGCGTGTTGTCGGCGATCCCGTTCTTTTCGAGACTCTCGAGCACTTGCCCGAACACGTGGTCCGTCTCGATCACGAGGTCGGCATAGAGGTTGTTCAATCCGCTACTGCCAATGAATCGCTTGTTCACGGACAAAGGGGTGTGCGGGGAGGTCATCGGCAAGTAGAGAAAGAACGGTTCGTCGACGGCAGCCCTATCCGTGATGTACTGGTCAGCCTTCTTCGCCCACGTGGGCAGAAGCTGCTCGAAGTGCCAATAAGGCATGGCGGGACCGAGGTGACTTGCGAGGTTGTCGCCGCATAGGCGATTCGGCAGCCACTCGGACGGGATGCCCGCGGTGCGATCATTCTCAATAAAACAATAGGGAGGCCAGTTGGGTATGTCGACGCCGAAGTAGGTGTCGAAACCCCGCGCCGTTGGACCGCCCAGCGTGGGCTTGGAGAACACTTCCTGCCAGCGCTCTCGCTCCTCCGGTGTCGCCTCGCGGTCCGGCGCGAGCGTGTTGTCCTGCTTGCCGAAGCCGGAGGGCGCATGGACGCTCTCCTTGTCGGCATCAAAATCCCAGCTCTGCCCGAGGTGCCACTTGCCGATACACGCAGAGTGGTAGCCATGCGGTTTGAGAAAACCGGGCACGGTCATCCGGTCTTCAGCAATCAACGCATCGCCGTAGACCCCGACGATGCCCTTCTGCAGTGTGGAGCGCCAGTTGTAGCGCCCCGTCAGCACGCTGTAGCGCGACGGCGAACAGACAGCGGAACTGGCGTGGGCATCGGTGAATTTCATCCCTTCGGCCGCCAAACGATCTATGTTCGGCGTCTTGATCTTGCCATCGGGATTCAAGCACGACGCATCGCCATACCCCATGTCGTCGACAAAGAAATAAACAATGTTTGGCTTCTTGTTCATAATGTACCTTTTCTGACCCGAAAATAGTCTTCAATCCTAATCACTAGCATCCAATAGGCCTAAGAGAAATTTCACCACCCGCTACGCTAGAGACACGGAGGAAAGAAAAAGAGAAGATTAACCACCCGTTTCCTCCTTCGCAGCTGCGGAAAAGCGGTGTCGGCGTCCTGCACTCGTAAGCTCGCTTCGGACTCTGCCACCGCACTCCAAATGCTCAGACTCTGAACTTGGAGTGCGGCGGCAGAGGGCTCAGCCCGGCACCGTGACGAAGTCTCTGGTGCTGGGCGTAGCCCGGCGACGCCGCTTTGGCAGAGCCTGAGCGCCCACTCACTTACGAATGGCCTACATCTTTCGGCCGGCGTCCCACTCGAGCGCGGTGTCGTACAACGGGAACGCGCCCACTTCCTTCATGGTCGCCTCGATCTCGTCGGGTGTCAGCGGGGCCGAGCCGGTCAAGTTTTCGACCCCATCCTCGGTGATGACAACCGTGTCCTCGCTTCGGATATAGAGTTCCTCTTCCGGCACCGTCATCATGGGATCCACCGAAAGCACAACACCGGGCTCTAGTGGCTTGTGCTTATAGGGCGATCCGTCATGCACGGCTAGGCCAACGGGATGCGAAAGCGGATTGGACTGCAGCACGCTTTCTGCCGCCTTGCGGTAGATGTCCTTGGAGAACTCGGTCTTCTTGAGCACGTCAGCCATGATGCGCGCAGCTTCCTCTTGCACACCGTCTTTCGTGACGCCGGGCTTGAGCAATCCCATGAGCGTTTTGTGATAGATGGTAATGTAGCCGTAGAGCTCTCTCTGCCACGGCGCATAGGTTCCGTTCACGGGCCAGATGCGGCCGATGTCGCTGGCGTACTGTGCATAATCGGGAGCCGAATCCATGAGCACGATATCGCCATCAGCCAACATCGCGTCGTTGCGCCAGTAGTGACCATACTGCATGTTGTTACCGGCGGCGATGATCTGGGAATACGCCTCGCCTGTTGCACCGTGGGTATAGTAGATATAACTCGCCACGGCAGAAAGCTGCCGCTCGACCAGACCGACCTTCGTCATGCGCATCGCCTCGGTCGTGGCCAGTGCGGAAAGATAGCCGGCCCGACGCATCACCGCCACTTCGCGCACACTCTTGACCCGGCGCATTTCGGCGACAATCGACGTCAGGCTCTTGATCTCAATGGCGTTATTGTGCGACTTGACCAAGCTGATGAAGTGCTGCGTATCCGACGGACGCCCGTCCCAAGAGTTCTCGGCCCGCTGGCCCGCTCTAGCAGCACCCACAAAGCGCGTCTGGCAGGCAAATTCATCCTCGGCATCCTGCACGTAGAGCGTTTTGATGGCCCCCAGATCGCCAGCCAACAGCGCAACATCGCGCACTTCATCAACGCCAATTGCAGCCTTTATCTCGGCAGCATCCTCCACGCCCACCCCTGTATCTTCCGGGTCCTTATCAGGGTCGCGATGCGCCACGTACAGCGTGCTCTTTCTATCCCCGCCCGACAGCATCAAGAACGCGCCGGGCGTCACAATGCCGGCAAAATAGAAGAAGGTCTTGGACTGCAGGAATCGCGGCCCATGCTCTTCGCTTGCACCGCGCAGCAAAACATGTGCATCGCCCCCCACCTCGTCGAGCACTCGCTCCCGACGAATCGCAAACTCTTCTGCAGGGAAGTCCTTCTGGAAAAACCGTTCATCAGCCATCTTCATAAGTGCATTCTCTCTATATTTGGTGCTTTGTGCTTTGTGCTTGGTGCTTTGTGCTTTGTGCTTTGTGCTTTGTTCTTCGTGCTTCGTTCTTCGTGCTTCGTTCTTCGTGCTTCGTTCTTCGTGCTTCGTTCTTCGTGCTTTGTGCTTTGTGCTGGGTGCTTTGTGCTTTGTGCTTTGTGCTTTGTGCTTTGTGCTTTGTGCTTCGTGCTTCGTGCTTCGTTCTTCGTGCTGGGTGCTGGGTGCTGGGTGCTGGGTGCTTCGTGCTTCGTGCTTCGTGCTTCGTGCTTCGTGCTGGGTGCTGGGTGCTGGGTGCTTCGTGCTTTACTGATCACTTCTTACTGACCACTGACCACTGATCCCTGACTCCTGATCCCTGATCCCTGGCTCCTAGCTCCTGGCTCCTGACCCCTGAATACATCATAGTGGGACGTGCATTATCCCCGTACGCCCCTATTGCGGAAAGATCATGTGCTGCTTGCGACAGGCACGATGGCGCCGTGCTTGCGCAGCATGTCGTGAATCTCGGCGAGTGGAACCTGCAGTGGCGTGGTGTTATCCACCACAGCCAGCGCAGCAGTGGCACCCGCGGCCTGGCCCATGGCCATACAGGAGGCCTGAACGCGTAGACCGGAGTTAGCCAATCGATCGCTGGAAACACAGCGTCCCGCCACGATGATATTCTTGCTACCCTTCGGCACCAAGGCACGCAGGGGGATGGTCGGCACAATGCCACGCGCCAACGGGGCGGGCTTTACACCATTTTTGGTGTGCAAGTCTACCGGATAAAAGGCGTAACAGATCGCATCCTCGAAGACGCGCCCCGATGTGTAGTCCTCAACAGTGATGAGGGTTTCGCCTTGAATGCGATAGCTTTCACGGAAACTGGCCTCGGGCTGCACATGCGTAAGCCGCTTGTTCTTTTTTCGAACTTTCTTGAGCACGTCTTTGCGCCCCGTCAGGTTGGCCGCCGTGACCGTGCGCGAATTACTTGAATCGGCGCCATGAATATAGAGTCGTTCGAGGCGACCGCGCCCCGGACGGTTTGCCTCACCCAGCTGATACAACATACAACCCGGCTGCGTCTCGGCTTCGCGTAGTCGCGGCAAGCCCAGTAGGCCGACGGCCTCAGCACCGCCGGTGCAATCGATAATCTGTTTGCACAGCACGCGTCGTCGCGTCCCAAACCCGACACAATCGACCTGCCATCCGCTAGGCGTTGCAGTGATGGACTCAGGAAATTCGTAGTAGGCGATCTCGACTCCCGCCTGCTCACACTTCTCCTCCGCCAGAATCGCGTACAAGAAGGGATTGACGAGCACCTGGTTCTTCCAGTGACCATCCGGCACCTTTGAAAAATCAGGGAACACGCCCCCATCTAAGTCGACACTATCCTTGACCAGTTCCCAGCCGATCCCGGCAATCACCTGCTTGCCCCATGCATCGAACAGCCCTGGGAACGCCACGCCCCCCGTCGTGGTGGTTCCGCCGAGTTGCGCCCCGCGCTCGACCAGAAGGGTCTTGGCTCCGGCACGCGCGGCCTGCAGCGCCGCAACTGTGCCCGCCGTGCCTCCGCCAACGACGAGGACTTCGGTCTTCGTCGTGATCTGCTCAACAACGGTCTTCCCGACCTCTGTTGTTGCATCGCCATCACGCACCACGTCTGCAGCACCCGTCAGTGCCGCGCCGGCAACTGAAGCTACTGATACCTGCATAAATGTTCGTCGTCCAATGTTGCTCTCGTTCACGTTCCTTGCTCCCGAAGTTTTTCTCCATGAATATCCTGCTCGGCCATGAAAGTGGCCAGAGCCTCAGGCGAATGGCGGTTACGAAAAGCATCCAGCGCAAGGTCGCCATGCTCGACCATCCAAGCATCGAGTTCGTCGCGCAGACGATTCAATTCAACATGGTAGTCCGCATGCCCCACCAGATTGACGCGAGCATCCGGATCGTTCTCGAAGTCGTAAAGTTCTTCGACAACGCGATACTCGAACAGTTTGACGCGTTCAGATATTCCAGAATGATCCTTGCCTGCAGCGCGCATCGCCTTGAACGTGCGACCGGCCTGCGATTCGTTTTTGAACTGACGTTCGCCGTCGGACCACGGGTTGAAAATGTAGCCAAAACGCCTGTCCTGCACACAGCGCATCGGGTAGCGCCGTCGTGCCGCCGTCTGATGAAACTGCGTGAACACGCGCTGGCGGGAGCTGTCATTGCCGCCAGTAAGTAGCGACAGAAATGATCGACCATCCACATTATCCGGAACAGCCGCCCCAGCCGCTTCCAGAACCGTCGGCATAAAGTCGATGCCGCTGACAAAATGCTCACGGTCGACCGCGCCTTTTTTGGTCTGGCCCGGCCAGCAGACGATCCAGGGCGTCTTGGTGCTGTGCAGGTAGCAGTTGGTCTTGGAGAAAGGAAAGGCCATGCCGTTGTCGGAGAGAAACATGATCAGCGTGTTTTCATAAACGCCCGCCTCTTTGAGCGCATCGAGAATGCGCCCGACGGTGTCATCGCAACGCCGCACACTGCTGGCATACTCCGCAATTTCACGGCGCACCTCGGGAATATCCGGAAGGAAGCCGGGCACCTCCACTTCCTCGGGCGCGTAGACACGTGAGGGCGCGGGAAACGAAATGCCGTCCTTGCCCTGCAGCTCCGCATCGTTGCCATGAAAAGGGCGATGCGGATCATGCGAGTTGGCCATCAGAAAGAAGGGCTTGTCCGCTTCAGCGGCCATCTCGAGCAGACGCGTCGTATTGCGGTGATAAAGCTCCTTGTCACGCCCCCACCCCAAGTCCTCCATATCCTCGTAGAGGTCCCATTTAAAATCCTGCCGTGGCGTGGAGTGCCACGCCTTGCCAATGATCCCGTTGATGTAGCCCGCCTCGCGCAAGACTTCCGGCACGAGCGGAACATCCGTTCGGTTGTTGATATAGTGAAAGCCCTCTTGCCCGCTCTTATGCGGGTAGCGCCCGGTCATCAATGCCCCGCGACTCGGCTGGCAGACCGCAATAGTGACATGCCCATGATTGAAGCGCATGCCATCAGCCGCCAAGGCATCGATATTCGGCGTGCACGCCGGTGTCTGGCAACCGTAGGCCCCGACCGTGTTCCAATTCATATCATCGGCCGTAATCAGCACAATATTGGGTCGGCTCATCGCTTTTTCTCCATCGGATCGCCCCCAGAAGGTGCCGCGCAGATAGTGATTCCAGAAATCATCGGATCAGACTAATCCAAACCAGGCGCAACAGCCACTCCGAAGATGCGGCAACCAGTCTCCCTGATTGCGACAGCGGATCTATTCCGCAAAAGACCCGTGCCCCCACGAAACCTCAGTGCCACCGTTGGGCCAGCAAGACGATTGACAGCATAAGTCATAAGTCATACTATAATCGCATGAGAATGACACTATCCATACCTGATGCTGTGGCGCACCGCTTCCAGGCGGCCGTGCCCGCTCGCCAGCGATCACGCCTTGTTACCCGTCTGCTTGAACACGAGTTGTCAGAACGTGACAATTCTCTTGCGGCAGCCTGTCGTGCTGCGAACCGCAACCGTGCCCTGAGCCAGGAGATCGATGAGTGGCAAGCGTTCGACGACGGGATTGAGGAATGACAGATAAGCCCATCAAACGGGGCGATATCTGGTGGGTCAGCCTCGATCCCACTCAGGGATCAGAGATCAAGAAGACCCGGCCATGTGTCGTGCTTACGCACGATACATTGAACGCGTTGCGGCGAACGGTGATCGTCGTGCCCCTGTCCTCAGCAGCCAAACCGCACCCTCCCATCACGATCCCTGTCACCTGCCAGGGAAAAACGGCCGTTGTCGTCGTCGATCAGATTCGCGCTGTCGCCAAACACAGGCTCAAGTCCAAGATCGAACCCATTGATCAGGAAGAACTTGATGAGGTCTGTCGAGCGGTCTCTACGATCCTCGAAATCAGATAGCAACATACGACAAAAGGGACGATGGAAGAGCCCTTTGTCGTTCAATCGCAGCGAGGCACGAGCGAAGATTGTCTAAACGACCCACTCAGCACCAAGCACTCAGCACCAAGCACTCAGCACTCAGCACTCAGCACTCAGCACTCAGCACTCAGCACTCAGCACTCAGCACCAAGCACTCAGCACCAAGCACCAAGCCACCAAGCACCAAGCACTCAGCACCAAGCACTAAGCACTGACCACCGATTACTGATTACTGAAAACCCCGGACAAATCAGCCCAGTCCCCAATCTCAATCGCGGTGCTCTTGCCTTTGATCGCCTTGGGTGCGGTGATTTTCGGGGCCAGCGTCTTGTTGGGAATCGTATAGATGAACTCGGCATCGGCGTCACCAAACTTTGCCTTGAAGCAGTTGGCCAAGGCCGACATCTCGGGACCAAAATTGACGGCCTCTGCGTCGGCGCCTTGCACATCGCTGGCAAGGAAGATCACGCCCTTGAGTGCAGTAGGTGAAAAGGAGTGCACCGTCACGTTGTAGGTCTGCGTGGCCTTTGAGTCACCCGCCGAAGCCGTGCGTGACGGGTAGCTGCCCCACTTCGCGCCGTCCGGCACCGCCTTGGTCGCCATCATCTCGGGGATGTAGTCGCCCCAGTACGTCTTCCAGGCGGCAATGTAGGTCTCGACATTGGCATTGTAGTAAGGATTGCCAGGGAACTGGCTGCCGACACTCTTGTAATCTGCCATCAAGCTGGGAGCCTGATCGAGAAACGCTGGCGCAATCCAGCTGTTCAAAAGCGGATCGGCGCCGCCCTTGGAGGGCTTGTTCTGCATGAAGATGATACCGACAGGGTTTCCTGTCTTGGCGGCGATGCTGTGTCCGTAGGCAGCAGCCAGCCCGGAAGCGTCTTTCCAGTACGCGGCGAAGCGGTTACCCGGCGTTGTCGAGACACAGACGCTAAAGCGGGATGGCGTCGATTTTGTCGAGCGCTTGGACTGGTTCTCTATCATGCGCACGATCTTGCCAGAGTCCTCAACTGCGGGCACGTTCATCTTCATGGCGGGAGCTGCAATATACCAGACATCGCCGTAGACCACATTGGTCGCACCGCGCTCATGCACAAGCTCGCCATCGATCTTGAAGGTGACCTTCAAGGTCTTGGGTTCAGCACTTGCCTTGGCTGCGGGAACAACGACCTGCCATTCCTTCATCCCGGCTTTCACCGGAATGGTCTTCTTGAAGCCAGCAAAACTGAATTCAATGACAGCTTCACCGTCGGCCTCATAACCCCAGTCGTGTATGGCCGAGCCCCAGACCGTCACGGGCTTGCCGGCCTGCAGCACGGCATTGTCGCGGAACTGCGGTGCCAGCAGTGGCATCTTGCGGTACGCATACGTCTTGCCAATCGTATTGGGATCAATCACTTCACCGGCAATCTCCAGCTTCTCAGCCGGCCACATTTCACTGGTGACCATCTCGTTATCGAAATAGATAAACGGGGTCATCGGCAGCAGCGCCTTGTTGTAGAGATTCGGTTGGAAGCCAACACCGGCCGTGGCATACGAGACACCATGTGGCTTCTTAACGGCTGGCGAGCTCACGACCACCTTGTCACCTTCAATCGTCACGCTGGCTGGATGCCAGACGCGGTCCGCACCGGCCAGATAAAAGAGCTTCACCTGATCGTCACCGTTCTCGATAATCCTCGGGTTGGCGAAGCCGGTGGAATCCTCTTTGCGACCAACGGCGTTGTAGCCAGTCTCAGCAACCACGAGTCCGCCCTTGGCGTTGTCAAACGAGACGATCAGTTTGTCGCCCTTAACCGTGTACGACGAGAACATCGGGCCATCCACGACAATATCCTTAGCTTTGCCGCCTGCCCTGAGCGTAGTCGAAGGGTATTGGTTCTTCAGCGCATGCAGCGCCAGACGCTGACCGGGCACGGTCTTGCTTCCATAATGGATCGCACCCGTGATGTCGATCTGACTGGCCATGCCCGAGTTCGGAATATCGCGGGCCATCCAGGTGCCCAGACGCATCTCAGGCGTGGGCCCGATGCTGGGGCTGTTGTCTTCGTTGCCGGAATGCTTCATGGCGGCACTGTAGAACTGATGGAAATAGACCGGCAACTCAGGCCTGTCCCATTCCATGCGCCAGCCACGAATCATACTGTGCAAGTTGTTATAGTACGGCAGACCCTCGCCCATGTTGGCGTAGCCCTGGTTCCAGATCCCGCCACGGATAGCGTAAGGAATCACCGGGTTGAGTCGACCATGGAAAAGCCAGGTGGCATCGCGATTGCCAGACATGTTACCGGGTGGTTTGCCAGCAACCGGCAGCGGTGCTTCACCACGCTTGATGCGCGCGTCGTTCTCTTTGATCGCGTCTTGTAACGATGTGTAGAAAGCGTCCCAGACGGTCTTGTGCTCAGGCGTCGTCGGATCCGTCTGCAGAACCTTCTGATAGATGGCCTTGGTGTACTCGTCGTCACCGTCACGGAATCCCTCACGCGGCACCCAGGCCTGGATCGCTGTTTGGCTGAACGAGCAGTTGAGAATGCCAATCGGCACATTCAGCTCTCGATAGAGATTTTCGGCGAAGGCGAAAGCAATCGCGCTGTAATCTTCATAGCTGCCGTCTTTCCAGGCACCGGTGGCCTTCTCAATCGGGTGCAGCATCGCGTAGACACTGGTGACCTCGAACTCGCGGATCGGAGCGACTTGCCCAGCACCAACGGGAGCGACCGTTAGCTGGTTAGCGCTACTCTTCGCGACCTTCCACTGCATGTTCGACTGACCGGACGCCATCCACACTTCACCGACAAGAATGTTCTTGAGCACAACTCTCTTACCTGACCCCTGACCCCTGACCCCTGACTCCTGAATAACCATCTCGGCCGGTTCAAAACTGGCCTTAAGCTTGTCTAGTGCCAGCATCCACTTGCCGTCCTTGCCAGCCTTGGCTGTTTTGGTCTGGCCCGCAAACGACACAGTCACTTCTGTGCCCGGCTTGCTCCAGCCCCAGACAGGAATCGCCATATCGCGCTGCAAGACCGCGTTGTCACAGAACGGCGCCCCCAACTGAATAGCGGGTGTTGCTGCCGTCGCCGGCGCATCTCCTGCGCCCATCGCCCCACGGTTCACAACCGCCAACATGATCAGTACTAAACAACACAAACGTCTTAACGTCATGAAATCTCTCCTTTTGGCCGTGTTCGGCCTGTTATTAAACCGGTGGCTTGGCTACAGACAGTAACCAGCCAAATAAGCATAGCGGGCCGACCGTGATCACCGTAGGCCCCAATTGCGGCAAGATCATGTCCTGCTTGCGACAGGCATACGACCTATTGGATTAATGATGCACCCGATCTACCATCTTTGTCTTTGCCTTAATCTTTACCCTAATCTTCTTCCTGAGAGGACAAAGTGAGCCTGCCCGGTTTTGGTGGACACGCCGCACTCTTAATGACAGCGAACTGAAGCGCGAGGAGAAAACCGGCGGAGCCCGCCGGGCTCCAGCAGGGGCTTTCACCTCGGACTTTTCATTGAGAACCGACCGAAGCTTTCCAACTTTGGAGCCCGGCGGGCTCCGCCGGATCTTTCTGGCTTAAGTCACGCTTCACAAGTTCCTTCATGCAAAGAGAAAGACGTGTCCACTAAAACCGGGCAGCATCAGTAAAGATTCGTACATTAGTCCCAGAATATCTTGAAACCTCAATTTGGGATTCAGAGAAATTTGGAGTGCGGCGGCAGAGGGCGAAGCCCGGCGACACCGCTTTTCTTCAGGGGCTGGCCTAGACGGACATGCGCATGCACAGCGTGAGAGGCGTGAAAAGATGAGCGGGCAACTCTGGGGCTCTGCAAAAGCGGCGTCGCCGGGCTTCGCCCTCTGCCGCCGCACTCCAAAACAAGACAATCTCCGCCCCCCCCCTCAACCCTCGCTATGACGATAGTCGCCCGGTTGAGCGATCAGCTCCTTGAGCTCATCAAAATGGTCCGCGTAAATCGCACGGTTTGTTGCGTCATGCTTACAGGCGAGCGATGCGGCGCGGCCGACGACAACGCCGACCATGCCGAGTGTGTTCATCACACGAATGGTGCCTAAGGCCTCGTGGCTGACTGACAGATCACGGCCGGCCATGAACAGGTTCTCGATGTTGCGGGAATAGAAGGCTCGGTAAGGAAACAGGTAGCCTTTCTCCTCATCGTGCACGCCGCGCATATCCCCTTCCAGGCATTTCCGCGGCGAATCAACCCAACGACCCTTCGAGTCGTCGATTCGACCATCGAAGTGCGCGCGCGAGATGAATGGATTATCGGGATTCTCGCGAGCGAAGAGTGGCATGGGGTAATGAAGGTCAATTCCCCAGGTGGCAGGGACACAGGCGTCTGGAAAATCGCGCTGCTCGTGAACATCCTCTTTTTCGACAACCACATCACCGAGCAACTGCAGGGTTTCGCGTGTGCCACCAATGAAATTCAGCGAGTAGAGTTCGGCTGTTGCGTGATCGCGACCGGATGGATCAAGCGATGCGTAGGCGCCGTGATGTTTGAGCGCATTGAACGCGCCGAACGCCGCCCGCATGTTGTGATCTCGGATGGCTTCAAGATCATTGAGCGGGTGCTTGTTGAAGCCACTCTCCCAATGCCAGTCGCCCTTGCCCCCTTTGACCGCTGGAGCGAAGAAAAGAGGATCATCAAATCGGATCTTCGCGGGTTCGCCGTCCTTGTTCAGCATGCCGCCATCCGTGGGATACGGAAAGCCCTTCTCGGTGAGCTGAAGCGCCCAGGGTGCTTTGGGAAACGCAACATCCTCGTCGGTCCAGCGCCAACGCCAGATATTGGTCATGCCCATGCGGTCGCCGGGCTCCATACGATAGTCAGCACCTGCCTGGAGGCCGACCGTGCCGTGACCCGTCGCGTCCACGAAGTAACGTCCTATCAGATGGCGGCGTTGATGACCCAATGTGTTCAGTGCCCACACGGAGGTGATGCGCGCGCCCTCGGTTTCGACGTGGTACACATGGTGATCCATAAAGAGATCCAGATTCGGCTCTGCATCGACAACCGCGCGTCGCTTTATTTCGGCGTCGCCGAAGCGCTCACGAGTATCGGGATTATAATCCATGACAGGCGAGACCTCTTTGACGATGTCGCCCAGATGCGGATAGCGGCCCGGCGGGTACTTACCGGCCGGCGCCACCTCCACCTCGGGCGACCCGTTACCGCCCAGGACCGAGCGGTTCTGCAGCAAGGCTACGCGTAAGCCGGCCCGGGCTCCCGAAATGGCGGCAGACGATCCGGCAATGCCACCGCCGACGACGATGAGATCATAAAATGCGTCATCCACGTCCTCGACCCGAGCATGGCGGCGTCGCCATTCATTCATGGGCTCGGAACTGTTGTCGGGCACGGCGTTTTCATCTTGGGTGAAAAAGATCGCGTCGCAGCGTCCATCGAAACCGGTCTGGTCGATCAACGAAAGCGCGACGGTGGCACTGTCGAGCTCGACCGGCCCACCCGCTTCCCAGCCCCACTCACCGGATTCGGTGCCAAACGTTTTGGGGAGTTCTTCGCCATTGACGGCGAGCGTGAACCGCCCCGGGGCCTCCCAGTCACCGGCCACCCAATTCTTGGTGCGCACCCAGACATACCACTGCCCGGCAGCAGGCAGCGTAACCGAGGTCTTTGCCGGGGCAACGGGTTTTCCCAGTCCGTGGGCGATGAGATATGGCGACCCCATGATATGAATGAATTGTGTATCCACATTCCATCCGCCCAGATCATTAAAGGATTCCGCTTCAATTAGTACGCCGTCCAAATCGCTCATCACTTCTCCATCTATTTCACTGCGCAGCCAGGGATCGGCCGTCGACAGTTCTTAATATAGCGCGAAAGCAGCGTCTGAATGAGTCACCATTTGCGACAATCGAGATGCCTTAGTGCGACACAAGGAGGAAGAAGGAAGAGTGACTTGGTGACCCGGTGACTGGGTGACGCCGGGTTGCCACCAGAGCCAAAGGCTCCTCCTACTCGGGGTCACCGAGTCACCCAGTCACCAGGTCATTTCCTGCCGCGGAGTCACCTACGGCTTGTTCCGGCGGAGCGCGAAGACGGAA
>JBLHHU010000082.1:0-12885 GCA_047615735.1 Kiritimatiellia bacterium | reverse complement strand
GTATTGCTCTCGTCCATTGAAGGCGCTGCGATAACCTCTGTGAAAATTGAAGGTGCTCCGCACGAATTTTGCACGATTCCAGGTGTTCTTGAAGATGTCACGGACATCATCCTCAATCTGAAGCAAGTGCTTCTGAAAACCTATGTTCGCAACGCGGTTACGTTGACGGTTACGGTGGACGGCGCTGGCTCTGTTAAAGCGGGCGACATACAGTCCGCTGGAAACGTTGAAGTGCTTAATCCTGATTTTCATATTGCAACCTTGAGCGAAGGCACCAAGTTTGAAATGGAAATTGAAGTAAAGACAGGTCGTGGTTTTTGCCCGGCTGATCGCAACAAGAAGCCCGGTGATGAAATTGGACGTATCGCCATTGATTCGGTTTTCTCACCTGTCCGCAAGGTGAACTTTAATACCGAAAACACGCGCGTCGGACAACGCACTGATTACGATAAACTCGTCCTTGAAATTACGACGGACGGTCGTGTCGGTCCTGACGATTCCTTGCGTATGGCTGCGTCAATTTTGCGTCACCATTTAGACGCTTTCGTTGACTACGATGATGACTTCATTGAGTTCGAGGAAACAGCCCAGAAGGTGGACGCAGAACGTGACGAACTTCGTAAGAAGCTCGGCATGAGCGTCAACGAGATTGAACTCAGCGTCCGCGCTGCGAATTGTTTGAACAACGCAAATATCACTACGGTCGGTGAGTTGGCTCTGAAAACGGAAGCAGATATGTTGAAATATCGCAATTTCGGTAAGAAGTCACTCAACGAAATCAAAGCCAAGCTCGTTGACTTGGGACTTAACCTTGGCATGAGCTTTGATCAAAAAGTGCTTCAGGCCATTACCACTACCGGGGAGTAGAGTCCATGCGACATTCCGTACTGGATAAGAAATTTGGACGCAGTTCCTCACACCGCAAAGCGATGGTTTCGGCCCTCGTCTGTGGTCTGATTAAGGACAAGCGCATTCATACAACCGCTCCGAAAGCCAAGGCGGCACGCCGTCTGGCAGAAAAATTGGTGACGGTTGCGCGTAAAGACACGCTTGCGGCTCGTCGTCAGGCAATTGCAACCTTGCGTCGCCTCGACATCGTTCGTGAACTGTTCGACAATGTCGCGCCGAAGTTTAAAGATCGCAATGGCGGTTATACACGCATCGTCCTCGCAGGTAACCGCGTCGGCGATGGCGCCGAAATGGCATACCTCGAGTGGGTGGATGGCGACGTTGTTGCCAGCGCAAGCCCTGCGACAGAGGCCGAAGCAAAAGCATAAGTACTAGAGATCGTGCTCGCAACTGAGTGCGGATCATAAAAAGGGCGAGCTCCGAAAGGAGGTCGCCTTTTTTATTGCCCTGTAAAGCAGCCCGCTGTTTTATTCCGGGCGGTATTCGCGTGAGAGCAACGACGTCACGGCTTCGCGTGGGTCCTTACCTTTATGGACGACCGCATAGACTTCATCTGTAATGGGTGTGTCGATACCCTTGTCGCGGGCAATTGCATTCACGATTTGGCAATTCCAAATGCCTTCAACGGCCTGCTGCGTGCCCATTATGTTTTCTAAAGCTTCTCCGCGTCCTATGCGTTCGCCTGCGGAGCGGTTACGGCTGTGTTGGCTTCCGCATGTAACAATGAGGTCGCCCATTCCACTCAGGCCGGAGAATGTCTTTTCTTTGGCACCCATGGCCATGCCGAAGCGTGTCATTTCGGCCAGACCGCGTGTGATGAGCGCTGCGCGGGTGTTGTCGCCGAACCCTATGCCGTCGCAGATACCTGCGGCAACGGCGACGACGTTCTTGAGCGCACCGCCTAATTCCACGCCAATCACGTCGTCTGTCGTGTACACGCGGAACATACGGTTGGTAAACAACGCTTGCAGCATTTCGGGTGCTTCATTTGATGCCAGCACGACAGCTGTTGGTTGTCCGCGGGCGACTTCCTCTGCATGACTGGGGCCGGAAAGTGCGGCCACGTGAGCGCCTGTAAAAATGTCGTTAGCGATGGTTGTCATGCGCTCGCGCGTCTCTAGGTCGAATCCTTTGGCGACGCTGACCATATGCGCGCCGGCAGGGACTAGTGGTGCAAATGATTCCATAATGGTACGGAAATACTTTGTCGGCATGGCCAACACATAGTGATGCGTGTCAGCGACCGCCTGTTCTCTGTCCGAGGTCCATGTGATTGTGTCTGGAAGGGGGACGCCCGGCAAGAAACGGTGGTTTTCACCACCAGAACGGATCTCTTGGACATAATCCTCAAAAGGGCCCCAAACGGTTACGTCGTGCCCGTTCTCTGCTAGCACCATGGCCAAGGCTGTGCCCCAACCACCATCTCCGATTACTGTGATACGTGTGTTCATGGATTGGACTGTGTCTTGTCACCTTTCTTCTTAAAATCGAACCTGTTTTCGGTTCCCGACAACAGGCGTAAGATGTTCTGGCGGTGCCGCAGCACGGCCAGCATGCATAGCGCACTGAGTACGGTTGGCAGCATACGTTCTTCGGCGCCATAATGCATCCATGAAAAAGCAGCGACAGCGACGGCGGCGAGAATGGACGCCAGGGAAACATAACGGGCGGTCAAAAAGATAATAATCCACGCGCCCAGGCCCACGCCTACGGCGGCGGGCGCCAAGCCTAGTAAAAAGCCGGATGTGGTTGCGATGCCTTTCCCGCCTTTAAAGCGCAGGTAAATTGGCCAGTTGTGGCCCGCGATTGCAGCGCAGCCACCCGCGATACAGAGCAACAAATCAGGATCGGTTTGAGCGGAATACAGATTTGGAAGGAGCGTCGTCCCCAATAAGCCTTTGAGCATGTCTAGAACGTAAACGCACAAACCCCATGCCTTCCCTATACATCGAAACACGTTGGTGGCGCCAATATTGCCACTGCCTACAGCGCGAATATCGACGCCGCGACTCTTGGCAACGAGAAGACCAAAGGGCAAGGCGCCAATGAGATAGGCGATGATGCATGTGGCTAGAAATGAATAGAGAGGCGTATCAAACATGATTAGATCTCCCGTTTTTCCATTCGTTCGACAATGGCGATGAGCGGACGGCGTGCGTTTTCGTCCAAACAGGCCAGCGCAGCAATCGCATCGGCCGTTAAACGTGCGGCATAGCTGCGCGCTTCATCCATAGGCATCACGCTGAGGCAACTCAACGAGGGGTCGCTAGCCTGCTCAGGCTGTTCCCGTTGGTCCTGAAGGTCGTCGAGTACGTCATCGACCACCTGAAAGGCTAGGCCAAGTTTTTCCCCGTACGTCATGAGGGCGTTTAAAGTGGATCCTTGTGCACCCGCAAGACGGGCGCCAATGGTCGTTGCAGCTTGAAATAATTTTGCGGTCTTATTCAGGTGAATGAAATCGACGTCTTCACGTGTGACGGATTGCCCTGCGGCGCCGAGATCAACGACTTGTCCGCCAACGACGCCCGTACTGCCCGCTGCCCGCGCAAGTTCGATGGTTGCGAAGCCTTGACCCGCGCCAGCGACCATGTCAGCGCCAGCTGTGATTTCGAAGGCGAGTGTCAGC
Source organism: Kiritimatiellia bacterium (assembly GCA_047615735.1). Lineage (GTDB taxonomy): Bacteria > Verrucomicrobiota > Kiritimatiellia > UBA8416 > JAIOPI01 > JAPKCZ01. Next base: position 9,350 of record JBLHHU010000082.1, on the reverse strand, counting down.
AGGGCGTCGCCTGAAAGCAGGGCATTGGCTTCGCCAAAGGCGATATGTGCGGTTGGCTTTCCGCGTCGTGTATCGTCGTTATCCATGCAGGGGAGGTCATCATGGACAAGCGTGTAGGTGTGTAGCAATTCAATGGCGCAGGCGGCTGCAGAAACATGGTCAGGAATCGGCGCATCGGCGGGCATGTTGCCGTCTTGGCAGGCTCGCCACGCGGCAATGCACAAAATGGGTCGGATGCGTTTGCCTCCCGAAAATACGCTGTATCGCATGGCGTCGTGCAAGATGGACGGACGCTGGTCGATGGGAGGCAAAAGCTGTTCAAGTTTGGCGTCAATCTCGGATCGCACGCCGTCCATATAGGTCGATAAATCAAAATCAGTAGCTGTACTCATTGGTTGACCATACCTGAGTGTACGCAGCCTGACAATGGGAGGATTGCGTGATGTTTGGCCAACCAGCCCTTGGGGTGTGGGCTATTTGCGACCTGTCTTGACTTGAGGAATAGGCCCCTTTAGATTCGTTTGCATAGGAGCCTGCAGGCACGCTGTTCCAACGTGTCTATTGCTCGGGTTCCGTCGCCGACCTAGGAATACGCTATGCTTGAGTCTCTGACACTTCCACTTGCCGACGATTTTCATTTGCACGTCCGGCAGGGCGCCATGTTGCGAGATGTCGTTCCGCTCATCCGACAGGGGGGCATCGGTCGTTGTCTGGTCATGCCGAACACGGTTCCTCCTATCAGCTCTGTCGAACAAGCCTTGGCTTATCGTGATGAAATTAAAAGCGTCGATCCTACTCTGGATGTATTGACGACCCTTTATCTTTCACCTGAACTGACGCGCGATGTCATCATGCGGGCTGGCGAAGCTGGCGTCACCGGTGTGAAGTTGTATCCGCGCGGCGTAACGACGCACTCGGATCTCGGCGTTGCGGACGTTCGTGAGTATGACGACGTTTTTGCCGCAATGAGTGAAGCCGGTCTTGTGCTTGAAATTCATGGCGAGGCCCAAAGTGACGCGGATCGCGATATTTGCGTCTTGAACGCGGAATCCTCGTTTCTTCCAGTTGTAGAACGTTTGCATCTTCAATTCCCCGCGCTGCGCATCGTTTTGGAACATGTGACGACAGCCGAAGCGGCCGCGTTCGTCGTGCGAGCAGGGGAACGCGTTGCGGCGACGATTACCGTCCACCATCTGGATCTTATCGTCGATGACTGGGCAGGACAGAATCATAACTTCTGCAAGCCGGTTGCTAAATATCCGCATGATCGCGCTGCGCTGCGTGCCGCTGTCTCCTCTGGAAGTCCCAAATTTTTTCTCGGCTCAGACTCTGCACCGCATCCACGCGACGCAAAGGAGTGCGCCGTCGGCTGTGCCGGCGTTTTTACCAGTCCATTGATGCTTCCGTATCTCGCAGACTGTTTTGAGCGAATCGGTTGTCTGGAGAAGTTAGCTGCTTTTGTGAGCGAAAATGGCCGACGGTTCTATGATGTGCCGGAGTCGCGGGACTGCGTGACCTTGGAGCGACGTCCCTGTGACGTCCCGAAGGCTTATGGTACGGTCGTGCCATACCGCACAGGTGACACGTTGGCCTGGTCCATGGTCTGAGCCCGAGCCTAGCTTTTCGGTTGATCGGCATGCCGATTCAGCGTTGAGTTTCTCTGATCCTGCTCATATACTTCCGTCCCTTTAGCACTCAGGATTAAATCGATGCAGATATACAACACAATGACGCGTCAAAATGAGACGCTGACGCCGATTGAGCCAAATCACGTGCGTATGTATACGTGCGGGCCAACGGTGTACAACTACGCCCATATTGGAAATTTCCGTGCGTACATGTTCGAGGACATTCTGCGCCGCTACATGGGCTTTTGTGGATTTCGCGTAACGCAGGTGATGAATCTGACGGATGTTGACGACAAGACCATCCGCGGTGCCATTGAAGCCGGGTTATCCCTCGACGACTACACGCGTCCGTTTAAGGACTCCTTTTTCCGCGACATAGGCACGCTACGTATTCAGCCCGCTGAGCACTATCCCGCGGCGACGGATCATATCGATCAAATGGTCACCTTGATTGAAACCTTGATCGCCTCAAAGCACGCCTATGTGTCTGAAGACGGGAGCGTCTACTTTGACGTCAATAGCTTTGATGCTTACGGGGCCTTGGCGCATTTGGATAAATCGGGTTTGCAGAGCGGCGCACGTGTCTCTCAGGATGAATACGACAAAGAAAATGTGTCCGATTTCGCACTTTGGAAATCATGGACGGAGGCGGACGGTGACGTCGGATGGGATTCGCCATGGGGGCGGGGTCGGCCTGGGTGGCACATCGAGTGTTCCGCCATGAGCATGACATATTTGGGCAATAGCTTTGATTTGCATACTGGCGGAATCGACAACATGTTTCCGCACCATGAAAACGAAATAGCACAAAGCGAGGCGGCAACGGGTGAATCCTTCGTTCGCTATTGGATGCATTGTGGGCATCTAATTGTTGACGGCGCCAAGATGTCTAAATCGCTCGGTAATTTTCATACCTTGGCCGATTTGATCGACAAAGGCTATGCCGGTCGCGAAATTCGCTACGTCCTGCTTTCGGGGCATTACCGCCAGCGGCTGAATTTCACGATGGCTGCTCTAGACGGCGTACGCACCACGCTGCAGCGTTTGGATACCTACCATGAGCGTTTGTCGGCTCATGCCGCCAATGGAGGACAGGTTGCCGCTGACGTGGCTCAGGCGCCCGCCTGGGCAGCTTCCAGTCTGACTGCGTTTCAGGCCGCAATGGATGATGACCTGAACACGCCTGAGGCGTTGGCGGCGCTTTTCGACATGGTTCATTCTGGGAATAAGGCCTTTGACGAAGATCGCGTCACGCCCCAGGATGCAGTTCATGCACTGGCCGTGTTACAGCGCCTGGATACGGTTTTTGATATCCTGCAAGTGAATGAAGACGCCCCCAGTGACGCTGTTGTTGAATGGGTCGCTCAGCGCCAGAGCGCGCGTGAAGCGAAAGATTTCGCTGAATCCGATCGATTGCGCGATGCCATCGCTGAGTTGGGCTGGTCGGTGCTTGATACGGCTGAAGGACCGAAGCTTCGGAGGCTTACGTGAGCATGATTGACGCGCGTCACAAAAGGATTTGCCAGTGAGGGGACGATTTATTTCGATTGAAGGGCCCGATGGCGGCGGAAAAAGCACTCAGGCGAAACGCCTTGTCAGTGCTTTAACCGAGTCAGGTAAGCAAGTCCTGTATACACGTGAGCCGGGTGGGACACCCACTGGGGACCTTATTCGCGGCATACTGCAGCACGATGCGTCAGGTGAGGCGATTCACCCCGAGACCGAGCTCCTTCTGTTTGCCGCCAGTCGTGCACAGTTGGTGCAGTGCGTCATTATGCCTGCACTGGCGCGTGGCGAATGGGTGATCTGCGATCGTTTCATCGATTCCACGACGGCCTATCAGGGGTATGGCCGCGGATTTCCGGTCGACGTTGTCAAAAGCATCAATGAATTTGCCACCCAAAAACTGCTGCCTGATCTAACCTTGCTTCTGAATGTGGACGTCTCGCTTGGCGCACAGCGAACACATCGCCGAAATGCGGACATTGGCCAAGCCGAGGATCGCTTTGAGCGCGAAGATGACGCCTACTTAACACGCGTTCGTGACGGCTATCTTGCGTTGGCGGAAGCATCTCCTGAACGCTTTCGTTTGATCGACGCCAGTCGTGATGAAGATCATGTATTCGAGTCGGTATGGGCATCGATCTCAGAGCTGGAAAGGTCGGTCGAATGACGACGGATGAAGCATTTCAACGATTGGTCGCCGCGCACCAGTCGCATCGCTTCGCCCAAGGCTACATTTTCGCGGGCCCGATTCAGACGAGTGGCGCAGATCTCGCCGTGCGCATCCTTCAGGTGTTGTTCTGCGATTCCGGCGACGGTTGTGGGCGCTGCATCAGTTGCAACAAGATTGAACAACGTACGCATCCAGATGTGCTTTGGGTCGAGCCGCAGAAGCGTTCGCGCGTCATTTCTATTGGCCAGATCCGTAAGCTGCAAGAGCGCATGGCGCAGACATCACTCGAAGGGCGCTGGAAATGCGCCATCCTGGTTGGCGCGGATCGTTTGGGGCCCGAGGCATCCAATGCGTTTCTGAAGACACTCGAAGAACCGACGTCCAACACCGTCTTTCTTTTGCTTAGCGAGAACCCGCAGCTCATGCTGACGACGATTCGTTCTCGCTGTCAGTTGATCAGTTTGGACGGCAGTACCCATTTGCCTGAAGCCGTCGAACGTGAGCTCCTTGATATTTTGCTCGATCCTGATGTCGCCGCCGTTCAGGCCGCCCGCGGTCGTTTCACGGGAAGCTTTGCACTGTCCGAGGCATTGACGGCAATGTTGAAACAGATCAAGGACGCGATTGAAAAGCAGGAGGCCGATCGTTCGGACAGCGATGATGTTGAGTCCGATGTGATCAAGGCACGGGCGTCCGCTCGTTATCGTGAGGTTCGTAGCGGCATCATGCGCTCCATGGGCCTGTGGTATCGTGATATCATGGTTCTGGCCTGTCACGGGGATGAAACGTCGATTCATTACCAAGCTTTTCTACCTCAGTTAAAGGCGCTCGCTGCTCGCTCGAACGTTGTCACATCGGTACGACGCGTACGCGTTGTCGAGCACATGCACGAGCAGATGGAACGAAATCTTCAAGAAGGTGTTGTGTTTGATAGCGGTGTGCCTCTTTTGCAAATCGCTTAATGAACATGTGTAAAATAATAAATTTGCGCATGATGTGTGCAAGCGGGAGTCCCTTATGAGCGAAAATATACAAGGCCTGGATTTAGTTATCGTCGGTTCGATCGGCTTGGATGACGTCGAAACGCCAAACGAAAAGCGAACAGAGCTTCTGGGTGGATCGGTTAGCTACGCGTGCGTGGCATCATCGCGCTTTGTCAAAAGTGGCATGGTTGGCATCGTCGGTGCGGATTTTCCGGAGCGCTACCACGCGCTTTACGCGAAACAGGGCATTGATCTGCAGGGACTTGAGCAGGTTGAGGGCAAAACGTTTCGTTGGGGTGGCGTGTATGATGCGGATTTCATTAATCGCACAACGGAATTTACGGACTTGAACGTCTTTGAAACGTTCTCGCCGAAGTTGCCCGAGACGTACCAACGCGCACCCTATCTTCTGCTGGGTAATATTTCTCCCGACCTGCAGTTGAGCGTTCTGGATCAATGCAAAGACGTTTCCTTTGTTGTTGCTGACACCATGGACCTCTGGATTAACATCGCCTTGGATTCGCTCAAGAAGGTGATCGGCCGGGTCGACATGTTGATGCTGAATGACAGTGAGGCAGAATTGTTGACTGGGCACCGTGGCGTGCGTAAAGCCGCCGAAGCCATTCTGGGCATGGGGCCACGTTACGTGGTCGTAAAGCGTGGCGAACACGGCGCGATGCTGTTTTCGCCGGAAGGAATTTTTATAGTACCTGCCTATCCCGTTACGGATGTTATCGATCCGACGGGGGCGGGCGACTCATTTGCGGGTGGATTTCTCGGGGATCTAGCAGCGCGTGGCGAGGTCACCGAAACGAATCTTCGTCAGGCCTTGTTGACCGGAAGCGTTGTTGCATCTTTCAACGTCGAATCCTTTAGTTTGGATCGTCTGGCCGAGCTTTCTTCCGAGGACATTGCTTCACGCACGGCTGAACTCGCTGCCATGATGCAGGCCTGAATTACGATACCAGAAGTTCGGCCTTGAGCGCGTCGTAGCGCTCGCTGTAGTAGGGGCCTAGCTGGGATTCGCGATGGTCAAATCCAAAGGCGCGTTTTTTGACCGCTAGAATGGGGGGGGCTTGAATGCGTTTGGCGACGCCCATGCCCTGGTATAGGTTCCACCAGCGCTCGAGATCAGCGATGAACGCTGGCGTGTTGGCGAAAATAGCGTCGACGCTACCGTCGTAGCCTAGCTCCTGTGTCAGTGTTCCCTGTTTGTACCAATCCAGAATGTCTTCAGGTGTGGCACGTTGCCAGCGCTCAACCCAACTTCGGAAAAGACAGTCGTGGTATGGGTAGTTCATGGGGTCGCCACGTCCTTTATCCACGTTGTGCGCATCGCTCAGTTCTGCGGATGGTTTAACGTCGATGCTTTCGACAGGAATGACTGGGCCATTGTCCCCGTGCGCGTTGATGTGGCGAGCAAGCGCGTAAACGTCAGTCTTCCAAAGGTCGCCAAGGTTGGCGAGATAACCGCCCAGATCACCATATAACGTTGTGTAGCCAACCGTGGCCTCGGACTTGTTGGCGTTGCATGTGAACACCCCTCCGCATGCGGAAGCAATGCCTGCGAGCACACGCGCAGATCGATCACGGGCCTGAATGTTTTCTTGCACAAGCGGACTTAGTTCGAGTTCGTGCGCTAGACGACCGTCGATGGATTGCACGTGTAAACCCGCCAACTGTCGGTGTGTTTCGGCCACGCTATCTTCAATAGAAACGTCTACATATAAGCAGCCAAGTCGCTCTGCCAACGCGCGCGCTGCGGTGCGCGTGGTGTTGGAATTGAAACGACTGGGCATATTGACCAGTGTTAGCTGCTCCGGCGGAAGAATGCGGCCGTAAATGGCGGCAACAACGGCAGAGTCAATGCCGCCGGAGGCGCCCACGACAACGTGATCGACGCGGCAGAGTTCCATGAAACGGGTTGTGCCGTACATGAGGGCCTCTGCGACAGTTTCGATGCCATCCTCTTTGAGTACCAGTGGCGTATCGATTCTGAAATCGTCGCCACGATTGAACGTAACCGTGTCCGTTCCCTCTGTGAAAGGTTTGAACTGTTCTCTGCAACCACCGTGGGCATCATAGATGCAACTACCACCGTCGAAGGTGTAGACTGTTTTTCCGTTATTCTGGAGGCCAACCTGATTGACGTAGATTAGCGGTCGCCCTTGGTCCTTGGCATGTTTAGAGAACACACGTCCGCGTTTGTGGTTCTTGTTCATCGTGAACGGCGATGCGCTGAGGTTGATGAAAAGATCGACGTTGCGGTCGCCGAGGATGTTGATGGGCGAGACACTATAGTCCATGTCCCATGCGTCTTCGCAGAGAATGCAGCCGACACGCAAGCCGGAGGATAACTGGATTGGCGCGATCAGTGATTCGACCGACACGCGTTCTTCAATGGCCAGCTTTCTGACATCATAGAAGTGACGGCTATCGTCAAATTCTCTGTAATTAGGTAGCAGGGTCTTTATCACAAAATCGTAGGGCCCGTTCTCGGGACCAACGAAAGCACCGTTTTCGGCCAGAAAGCCGGCATTGTATTTTCGAACGCGACCGTCCTCGTTGCGACGTTCCCTATCGACGCCTACGCTGCCGAACAGAATACTGATGCCATGCGAGCAGTCACGAATGGCACTTGCCCCCGATTCGCAGTCGCGTAAAAAGGCTGGCTGTTCCCATATGTCCGAAATCAGATAGCCGGGAATACTCATTTCAGGAAAAATGATGAGATCAATGCCATCCCTTTTAGCCTCGGCGATGAATGTTTTCATACGCCGCACGTTTTCACGTGGTCGGCCGGGCTGCACGTCCAGTTGTACCCATCGAATATTCATCGTAGATCGCGGGGGTAAGTGTTTTGAAGACACGCAGCCGGTCGTCGCGTAGAGGGACTAAGCGTCGACGCCTGTTGTGTCTTCTTCTTTGTTGAAGAGGTGGCGGATGAATGCTAGCACGGTATCTGGCGATACCGGCTTTCCAAAGAGTTCATCTTCGATCTGGCGAAGGCGTGTAAGGAACTTGCCCAACACGAAGAACATTCCGCCGCCGCAGGCCGCCGCGACGATGAGCGAGGCCACCATCTCTAATAGGCTAAGATCGGTCATGGTTCACGTGCTTTCGGTTGCAGGGTGTCGAGTCGTGCTACAGTATACGCGACTTGCAAATGACGTGGCAAGGAGATGTTATGCTGGGCGTCGTTCAGCAATTACCTGGGTCACGCATCGATTGTAGGCGCCATGGCGTGATTCGATGAAAACAATGATATTGTTGATCGAGAACAGGTTAAAAGGCTACACTTAAAGAATGGATACGACTTCACCAAATAACGAAACGGCAGATCATGCCTTGGTGCCCATGCAATCCGTCGGTCCTGTGCCCATACGTGGCCCAGAGGTCGAAGCGGATCTGATGGTCCCATTGGCTAGTTATGAAAGCCCTGTTTGGCCTTCAACGCAGCGCGGCGCTCGTGTTTGCGCACGCGCCGGTGGCATTATCACCCTGATTCTGGATGATCGGATGACACGTTCTGTCATTTTTGAAGCACCCTCTGTTGTGGGCGCGGCGGCGGCGGCGCAATCACTCAGTGACAGACTTGATGAACTGCGTGACGTCGCTTCCGAAACAACACGATTCGGGCGTTTAGTGAATTTGAATACCCAAATCGTGGGTAAGTTGCTTTATGTACGCTTTGAAATGACGACGGGCGATGCCTCTGGTCACAATATGGTCACGTTGGCTGCGGATCGGTTGATGCAATGGGTTCTAAGTGAGTACGCCGACCTTAGCTATGTGTCGATTTCCGGAAATTTGTGCACCGACAAAAAGGCGTCTGCCGTCAACGGCCTGCTTGGGCGGGGCAAGAATGTTGTCGCGGAGGTCACTATTTCCCGGGAACTGTGTAAAAAATATCTACGTACGACACCCGAAGCCTTGCACGCTCTGAATATCAAAAAGAATCTGGTGGGAACCAGTCTTGCGGGTGGACTACGATCGGCCAACGCGCACTTCGCGAACATTTTGCTCGCCTTCTATTTGGCGACGGGCCAAGACGCGGCCAATATCATCGAAGGCTCACAAGGCTATACCTACACCGATGTCGTCGGCGATGATTTGTACTTCAGCGTATCCATTCCCAATGTCATTGTGGGAACCGTTGGAAATGGTAAGGATCTGGGATTTGTAGAGGATAACTTAAAGGCGCTGGGCTGTCGCGAGAAGCGCGAACCCGGCGAAAACGCGCGACGCTTGGCCATCATTTGCGGTGCAACGGTCCTCTGCGGAGAACTATCCCTGTTGGCGGCTCAAACCAATCCCGGTGAATTGATGCGCGCACACAAGACCCTCGAGCGAAAAGGGTCATGAGCGACACGGTCAATAAGCGCAAACTTGAGCATTTGAATGTTGTTCGCGACGACGCCATGTCGGATCGACAGAAGTTCTATTTCGATGATGTTCATCTGACGCATCGGGCCTTGCCTGACATCAATTTGGATGACGTCGATAGCTCGGTAACGTTTCTTGGGAAGCAACTCTCGTTTCCTATGCTGATTTCCTCCATGA
>JBLHHU010000081.1:0-12949 GCA_047615735.1 Kiritimatiellia bacterium | reverse complement strand
TTCGCAAAACAGCCGGGTGGCGATTGAATGATATAAAAAGAGAACTGACAACCTAAACATCCGATTGCGGTGCAAACCGATGTGCCATCTTCGGGATCCATTCAAGCGCGGCCTCTTGGGCTGTAAGCATCCTCCCCAACTCAGACTGAGCGCGTCGATATGCCTCGATGTGGCAAACCTGCTCAACGAGTCGAGCGCGAAAAAGCATTTCCCCGTTTTGGAAGCGCAGACCGCATGCATATCCCTTACTGGGGGTCTCCTCGCTATTGTCACACCAGATGACTTCGCCACGCAGGCAGGTATTCGGTCCGATCAGCAGGTAGCAGACCAGCAATTGATCACCTTCGTCAAAGTGCACTTGGCTAAAAAACGCAATGCCGCCCAAACTGATGTCCCGCATGCATTCTTTTCGAATTTCGCCATGCCCTTCGCGACTGCATTCAAGAGGAATGCCTGCGGGGTGACGAATAAAGTGTCGTTCAATGCGTTCTGTTCCTGACATCTAGAACTCCGCCTGAGTGACAAGATACGAGGTTGCGGTGATACCGAAATCGTACAGATGCAGCCTGAAAGTGCAAGAAAAACAAAGATACAGCGTAGCGCTGAAGCCGGCAATGGCTGCCGGGGCGCTAGGGAGAGGTCGTTCGAAGTCGAGCAATCAGCGGCGCAGCAAGGGCTTCGTGCGTATCGGAGAAATAACGTAAGGCATAGCTGTTCGCCTGCGCCTCTAGAGCCATCAAACCGCAGGAAAGCGCGGTTGCCTCGTCCTTTTCACGAGGCAGACGCGACAGACGCTCCGCGTAGGTTAAGTCGTTGAGCCGAACATGTTTAACCTCAGCTTCGGAAGAAAGCGCCTCATCCGCGTTCACCAACTGAATCGTACCTTTACTCACATTTCTTACACTATAGGCCTGCGTACGGCCGTCCAGTTGAACGTTGATGATCTCGCCACGTTGACGATCGAACGATTCAAGAATGACGCGCTCAAAACCAACACCTGACTTCAGCACGTCATACGCCTCGTATAAGCGCACGGCTTCACCACGTCGAGGTAGGTGGCGCAGTTTATCGTATAGAGAACGCACAGCTGCTTCGTACTCCCCTTTCAACAGGCGCTCCGCAACGTCGCCAAGTAAGTCGTCAGCATTGACCTCGACAGGCGTTTGCGCGGGCTCCTCAAAGACCTTCGAGCGATAGCGAGTCGCAACCTGCTCGCGCGCATCCTGCGTTTCCTCAGCAAATGGACCCACGTATAAGGCGTACACGTCAGCCGCTTGATTGTAGTCTTCCGCTTCCAACAAAGGCAGCGCCTGCTCACTAAGCTTTGTCATGACATCGTCACGAGCAAGGATCCGCGTCTGCTCGATCCCATAGATTTTTTGCTTCGCCATGTTGACAATTCCATCGTCAGGGCAAGTCAACGCGATGTCGCGAAACCTAGCAATGGCGTCGTCATAGTTTGACGGATTCGACGCCGCCCATTGACTTGCCGCCTCGAGCCTGTTTCGCCATTGCGCGAGTGAGTCTGATGGTACCAGAGGCACATTTTTGGCGACGTTTTCTTTCGGAATGGCCCGTAGCGCGTTCCGAGCCTCTATGTCCTGTATGTTGTCCGAAAACCTATCAAACATTACAAAAACGAGAACTGTAACGGCAAAAAGTCCGACCAGCGCGCCGACAAGCGGGCGTCGGCTCTTACCTTGAATCCTTGATATTTGATTTCGTCGTTTAAGCAGTCGCATGGTGTCTGTCGAGTTGACTTTACGAACATTCTTTTTGGATTTCGCGTCAGCAACATCTCGTAAGACCTCATCCCAATCGTGTTGACGGTCACCTGGCGACTTGGCGGTCATGCGTGCGACAAGCGCCGCGGCCGCGGGAGACACATCCGGATTGATATCCCTCACCGCAGGTAAATCCGTTGTGACCTGTAGTTCCATCACACTTTCAATGTCCTGGTCATGGAACGGTATCTGACCGGTCAACATGTGGAACAACATGGCGCCCAGCGAATAGATGTCGGTATGAAAATCGAGATCAGCCAGTCCCTGCGCCTGTTCGGGCGACATGTAATACGGCGTGCCCAACACCTCGTCGGCCTCTTCCTCGGCGCGCGTCATTGCGCTCAAGGTACGTGCGAGGCCAAGATCAGATACCTTTACACTGCCGTCAGCATCAACAAGAACGTTGTCTGGCTTGACGTCGCAGTGAATAAGGCTGCGCGTATCCCATGCATACTTAAGCGCATCAGCAACACACTCGACAACCAGCAGCGCATTTTCCTCGAGCAGCACGCCTTTACGTTTGATCCATTCACCAACCGTATAGCCCGACACATACTCCATGACGAAAAAGTAAAGACCGTCGACGGCATTGGCGTCATAGACCTGCACGATGCCGGCGTGCTTCAAGGCGGCAGCGGCCTGTGCTTCGTTCTGAAATCGACTGATATCAAGTGGGTCACTTGAAAAATTGGGGCTGAGAATCTTGATCGCGACAATTCGATCGAGCGATATCTGGCGAGCACGCCACACGGTGGCCATGCCTCCGGTGCCGATTTTCTCGATTATTTCGAAACCAGGTAAGTCGACAGACGACATATCGCAAAAAATCCCTAAGGGCGAAAAGCTAATAAGCGAATTCCTACCCCTGACCTTAACCAAATTGCGGCAAAAACGTCGCTTTGCGCAATACGCCTAACGGGATGTATCATATGATTCATATGGATCTTGGCACAAGATACTTGTGAAATAAAATCACGCCTAATAATCGGAATTATGGCCCGTGGAAGCGTATACAACGATATGCGGGTGTACAGAACGACACACACGTCTAAGAAATTCTATAGACAGATTGATACATTTCTTGTGTAATTTCCACATTGCACAGACACCAATGCCTATTGTCAAACGTCGTGCGTAGTTAGATTCCAATTCAAATGAGAGGTATGCCAGCGTGGCAGTTCCCATTAAGCGATACGGATGTCAATACGGCCGAGGCGGTCAGGCCATGATCGAGTTCATTCTGGTTGCATCAGCGATGGTTCTGCTGTGCAGCGTAATCGGCGTTTTTTTATATACTTTCAGGGAAAACAGCGGACGTGTTTTAGATCATGTCGCATCGGAATACCCCTGAGATCGCTAAGTAAATTTGAGATGTTAGACGCTCTCGGAGCGTGACAAGACGACAACGAAGAAACTGAGTTGTTCAGACAAGAAAGAGGGACACATGAAAAAGAAACGTCAGACCAGCCGTAAAAGCGGCCAAACGATGGTCGAATATATCATCATCGTGGTTATCATCGCTATCGCCGCTATCGCCATTTTTGGTGTGTTCGGTGATACGATTCGCCAGAAAATGAGTGGTGCGGTCAACGAATTGGGTGGTGATTCGAGTGCTGCAAGCGCGGCGACGGATACAGAATCCGCTGATTGGCTGCGCGACCTCGACGCCGATGGCGCCGGTTCTCCATAAGCGAAGCAAGGCAACCATCACAACCCTCTCACAGACGATACAACCGAGACGCGGCAAACAGGGTCAGTCACTGATTGAATCCTGCGTTGTTATCGCGGTTGTGTCGCTTCTGATGATGGGTATGCTGCAATTGTCACAGATTATTGCAGCCAAAGAGGTGCTGCACCACGCAGCGATGCGTGGTGCCCGCGCCAAGTCCGTCGGGCTCAACCGGTTCATGGTCGAAAAGGTCGTCGACGTGGCCAGCATCCCAAACGCTGGCCTGATGCGACAACCGGATTTCTATGAAAACGACAATCCATGGTTGCAGGACCTTGTCCAACGAGAGTCCCCTGGCACGGTTTGGGATCAGACCTTGGCCGCCACACCGACCTCCACGCAATACCCAATTGAACGCGCTCGCGTTCCAGAATACCTTGCCGGCGAGTCGCTCGCCGAGTCACGCTTTCTCCTCGATTACGAAGACTGGAACGACATCTCTTACCGCGCGTCCATTAGCGGTTCTGTTCCCGGGGGAAATCCAGCGACGGATCAGATGCTCCGAGTCCGCGCGAATCAGGCGTATCGGCTCTGGGTCCCCATGCATCGATCGTTCTTTCTAGCCGATGATGTCGATCTCGAAGGCGAAGCCTACATGGAGTCGCATTACGCGCTCTATTTAGAGGACATGTCCTGGTAACCAAAGTCTCATGCGTAAACACCATTTCTTTCAATCGAAGCACCGTTCCGGCCAAGCCATGATTTTCACGATCATGGCGCTCGTCATCATGTTCTTTGTAGTGCTTTGGAATTTCGACGTCCACAAAACCATCTTCGTCAAATCCATCAGTCAGAACGGCGGCGACGCTGCGGCGCTGATTGCGGCGCGTTGGCAGGGCGTGACACTGAACGTTGTGGGCGACTTGAATGTGATGAAGGCAATCGCTTTGTCCGCCGACGACGCGGCCACACTGGAAGCCATTGCCAGCCTGCAAGCACGTTTGTCATTCGTTGGCCCATTGATCGGATTCATGGCCGCGCAACAAGCCGCCAAAAACAATGGCATTTTTCAAAACAGCGACTTCACGACACTCATCGAAGAGCATGCCAATCGCGTGCGCTTTGACTACGCTGCGATCGTCGGTCCAGGCGGCCAAACATTGTTTCCCGAACCCTATCAGGGCGCATGGATCGAATATGCAGACATGCTTGACCTCATCGCGGCCGATGGTGTCGCTGTTGGCCCGGAAAACGTTCAATTTTACTCAGACTCCAGTGGTGGTCACATCTTACTGGACGTCGCCTTTTACGACGCCGTTGCCGGACGCAACTGGTGCTGGTTTCATAACACCGACCCAAATCTTTTGCCCTCCTACACGGATTACCGCTGGTGGCCTGGATTACCCCCAGGGCGACGCCTGGATTACATCAACAGCGAAATTTTCGGGCTTGGTTTGACGCGCTTTCAATCGGCTGCACGCGACCTGGTTGAAGACAGTACCATGAACCAACTGGCGGCAGATCGAGGTCTGGCGGGCGTCGTCAATGATGCAGGAATGACATCCTCTGTCATCTGGTATTGCTACGGCCCGGCATGGCATCCTTGGGACGCAATGGATATGACCGTCGCCTACCCCTTTCCTGCAACCGGGCCGGTTAAAGCAAAATATGACTACGCAGGGGCCGACACCGCGACGCGTATCGAAGCCGACATGACGCGCTTGACGCCTGTACCTGGCGGCCAAGCCACCTCCAACACCATTGTTTGGACATCTGCAGCCAAGGCCTTCGGCTATTTGGATGAAACCACGCCGCCCAACGTCCACGTGATGGTGCTCCCCGCCTTTCACGACGTACGACTCATTCCTCTGGATGCCTCGTCGGCCCCAAGCGGAGGCGGTTTCAATTTTGAATGGCGCCGTCACATTGACACACATCTACCCATCTACATGGCCTCAGGCCCCCCTTCCTTCAACTGTTTCTATTGCGCCCAATTACGTCAATGGGAGATCCACTCATTTCGTGCTTCGGGCGTCGCATGGCTAGCCTTGAACAGCGCACGTTGTATTCCTGCACCAGGTGGTGGTGGCGGCGGTGGTGGTGGTGGCGGCGGCGGAAGACGGAGAGGCCACTGATGATCATGACCTCAAATCAGAATAAGCAATCACAACGACGTTGCGGACAGGCCATGGTCGAGTTCCTCATCGCACTTGTTGCGATATTAGCCCTTTTCGCAGGACTCTTGCAGATCATGACACTTAGCACGACCCAAACAGAAGTCATGAACACCGCACGCCAAGAAGCGGGCAGACGCGCCATCAGCTCGGCCATCGTCTTGGATACGCCTGATTACATTCAGGAATGGGACGCCGGTGATGACGACAGCAGCTATTCCGTCGATGATACGTTCACGCATGCCAACGAAAGTGCGTTCCTGATGACTGTCGTCGACACTGCTGCGGAACGTCCATCGGACTGGAACGTGTTAGGCCAATCCGGCGGCAACGAAATCAGCATTTTGCGATTCAGCCCGTCGACGGCGACGCGTCTGGGGCTCGTCCAAGGCACCGATTCACAAACGGTCCCCCTACTACCCGCCGTAAAACACTTGATCTATGATGCAAACGACATTGATGTCGAAGTAACGGTATGGATGCCACGTACGACGGGGATTTACTGATGATCAAACGTGCATCATGGTTCGCCGCATTGGCCCTTCTGCTCCTTCTGACACCTCTACTGACGGCGCACGCACGCGTGGCCTTCCGCTGGGGTGCCAATCGATCCACCGCCGATACGCTCGCCAAACTGGGAGGCAGCCTTGCCTATGACGCCGATATTGATATTAACGGCGGCAACGGTCACGTCTATGTGTACGGCTTTCCCGGGGACTTGAGCACCTATTTGCCTGCCCTTTATCGCCAATTCAAATCCGAGGCTTTGGCGCCGAACAAAAACGTGAACGCGACCATGCGCATGGCAACCATTGAGCGTGACACAAGCATCTTGCGCCTGGTTCTGCTTGATTTGACATCCGAAGGACGTGCACTCGTTTTCGCCATTGAGCAGTCACGAAACGAATGGGCCGCCTCCGACGAAATGCCGAACCGTGCGACCCTTGAGAGCATCGGCCCGCTTCCACTTGCTGAACCCGTCTTCTATGTGCGCGACCAACGTGCGGGAATGAGCTTAGTTGTTCAGAAAACCAATCTCACGCCGCTTTCCGTGCATCAAACATTTGCGGCGCAGCTGCGCGCCAGTGACTGGCTGCCAGCGCTACCGGAACGAATGCGCCGACCAGCAAATGAGGATCGTTTTGCCGTCTACATGAACGGCGACAACACCTGCGTTTCGCTTGCCACACTGGATCACGTTACGGGAACGACGCGCATTACAGTGTTGCACAAACAACCCGGTGTTGAATAATGGAGCTTGAAACATGAACCCCTTTCAAACGAATCAAACATTTAGCTCGGGACGATCAAAAGGAACACCGGCATGAATCAGAAAATTGTACTCGCAGTCTCCATCGTCATTGGAGCGATGGCATTTCTACTGACGGTCAAATACCTAAAGACAAAGGAGACCGAGTTCCAAAACCGCGTCGAAGAACTGTATCGGGGCGCTCGCAAAATCAGTGTCATCGTTGCCAAAACCGATCTCCCTCAAGGCGCTGTCATTACAAAGGCAGATCTGGCCAAAAAAGAAGTCTTTGAAATCGAGACGACCATTCGGGGTCACGCCGTGACACGTGAAGACGCCGAATTGATATTGGGTCGCAAGACACTCTTTACGATCAACTCTGGCGAACCTATTTTCTGGTCAGACATAGAAGGTGGCGGTCGAGCAGGTGGCGGACTTTCTTCCGCGATCAAACCCGGGTTACGTGCCATTTCTATTGAAGCCGGCGGCGCTGCTGCAGTGAGCAGCATGGCGCAACCGAACGATCGTGTCGACGTTCTGGGCACATTCTCCTTCCCGTCCAAAACAAACCCGGAAGAGATGGAAACCGTCACACTCACGATCTTGCAGGACGTCACCATTTTGGCCACAGGACAAACCATGGCCAACCAGCGCGGCACCGTCAATTCACGCGCGAACAGCTATAGCACCGTCACGCTCGAAACCACGGCCCGCGAAGCTGAACTGCTTGTCTTCGCGCAACAGATGCGTGGGCGATTGTACCTGTCCTTACGCAATCCTGCCGATGTCTCGTTTGAAGACGACCTACCCGAAATCAATTTCCAACAACTCGAATCCAGCCTGCCTGAACTGAATCTGTATCGGCAACGCACAATTCGACACAAAAAAAACTTATAACGTCGCCCACGTAGGTGCACCAAGGACTTTAATGATGAAGCTGCTGATTCGCGACGATGCCGGCGAGAAAACGGAATTCGAAATTGTGCCGGGCATATACAGCATTGGGCGCGACAACGACTGTCGCATCCATTTAAAGAGCGCAGCCGTATCCCACCGGCACGCGATTCTGACGGTGGATGAATCGCTCTCCTGGATTGAGGATCTCGATTCAGCAAATGGAACCTTTGTAGAGAGCCGTTCGGTTTCTGGACGCGCACAGCTCAGCGCCGGACAAACCTTTCAAATCGGGCCGTATCAATTGGTGCTTGAAGACGGCGTGACAGCGGCCCCTGTAGCATCCGCCCAAAACTCTACTTCTACCCCTGAGGCCCCGCCTTCCTTACCGCCAACACCTTTACCCGCCGTCGCCAAAGCACCCGAACCAGAAGTCTCGGTCGCACCATCAACTGTATTTGATTCGTCATTAGATGACGAAAGGACAACGCAGCGACAGGCCATCAAGGCGCAAATTCACAAAGAACTCGTCAAGCGTCTCGACATCAAACGCATGATCGCGTCGCATGTCGACGAAGAGGATTTACACCAACGCGCCGTTGAAACCGTACGGCTAATTGTTGCCGAGGTTGACGAACGGCTGCCAGAAGGCGTTTCGCCCGATTCACTGGCCAAGGAAATTTGCGACGAGGCGCTTCGACTTGGCCCGTTGGAGGACCTGCTCGCCGACGACAGCATTACCGAAATCATGGTCAACGGTCCGCATAGCGTGTACTTCGAACGCGCAGGCAAACTCTTTCGTTCCGAGAAAACATTTATGAACGCCACTTCCGTGTTGGCCATTATTGAGCGCATCGTTTCCCCGCTGGGACGTCGTATTGATGAAAGCCAACCCTACGTTGACGCGCGACTTCCCGATGGGTCCCGTGTTAATGCCATCATTCATCCGCTGTCGCTTGTGGGACCGTGTGTAACCATTCGAAAATTCTCCAAAATACCGTTTACGGACGAGGACCTGATTCGGCTTGGTACCTTGACCCGCGAGTTCGCCGACTTCCTCTCCATTTGCGTCAAACTTCGCAAGAACATTATCGTTGCCGGCGGAACGGGTTCGGGGAAAACGAGTCTCCTGAACGTGCTAAGCAGCTACCTCCCGAACACGGACCGCATTGTCACGATTGAAGATGCGGCCGAGTTACGGCTCCCCCAGGATCATGTCGTACGGCTCGAAGCACGCCCCGCCAATATCGAAGGACGCGGAGCGGTTACGATTCGCGACCTCGTGCGCAACTCATTGCGTATGCGTCCCGACCGTGTCGTTGTCGGGGAGTGTCGTGGCGGCGAAACACTGGACATGCTCCAAGCGATGAACACAGGACACGACGGCAGTCTAACGACGGTCCATGCGAACGCTCCGCGTGACGTTATTTCTCGCCTTGAAACCATGGTGCTGATGTCCGGCATGGACCTCCCTGTTCGTGCTATACGTGAACAGGTGGCATCCGCCGTTGATCTCATCGTTCACGAATCCCGGTTCAGCGACGGTTCTCGAAAAGTTACTCACATCACCGAAATTGTTGGTCTGGAAGGCGATCAGATCACGATGCAGGACATTTTTGAATATGTTCAGACAGGCGTCGACGAAGAAGGCACGGTGCAGGGTCACTTCCGCGCCACCGGCGCCGTCCCCACCTTTGCCGAAGACATTGCCGCACGCGGCATCAAACTCGATCACAGCATGTTTAATCCCAAAACTGAGAGTGCACATCGCTAGATCACCCTAGCGATCCACGTCACCATGTTCTACAACCTAGCTATTCCAATTTTTTTCGCTCTCTGTTTCGGCGGCCTGGGCTACGTGCTCATGCTTGCCTTGCGCGAAGGAGCGGACGCTTATTCCGGAGAATATTCGGAAGACACGGCGCGCCAGTTCGAGGACGTCTTCCTTTTCATTCCGCCCAAACGCATTGCAGAGATCGGGTGGACCATCGCGATTGCTGTCTTCATTACCACATTTTTGCTTTTGGGCAGCGTGACATCTGGACGCGGTGCACTCGTCGGTCTCATTTTTGGTTCCATTTTTGGATTTGTGGCTTTGCAGATTCCCCGCTTTTTGATCGGCCTGCTCAAACGCCGCCGCTTAGCCAAGTTCAACCTGCAACTTGGCGACACGCTGATGGGGATGAGCAATGCCTTACGCGCCGGTTTCAGTATCAGTCAAGCCATCGAGTCCATCGTCAACGATGGCGAACGCCCCATCGCGCAAGAGTTTTCGCTGTTTCTTCAACAAACCCGCGTCGGCGTGAGCTTCAGTGATGGTCTACACGCCATGGATGAACGTGTCAGCAGTGAGGACCTCACACTCGTCGTCACCGCAATCGAAACGGCCCGCAAAACGGGCGGGAATCTCACTGAAATTTTCGAACAAATCGCCTCGACGATTCGCGAACGCATGCGCATTGAGAAGCGCATTTTAACCCTCACCGCGCAAGGCCGATTGCAGGGCATCATCGTCGGCCTTATGCCTGTCCTGATCGCCGGTGCCTTGCTCGTTTTAGACCCCGAAATGATGATCCCTTTTTTCCATTCTCAGGTTGGCTTGGTTATCGTGGCCAGCGTAATTGTACTCATCGGCCTAGGCGGCTTGATGATTCGAAAAATTATCGATATCGACATTTAGCACCGACACAACGTTTCGTTACACGGAAACACAAATGAACAACGAGAGTATAAAGTATTTACTGGCCATACTGTGGGCCGTTTTTGCAGGGGGCCTGGCGTGGTATTGTTTCTGGACGGCCCGACAAATTACCTACGTCACCTTATCGGACGGTCGCCGTCAGGAACGTACGGTCCCCTTTTGTTTTCGGCTGCTGCTTCCCTGGGCGCCGAACTTTACGACGCTCTTTCGTCACAAACTTTTTGCGCGCTCACGATCATCGCTTTCGCGTTCCATTATTTCGGCAGGCTACGAAGGCTTGTTATCCGACGTCGAAATGCTCTCCCTCTTCATACTCTCTCCGCTCGTTCTCGGCGGCGCGTGGGCGACGTTCATGACAGGACTCGGAGTTGCGGGAAGCGGGACCTTTATCGAAGGTGCCGTTCCGATCTTGTGCCTACTTGGCTTTTTGCTATTCCTCGTCTACCCCTTCCTCTGGTTACGTTCGGCCGTGCGCGTACGCCATAATAAGATTCGCCGTGCGCTACCCTTCGTTCTCGACATCCTGACCTTGTCGGTGGAAGCAGGCATGGACTTCATGACAGCACTTCAGCGTCATGTTGAGCGCACCAAAATCGATGCCTTGTGCGAAGAATTGATACGCGTCATTCGCGAAATCCAACTTGGCAAGACGCGACGAGAATCGCTACGCGATATGTCCATTCGCGTCAACTTTATCGATCTACGTACCGTCGTGAATGCACTTGTGCAGGCCGACGAACTGGGCGTCAGCATCGGTTCCATCCTGCGCATCCAGTCCGACCAGATTCGCGCGCGTCGATTCGAACGTGCAGAGAAACTTGCCAACGAAGCACCCATCAAAATGCTTTTTCCATTAATGACCTGTATTTTCCCCGCCGTTTTCCTCATTCTGCTTGGACCCATTTTGAATAGGCTTATGGAACAGGGCTTTTAACCTTTACCACTTGATCCCGACTGCGTATTTTTCCTATTTCCATCGGGCCGGTCTCCACACTCATTGACAGAGCCATAGCGAAAATGACGACATCCGAATCACCAGATCTGCTCATCGAACAGGGCATCGAAAAAGGGCGACGAATCAAAATCCCACTCGATGGGGCTAGAATTGGTCGATCGAGCAAGAATGACGTTGTCATCGACGATCCCAAGATGTCGCGTCACCACTGCCGCATCATGCACAAACAGGGCATTGGTCTTCACGTGGCCGATCTCGGCAGCGCTAATCACACACTGGTGAATGGGTCTCCAATACAAGAAATTGACTTAAAGCCAGGCGACAGTATCGAAATCGGCGACACCCTGCTTCGTGTGACGCAACCGTTCGGCAAACCCGCATTAGCGAATATTGATTTAGGTCTCGGTTCACCCGCAAAACAGCCCACGGCAAACAAGCGCAGCTTGCGGCGCGCCATCCTCATTGGGCTGGCGGTTGCCGTCCTTTTAGCCGCCTCGGGCATCTGGTTGCCAAAACTAATCCCAGAACCATCCTCGCACGCAATTCCGATCACGGAAGATGTGCCAGACACCCTCGACTTTGTTGAGTTGCACTACGAAAAAGTACTGGCCAGCGGCGAAAGCATTTTTCGGTACCAGTTTACGCTCGATGCAGATCACAAGCTGACGGTGCGAATTGATGATACGGGCAATGTTCACATCAACGAAACCTCAATCGTCAAACCCGAGCTGGTCCACGCTTTAGCAGAATTCATTCAGGACGTTGACTTCTACAATCTCGACCCCGTTTATGAGGGTATCAGCAAGAAGAACAATTACGAGTCATGGGTGATTTCGACAACGATCAATCGTCGAACGCATCAGGTCAACGTCGACAACCGATTGGAACCCCCCGTCTTTCGTACGTTGCGCGAAAAACTTGAAGATTTCGCGCACATCGAATTAGGTCTTTGGGCGGTCGCATATAGCCCCGAAAAGCTGATCGAATTGGCGACAAATGCCTATCTTGAAGGTCGCAAATTGTACGACGCGCGCGCCGTCAAGTTCTCGAACCTCTCCAACGCCATCAAAAGCTTCAAAACGGCCACTTTTTACCTCAAAACGCTCGACCCGAAACCGGACTTTCATCGCACCATACTTGAGGAACTGTTACCAGCCTGCGAAAAGGAACTCAAAGACCTCTATCGACATCGCAATTTCATGGCCACCCGTGCCAGCAGCCTTCGTGAATGGAACGAAGCGGCCGAGCATCTGCGCGTGGTGCTCGAATTGGTGCCGAACCGTAAAGACGAACGGCACCTAGAAGCACGCAAACTCCTCTTGGAAGTCGAAGATCACTTGAGGTCCGAACGATGACATTCGCTTTATTCTACAGCACCACCTTACGTAGGCGACCGACCCGCGGAACGATTCGCGGGGGCATCGTGACCCTATGCCTACTGCTCGCCGGATTGCCCTCGCTTGCCCAGAACGACGCAGGCGGCCAATATCGTATCACGACAACACCACCGGGTGCCGAGGCCA
>JBLHHU010000080.1:0-13028 GCA_047615735.1 Kiritimatiellia bacterium | reverse complement strand
TCCAACATTGGAGCCCGGTGGCTTGCCCACCGTGGCGCGGAGCGCGAGGGAGGGTTCTTTCCTTCGTGTCCTTTGCGACCTTCTGTGAATTTCTTAAGAGTGCCGGAGAAACCATGCACGGATGGCTTAAAGTAGCACCATTCGGGACAGACGCGAATGCTGCTACTTTAAGGGGTTCCAGCGTCAAATTCTCAAACCATTTACAGAAGGTCGCGAAGGACGCAAAGGCTCAACCACTGCTGCCGGTGGAGCCCACCGGACTCCAAGCGGAATAGCAGGGACAGGGTTAAGCGCTCCAACATTGGAGCCCGGTGGCTTGCCCACCGTGGCGCGGAGCGCGAGGGAGGGTTCTTTCCTTCGTGTCCTTTGCGACCTTCTGTGAATTTCTTAAGAGTGCCGGAGAAACCATGCACGGATGGCTAAGTCCGAGCAGGGCTTTCTCTTCTTTTAAGCTTTTGGACTTTGGATTTCTTTGGGTACTTTGGTATTTCAATGGCACGCGAGAGGAGGTTTATTTCATGCGAAAAGTGCTTAAACGAGTGCCATTCGGGACACGCGAATGCGGCGAACTTAAGCGCCCCACTTAGAAAACATCCTTCCCAAAAACGCAAACCCTGCCATAGTCCTGACAAATTGGGGCGCGATCCAAAGTCCATACACCGCCAAGCGATCTCAATCTCCAAAACCTATATTAGCGAAACCATAGCGTCTAATACGTATGTTGGGTGTTTAAGAATATGAAGAATAAAGAGAATGGAATGATTGATTTGTCAGGTCCGACAGATCCGAATTTGCTCAAGAAACCATTCTTCTTTGAGCCCATTCCCCTCGCCGCCTGGATCTGGATTATTGGTGGCGTCGTAACGATAGCCACGACCCTCTTCCTCTGGCTGTTGCGAAAGTCTTAACACAGAACGAATCCCAGCACGTGCCTGCACGCGAGTCCCCAAGTTCAAGAAAGCGTGAGGACAATGGTCGAGCCTTTCAAACCCCTAAAGGAAGACGTTCAACAGGACAGATCCATCGTACGCGATAAATCGCGCCGCTGATTTGGGCTTGAGCCAGGAAGACTATGAAGGAAGCAATATTGGCAGGTCTCATCATTGCCTGCTCGTTCTCGACAAGGGCCAGAGGAGAAGACGTGAGGTTACAAATTAAAGACGCCGTTCAAGTTCACCCGCGGCTATTCGTGAAACGGGGGGAGGATGACGCACTCCGCAGGAAGATCCATTCAGACCCGGCATTGCGGAAGGCCTTTGCGCATGTGGTGAATGTTGCGGACGGCATTCTGGATGTGCAACCCGTTGAGCGGGAACAGGTCGGCAGGCGACTGCTTGGCGTTTCGCGGACGTGCCTGAAACGCGTATTCTATCTTTCCTTCTGCTTCCGCATGACCCAGGACGACCGCTATGCTGTCCGGGCGCAGGAAGAAATGCTGGCTGTCGCAGCGTTCGACGACTGGAACCCGAGCCACTTTCTTGACGTCGCCGAGATGACGGCCGCGTTGGCCATTGGTTACGACTGGCTGCATGACGAACTTGACCCGAGTTCCCGAGAGATCATAAGAAAGGCGATCATTGAGAAAGGATTACGGGCCTCACTCAATGGTGGCTGGTGGGTGAAGACCTCTAATAACTGGAACCAGGTCTGCCACGGCGGACTGACGCTCGGGGCTCTGGCTGTTCTGGAAGACGAACCCGACCTGGCCGAACAGATCATCGCGCGTGCTATTGCGAATGTGCCCACGGCCATGGCTGAGTACGCGCCGGACGGCGCTTATCCGGAGGGACCCGGTTATTGGAAGTATGGAACGACCTACAATGTCATTTTGATTTCGGCGCTGGAGTCTGTTCTGGGCTCGGACTTCGAATTATCGAAATCACAAGGATTCCTGGAATCTTCGGATTATTATCTCCATGCGACCGGGCCGACCGGGCTGTTATTCAACTATTCCGATGGCGGTTCGCGCGCAGGTGTCGCGCCGGCCATGTACTGGTTCGCCGCCAGGCGAAAAGACCTCTCGCTGCTGTGGCGAGAGCATCAGGAGCTGGACCGGTTCCTGCCCAGAACAACTAGCTTCAAGGATGCATCCGACCGAATGTTTCCTTTTCTGCTCATATGGGCCGGAGCCCTTGACGAAGCGCTTGCGCCAAAAGTCAACCATTGGAAGGCCGACGGCGAGACGCCCGTCGCGATGCATCGCAGCGGATGGGGAACGCCGCAGGAGATCTTCGTGGGTGTTAAAGCTGGGTCGCCAGGCGCAAACCATGCGCATATGGATATTGGCAGTTTCGTGATGGACGCCAATGGCGTTCGCTGGGCCGAGGACCTCGGCTCGCAGTCCTACAACAGCCTGGAGTCCAAAGGCATCGTGCTTTGGGACAAGGATCAGACAAGTCAGCGGTGGGATGTCTTTCGCTTGAACAACTTCAGCCACAACACGCTCGTTGTTGACGGAAAGAAACAGCAGGTACATGGACGCGCTCCGATCATCGGTTTTTCAGACAAGGGCCCAATGCCTCACACGGTCGTTGATATGGGATCCATTTACAAAAACCAAATTGGCGCGGCAACACGTGGGGTCGGCCTCTGGCAGGAACGAGCGGTCCTGGTCCAGGACGATATCGAGACACTGGATCACAAGACGGTTGTCCGCTGGGGCATGGTAACGCGTGCCAGCGTGGACATACGGAACAAGCACACAGCGATCCTTCGGCAGGACGATCAGCATCTTGTCTTGAGCATTCACGCGCCGGCCGATGCTGAATGGGAGCTATTCGAAACGGCGCCCCCCCCTCAAACATATGATGCCCCGAACGAGGGCACCCGCATGATCGGTTTCAACGTTGAGATTCCTCCTTCGACAAAGGCAAGGTTCGTTGTTGTGCTGAGCCCCGGCGAAGCAGCGGGAGATCCTCCGGAAATCCGCCCGATGGCGGACTGGTAACAAACCGACCTGACTGACAAGAGCGCTGCTACTTTAAGCCGTCCGTGCATGGTTTGTACGGCACGGTTAAGACGTTCACAGAAGATCGCAAAGGACACGAAGGAAAGAACCCTCCTTCGCGCTCCGCGCTACGGTGGGCAAGCCGGTGGGCTCCAAACTTGGGGCGCTTAACCCAGCTCCTAGCATTCCCCTTGGAGCCCGGTGGGCTCCGCCGGCAGCAGTGCTGGAGTCTTTGCGCTCTTTGCGACCTTCTGTAAATGGTTTTAGAATTAGACGCTGGAAACGTTTAACGTAGCAGCGTTCGGAAGATAGCCGGATTCGTCTGCGGCGTCGTGCGGAATCCAGTAACCGCGATCGAGCACGGTGTCGACTTTGCCGTGACCGCTTCATCCTTCAGAAGCCGTACGCTGGAAAATGCGTAGTCGTCCCTGAGAACGGCGGCAACCGTCCCAGCATCGACGGCCGCATTTTTCAAGGATGGGCAGTTCTCGTATTCGTTAATTCCGATCACAAGCCCGAGACGTGTGCGCGATGTGACATCAGAAAGCCCGGTGCGTTGCGAGCCCAATGCGAGAAGCAAGGCCAAGCATCCCAGTCCAAAATGTCGCGAAATCGTCATTTTAAACCCCTTAATTAGATTTGGATACTCGGGCGGGCGACGCGCGGCGCGACGAGTGCCGCAATACATCTTACGCCATAGGCCCTGCCCAAAAAAGCGATTAGCGCGTCGGACAAAATTGCGGCCATGCGCCCTTTGGGATTGCTTTTCATCAGTTTCCGGACGAAAAGGCATACGGTGTAACGCGTGTTTTACGCCTGCGCATATCTAGCACGCCGCAGTGAATTTCGACCCACACAGCCAGCTTAATCAACAGAAAAAAACACAAATGAACTCAGACAAAAATTACGATGCCATTTTGATTGTGTCATTTGGCGGACCCGAAGGACCTGACGACGTCATGCCATTTCTGGAGAACGTTTTGCGTGGTAAAAACGTACCCCGAGAGAGAATGCTGGACGTCAGCGGACATTATAAGCACTTCGGCGGCATCAGCCCCATCAACGAACAGAACAGAAAACTCGTCGCTGCGCTCCAAGCAGAGCTCACGGATCACGACATCAACATTCCCGTCTATTGGGGGAACCGAAACTGGCATCCGCTACTGCCGGACGTGCTCCAGCAAATGAAAGACGACGGCATCGAGAATGCGTTGGCATTTTTCACGTCGATCTACAGCTGCTACTCAGGATGTCGACAGTACCGTGAGAACATCGCAGACGCTCAAGCGCGCATCGGAGAAGGCGCACCCGACATCAGCAAGTTGCGAATGGCATTCAATCACCCGTTGTACATTGAGGCATCGGTGGCGCGCGTCAAACACGCGTTTGACCAGATACCGACGCAGCGCCAATCGAAGGCACACTTCGTCTTCAGCGCGCATAGCATTCCAATGTCGATGGCGACGGGGTCAAACTATGCGAAGCAGCTTACCGAGACATGTCGTTTAATCATGGACGCGCTGGGTGATTACAGCTGGGACCTCGTTTACCAGAGCCGTTCGGGCTCTCCGCACCAACCCTGGCTTGAACCGGATGTTTGTGATCATATCCAAACCCTGAAAACAGAATCCGACGTCACCGATATGGTATTGTTTCCTGTTGGGTTTATCTCCGACCACATGGAAGTCTTATTCGACCTCGACACGGAAGCGAAAGAGGTCTGCGAGACGTTGGGCATAAATATGGTGCGCGCTGAAACCGTAGGCATTCATCCGGCGTTCGTTTCGATGATCCGAGAGTTAATTCTCGAACGGACCTCAGGCACAGAAAAACGCGCCACCGGAACATTGCCTGCGAATTGGGATGTCTGTCCCCCCAACTGCTGCAGCTATGACCCTCCGAAACGACCGCCTCAAACACGCATCACTGCGTAAATCGCCCTCGTTTTCTTGAACAAAATTGATTCAGCAATTAGAATCTCGTGCGTCTATGACTGATGTCGGCTAGAGTAATTGAATATTCTATCTGTTGGCCAAATAAGTCACCTGTCTTAAAATTACAAAACAAGGGATCGCCCTATGAATAAATGCCTCACACTCCTCTTTGTCTTTGCCGTTGGCGTAACGCAGTCGTTCGCAGGCGCGCCACAGGATCATTTGGTCTTTGAAGGCGATGTCGGCCCCGGAAAAGGCAAACACATCGTCCTTCTCGCTGGCGACGAGGAATACCGCTCCGAAGAAGCCATGCCGCTCATGGCACAACTTCTCGCCAAGCAAGGGTTCAAATGCTCGGTTCTTTTCTCTCTGGATGATCAAGGCCTCGTTGCACCCGGAAACCAGAAAAGCCTCTCGCATCCCGAAGCGCTAAATTCCGCTGACGCCATCGTCATGAGCCTTCGCTTTCGCAATTGGCCGGATGCCACAATGGAAATTTTCGACAACGCCTTTCGTCGCGGCATTCCAATCGTCGCTCTGCGCACATCCACACATGCGTTCAACATTGGCGGCGCGTGGGCGAAGTACAGCTTCAACGCCAAGGCGGAAACAGGCTGGGATCGCGGTTTTGGGCGTGCCGTGCTAGGCGAAACGTGGGTCAACCATCATGGTCATCATAAAAGAGAAGGTACGCGCACCGTTGTTGAAGCGGCGAACAAAGATCACGATATCCTCAACGGCGTTGGCGAAATTTTTGGTACAACGGATGTTTACGGCGCCAACCCACCCGAGGACTGCACCATCCTCTTACGCGGTCAAGTCACGCAAACCCTCGAGCCTGACTCCCCTGCCCTCGACGGCGGAAAGAACAACCCCATGCAGCCGGTTGTCTGGACACGCGTTTACAAAAACGACGATGGAAAACAGAACCGCATCGTCACCACAACCATGGGGGCGGCAACGGACCTGCTTGACGAAGATCTACGTCGCCTCGTCGCGAACGGCGTTTTCTGGGGCCTGGAGATGCCTGTTCCTGACAAAATCGACGTCACGGTTGGCGACGATTACCAACCCGCCATGTACAGCTTCGGCGGCTTCAAGAAGAACAAGAAACCAAGCGACTTCATCATCAAATCGATCCAAGCGAAATAACGCTTTTATCGTTTCACGATCATGACGCCCTTCATCAGACGCCAGTGCCCGGGCACGCTACAGAGATAAGGGTATTCACCGACGATTTCTGGAGCGACAAACCGCACCACGCCGGTGTTATGCGCTTCGACTAAGGGTGTGTGCCACAATACGTCGGGAACGTCAGGCACCCACTCTTTTGCTGCCGCATCCGGTTGCGCGGCCATGATGTCGGACGCCAGGCCAACTTTTTCAAGCGTACCGGGCTTAACGATCACAGCGTTGTGCGCCATCTGATCCACATTCACGAGCCGTAACTCGACCGGCGTACCGGCCGTGACTTCAAATCGTTTCTGCTCGAACTCCATCAGATTCGGCACCGGACGCAACACGATCACGTTCAACTGCAGTGCGGCAATCGCCGCGGTACTGACGGACGCGCCCTCGAACTTAGCAACCTCGGTCAACAGTCGCGACACATCGGCGAATCGCGCTGTTCCACGTTCCGTCACCGCCGTGCCCTTCAAACGTTCAAATCCCGGCCCCAACACAGCCAAGGCCGCTTTCACGGGCCAGTGATCCGACGTCCGCGTCAAAAGAGCATCTGCTGCGGCAGACGCCAACTCGTCCGCGTCAAGGAAGCCGGATAGTCGCGCAAAGTGTTCCACATCGTCCCCCGGCACATACCCTAAGGCGAGCAAGGCGGCGCGGCGCACATTCACAGGATTGTGTTTTCCGGCCGACGCCTTGATCGCATTTTCGGCATAGCTGCCTCGCAGGTCAGCCTCCGCGATCCGGGCGATGCTGAAAAAGTAATCGGCATCCTGCATTTTGATTTTCTGCCCAGACCGGACGAGTGCAGCAATCACCGCCTGACGCGTTTCGGGCTGCGCTGCCTGATCGCGCAGCGTCGCCAACGTTGACGCCGCTGCGCCTAGCGCACCAGGGCGTTGCGCATCCAAAACCGTTAACCAGCGCGCGAGCGAGGGCTCACCTCGTTGATCCAATTCGGACACGATGTCGATCAAGGCGGCTGTCGTCGATTCAGCCCTTGTTGTTGCCCGATGCGCCATCACGTTCGTTCTCAGCGAATCGGGCACATCCGGCCGAAGCATGATGGCATTGATCACATCTTCGCTCAGCGGCATGGTTTCCAATTCAGAAATTGTCACCAGCAGCGGATGACGCTGCATCAGCGGCTCAAGCGCCTTGGTTGCATTCCCTAAGGCCAGCTCCAAATCTGCATCTTGCGGAAGCGCGCGCACGATGCCCAACACGTCGACAGCGATATCGGGCGACGCCCAGGTAGCCGCGACCACGGCTGCCAAGCGAACGCGCGCATGCGAATCTTCGGCGCTCTTCAGGAATAGATCGCGCGCATGGGGGACATCTCTCCACCAAAAACGCAATAGATCCGTTGCCGCGGCGCGCGCATACGGGTCATCAGCCTGCAGCACCGCGCTCAGAAGGTCGGCATTCACCCATCCGCGCTGCTGATGCAGCCAGAGTGCCTCCATGCGCTGATGTGCGACATCCGCATCAGCGGCATCGAGCTCGGAAACCCATTTCGCCAACGCCGGACGCAAGGCCTCATCCGGCACCTGCCACAACAAGCGCCGTGCTCGATAGCGGGTTCGATCTTCATAGGCCTTCAGAAAGTCCAGCAACTCGGCAGCCGAACGCCCGGCCAACGCGGGAGGTGTCGCCAACGGACGCCCCTTGTAGGTGATGCGCCAGATTCGACCATGATCATGGTCGCGTTTGACTTGGCGAATTGACGCCTGCGCATGTCCGAGCACGCGGTTAAACCAGTCGGTGACGTAGAGCGCGCCGTCCGGCCCTAAGCACATATCCACCGGAATGTGACTGGTATCCGATGACTTCAGCACATCCAGAATCCGGTCGTGCTGATACCCGCTGTCTGCGCCCGTCCAGTCATGGAGTCGGATACCGTGATAGTGCTTGTAAATATTCGAAAACACTTTGCCCTGATACGCGTCAGGGAAATGCTTACTCGTGATGAATTCTTGTTCACAGAAACGGTCATCCTCTGTCGTCTTGCGCGTTTTGGCGTGAAATCCCGGATAGCCCTGATTTACCATCGCCGGATTCAGATAGTGCCCAACGAACAGATGCGCGCCCCAACGGTCAATCGAATGCCCCCAGGCATTCCCTCCGCCATTAAGCCGCATCGATATATCGAGAGTCTGCGTGCGCGGATCAAAGCGGTAGACCCCGGCGTTGACCAGTCGCTGTGGCCCATGCGGCGTTTCGATCTGCGAATGCAAAAACACGCTTTCCTGCATATGCAAGCCCCCACCCGCATCCCACACGAAGTCATGAATGGCGTGGTGACTGTCTTCGGTACCGAAACCGCTCAGCGCAATATGGCGATGATCGGATTTTCCGTCCCCGTCCGTATCCTGCAAGAACACCAAGTTCGGTTCCTGCGACACAAACACACCGCCGTAACCAAGCTCGAAGCCAAGCGGCAGATACAGACCATCCGCGAACACAGTCTGCTTATCCGCGCGTCCGTCAGCATCCGTATCTTCGAAAATCAGAATCTTGTCATTGGCCTTTCGGCCCGGGAGCACTTGTGGATACGACGGCATCGTGCTCACCCAAAGTCGACCGTGTTCATCGAACAGCATCGAGGACGGGTTTTTAAGGTCCGGAAATTCCCGCTCTGAGGCAAAGAGATTCACTTCGAAACCTTCCGACAGCGTGAACTGCGACTGGGACTGCTCCGGCGTGGGCATCGCGGGCACCTCGCGGTTCTCCGGAACCGTCGCGGGGATACGAATCGTGCCCGAATCATCAACCGTCTCACTGAGCACCTCACCGCGCGCCGCCGACCAGATACGCGCGTCGCGCACGTCGACCATCTGCAGGAGCTTCTTGCGCTCATTCGGAAAATTGACGACGCCGAAAGGGTGTACCCGCCGCCCATGGATATGCACGCTGTTCACGGCGCGATAGTATTCAAAGAACGTTTGGTTTTTGCGCAGCACCTCGCGCTGAATGGAAGCGCGCTGTTCATCAGATAACTCCAGCGTGCCCCCAAAGAGTACGGCGTCGACCCGTTCCGCAAGCACGCGGTACCCGTGATTCGTTAAATGAACACCGTTACGCGTCAGCGGTTCGCCCGTCTCTCCCGCGTGGCCACAGGCATGTGTCAGCGTAAAGAGATCAACAAAACCAACGCCCGCGTTCTCAGCAACGCTCGCCATGCGCTTGACATAGAGGCTTACGAGACGATTGCGCTCGTTGACATCACCAATCACCCCGACATCTTCACATGCGATCGGTGAGAACAACACGATACGCGGAGCTGTGTCCCCGTTATACTGATGTGCAAGCAGTCCCTTTAGAAACTCCGCAAGGTCAGCTCCGAATCGCTCAAGCCCCGCTTCCCCCTCATAGTCCCAGGTCTCATTGAGCCCGTAACAGGCCAGAATGACGTCAGCCTTTGATTCGGAAAGGTAATGATGCACATCACCGAAATTATCTGGACGCGGTCGCAAGCTGACCGTATCGGCCGACCAGGCCAGATTACGTACGACCAATTTGTGCTCAGGGAACCTCGCATGCATTCGGGTCTCGAGATGCCCGTACTCCTGCATCCGCTCCGCCAGCGTATTGCCGATCCACACCACATGGTCGCCGGGCGACAGCGCCAAGACGGGTTCCGCGAACGCGCGCCCGACAGCGAGACACATCAGCCCTAGAAAAACAGCTTTCAACCACCCTGTCATACATTTCATAGAACTCACCCTCTGCGCGAAAAAGCTTAACGATATGAGAGCGCACCGCTGCTTGCAATCGTAATGAGACGTTTACGGTGTGGCATTTCCGGGTCTAGGCAGAACAGATCATCGGCGAAGCAGTTCGATTAAGTGTCATCGACGAGGCAAAGGGAGAAAGAATGCGACGACATATGCGCTTTCGGCACACTCACACCCACGCAGTCGCACCCACATACCCCCAAATGCTAAAGCAAGATGCGCTTTGAGTCGTTTTTTGCGCTTTCGTAGATGGCATTGATGAGCGCAACGGCCTTGCGTGCTTCAGCACCGCAGACGCTACTTTCCCGGCCATCGTTAATCGCGTTGACGACGTCTTCGAAGTTGCTTTTGTGGCCAGAGAAATCGATGTCACTCGGATCGTTCGCGCCGAGGCCGACGGTTCCTGCGGTAACCATGTGCTCAGACAGGATGACAGCATCCTCCGAGCGCTCATCTTTGAATTCCCACACGCGGAATTTGTCGTCGACCAAAAATGCGGATCCGTTTTCGCCACTAATCTGCACTTCCGCCGGAAGGCTGTTTCGAGACCAGCAGCCCGTTGAGCCCTGAATGACGCCACGTGCGCCACTTTCGAACTCAAGAATCGCCACAGCTGTATCTTCAACCTCGATGCGCTCGTGCGAGAGGGTTGTCATCGTGGCACAGAGCGCCTTCACCGGCCCGGCCACATAGAGAAGCTGATCAATCGCATGAATGCTTTGATTCATGATAGCACCACCACCATCGAGTTCCCATGTACCGCGCCACGCACCGGAATCGTAGTACGTCTGCGTCCGGTACCATTTAACGTAAGCATCCGCCAAGGAGATCCGACCGAAGCGCCCATCGTCCGCCGCCTTTTTGAGTGCGACGAGACCGGGATTGAATCGACGACTAAGAATGCCCGCAATGGTCACGCCCGCCTTTTCGCCCGCCGCGAGCATTTGGTCAACGCGCTCGGTCGTAATTTCGAGAGGCTTCTCACAGATGACGTGCTTGCCTGCGCGTGCCGCCGCAAGGCACGGCTCCAGATGGGCGCCGGACGGTGTCGCGATTGTAACGATATTAAGCGCGGGATCGGCCAAAAACGCATCGAGGTCACTACTCGCTTTGCACCCGAACGCATCAGCCATGGCCTGCGCCTTGGCCGAGTCACGACTGTAAACGGCGTGCAATTGCGAGCCCGTCATCGCGTCGATCGCCTTGGCATGAAATTGGGCGATTACGCCTGATCCAATTATACCGAAATTCATGCTTTGCGTTCGTTTTTAACAAATGAATAGGTTCCAACAATAAACAATAGTGCCAGCAGAACGAGTCCGGCGGCCGGAATCATCCCTTTCCAGTCGTTCAGATGCGCCTTGCCCGAAAGTACCCACACGGATCCAAGGGTGGCAATCCCTGTAGCGACACCCATGAGCACATTCCAAATCAGACGCGCGGTGCCTTTGGGGCGATGTTCGCCGAGAACTTTCTTGGAATTCATCAGCAGAAAGAAAGTGAAGTAGGCGACGGGGATGAGCGACCCGCCGATGACCGACGTTGGAATGGCCAGCGCTGCCGCAGCTGATCCCGTCCAGATGAAGGGGCCGGCGAATCCGGCAATGCCGGATACGGCGCAACCAACGTAGTGACAGCGCTTGTCGCCCGGCTTCCCGAGCAACTCCTGAAAGGCCAGACCGTTAATAAGCATGAGCACAATGATCGTGGACAGCGCCATGCCGAGAACACCGAAACCGAAGATTGTCTGAGACACAACTTTTCCAGCCAGGGGCTCAAGCGTGGTTGCGAGTTGGAAGTTGTCGCGCTTCACCAGTGTGAGCGCGAGCTCCATGTCGGCGGCATTGGCCGCTCCGGGGTGAGCGTCAGCCAGCAATGCGATGGTTTTGGCACCCGCAGCC
This sequence comes from Kiritimatiellia bacterium, assembly GCA_047615735.1. Taxonomy (GTDB): domain Bacteria; phylum Verrucomicrobiota; class Kiritimatiellia; order UBA8416; family JAIOPI01; genus JAPKCZ01. The sequence continues at coordinate 1,327 of JBLHHU010000080.1, read as the reverse complement.
GGATCCACGTCACCCGTTTGGGCATGAAATTGTGTTGCCGAAGCGATCACCACGCAACTCGTGGCCAAGAAAAATGGAACGAGCAGCCCGATGGACAAATCGAACATTGAAAACCCGCGCTGCGCCCTTCCCCATCGTTTCTTGAGTAACGAATACGGGAGCAGCCAAGTCATGTTGATTCCAACGGCGGTTCCAAATGCTGCGATGATGATGTCACGCTGGTCATTGACGATCTTGGCGGCCCACCAGGCAGGCTGCGTTGATTGTGCAATCAGCGTCTCGTAGCCCACGGCAGGTGAGACCAGTAATGAGGGGTTTGGAATCAGACCGCCAAAAATTGCGCGCATGCTGATGTCGCCGCTGGTCGACAGGGTGACAACGACGGCAACGAAAGACAGCACGATCAGGCCGACCATCGTTTTAATGATGCGGTCGAACCATTTAGCGCCCTTGCCACCCGACTCGTACAACACATTCACCCCAAAACAGACAACCAAAAAGACAACGCAGATGAGCGCCGTCGACGTGTCGCTATTGCCCACAGCCGGTATCAGGTTCTGCTGTATGGCGGCGCGACCCAGATTGAACTGCGGCATACACCAAACGATATTGGCCATGACTGTGGCGATCAACCAGGCCCAGCCCAGCGCGGGCGAGAGATGCTTGTTAACGAGTCCGAAGGGCGCTTTCTCGGTCGACAGCGTGACGTACGCGATGGCCGAGAGCATGATGATGCCGCAGATCATCGCCAGCGGCTGCAGCCAGAGCAGCCCAAAGCCGGCGATCACACCCAGATATAAGGCGCCGGCAAGTGAGCCGCCGCCAAGCGTGATCGCGCCCTGCATCCAACCGGGGCCGGAAAGGCGTGTGTAGATGCTGAGCTTTCGCCCTAGAGGAGCACCTTCGGCTTCAGCCAGTAAGGCCATCTCCTGTTCACGATCGGTTTCACTCATGCTTCGCTCCCAATTTTGAAGTATTTTTTAAGATGATCAAGACTCTCTCTCGCGATGTTTTCTGCGCCGGGCGCGTAGTCGAAAACTTCAACGGAAACCCAACGGTCATAGTCGGCGGCGACGAGTGCATCGGCAATGGGCTGAATGTCGAGGTCCCCCATACCGGGTCCCTGCAGATTGGGGTCGTTGGCGTGGAAATGAATGGTGTAGTCGCGACTATTCGCGATGATATTAGGGATGGAGCCACCCTCTGCAAACATGGCCTTGATGTCGAGATGCAGTTGGATATTGGGATGCTTGATGCGCTCGATGAGCGCGATCGTTTCCGCGGCTGACGTGAGAAAATTCGTTTCGTTGGCGCCAAGGGGCTCCAC
>JBLHHU010000079.1:0-13057 GCA_047615735.1 Kiritimatiellia bacterium | reverse complement strand
GTGGATTCTCGGTTCCAAGTGTACGTATTGCCAAAAGATCCACGGACTGGCGTCCGCGGCTACGTGTCTCATGCTCTCTTCTTTGCTTCCCCGTAGCCGCCTGCGCCAGCAGGTGGATTCTCGGTTCAAAGTGTACGTATTGCCAAAAGATCCACGGACTGGCGTCCGAGGCTACGTGTTTCATGCTCTCTTCTTTGCTTCCCCGTAGCCGCGCGCGCCAGCGCGTGGATTCTCGGTTCAAAGTGTACGTATTGCCAAAAGATCCACGGACTGGCGTCCGAGGCTACGTGTCTCATGCTCTCTTCTTTGCTTCCCCGTAGCCGCCTGCGCCAGCAGGTGGATTCTCGGTTCCAAGTGTACGTATTGCCAAAAGATCCACGGACTGGCGTCCGAGGCTACGTGTTTCATGCTCTCTTCTTTGCTTCCCCGTAGCCGCCTGCGCCAGCAGGTGGATCTGAGGATACCCATTTTGGAGGGATTTTAGGAACGGTGACTTAATCCCGAAAACCGGCGGAGCCCGCCGGGCTCCAGGAGAAATCTGTCAGCTTGGACTTATCGCTGCCGATTGACGTAAGGTTTCAAACTGTGGAGATAGTTTAAGAAGGCGAGTCCCCTTTGGGATGTGATATAATCACAGTAGCTAACGCAGTCGTAGTGCTGCAAAACCAAAGGAGACTCGCAATGAGTATGGTGATCGGATTGGATCTTGGGGAAAAGCAGAACGTGGCCGTGGTGTTTGAAAGTGACGGGACGGAACATGCGGCGGCATCAGCTCAGAACTCGCATTGTCTTCCCACGCAGACCGTATTCATCCGAGAATAATAGCATTGCTACTTGTCAAAAGGACGCTATGGAGTCCTGCTGGTTGCGCCGGACTGAACGACCATGGCGTTTCGAAGATGGATTTGTCCCTAAAAAGGAGAAGGCCAGTTCCACGAATGGAACTGGCCTTCATAAAATCCGGCGACGTGCTACTCTCCCACGGCCAGAGACCGCAGTACCATTGCCGCTGAGGCCCTTCACTTCCGTGTTCGGAATGGGAACGGGTGTTACCTCCTCGCTATGGTCACCGGAAAAATCATTGAATATTGATAAAGAGCACTTCGCTTGTTCATCAGGTCGTCCGCAAAAGCGAATGACGCCGAGTGATGAGCACGAGAAAAAAAAGTAAGCCGAACGGCTGATTAGTACTGGTTAGCTTAACACATCGCTGTGCTTACACACCCAGCCTATCAAGGTCGTAGTCTTCAACCAGCCTTCAGGGAGATCTGGTCTTGGAGGAGGCTTGGCGCTTAGATGCTTTCAGCGCTTATCCGTTCCGTACATAGCTACCCAGCGATGCTCCTGGCGGAACAACTGGAACACCAGAGGTACGTCATTCCCGGTCCTCTCGTACTAGGGAATGTTCTCCTCAAATCTCCTACGCCCACAGTGGATAAGGACCGAACTGTCTTACGACGTTCTGAACCCAGCTCGCGTACCGCTTTAATTGGCGAACAGCCAAACCCTTGGGACCTTCTCCAGCCCCAGGATGCGATGAGCCGACATCGAGGTGCCAAACCGCTGCGTCGATGTGAACTCTCGGCAGCGATCAGCCTGTTATCCCCGGAGTACCTTTTATCCGTTGAGCGACGGCTCTACCACTAGAAACCGCCGGATCACTATGTCCTGCTTTCGCATCTGCTCGACTTGTAGGTCTCGCAGTTAAGCCACCTATATACCATTGCGCTCGACGCACGATTGCTGACCGTGCTGAGGTGACCTTCGAACTCCTCCGTTACGCTTTAGGAGGAAACCGCCCCAGTCAAACTGACCCTCTGACACTGTTCCCCACCCGGATTCACGGGCCAAGGTTAGATGCACGCTTAATCAAGGCTGGTATTTCACTGATGACTCCACCATTCCTGACGGAATAGCTTCAAAGTCTCCCAGCTATGCTACACATAATTAACCAAGCACCAATATCAGATTACAGTAAAGGTTCACGGGGTCTTTCCGTCCTACTGTGGGTATCCGGCATCTTCACCGGAATTACAACTTCACCGAGATCCTCGTTGAGACAGCGCCCAGATCGTTACACGATTCGTGCAGGTCGGAACTTACCCGACAAGGAATTTCGCTACCTTAGGACCGTTATAGTTACGGCCGACATTCACCGGGGCTTCGGGTCGAAGCTTCTCCCGAAGGATAACCTCTTGCCTTAACCTTTCGGCATTGGTCACGTGTCACACTCTATACGTCCTCTTACGAGTTAGCAGAGTGCTATGTTTTTGATAAACAGTCGCCTGGGCTCTTTCACTGCGCCTTCCGTCAGCTCATATAAATAATCACCAACAGAAGGACCCCTTCTCCCGAAGTTACGGGGCTAGATTGCCGAGTTCCTTAACGAGGTTTCTCTCGCGCGCCTTGGTATATTCTACCCTTCCACCTGTGTCGGTTTAGGTACGGATAGCAGGATGACTCCCTAGAAGTTTTTCTTGCCAGCATGGCATCAGCCAATCCGTGTCACCACAAGGGTTTCACGTCCCATCACTTTTCAGGAAATGTTCTGGTGGATTTACCTGCCAGAACTCCCTACGAGATTAGACCGCCACAACCAACGGGCGGCTGACTTAGCCTTCTGTGTCACTCCATCGGTCAAACGTCAATTGCTAGTACAGGAATATTAACCTGAAATCCATCACCTACGCCTTTCGGCCTCGGCTTAGGACCCGACTAACCCTGGGCGGACGAACCTTCCCCAGGAAACCTTGGAATTTCGGCGACAGGGATTCTCACCCTGTTTTTCGTTACTCATGTCCGCATAATCACTTCCATCCGCTCCACGTTCGGTTACCCTTACGCTTCAGTGCAAATGGAACGCTCTTCTACCACGCCGTCAAAGACGGCATCCATAGCTTCGGCATTCAGTTTAGTCCCGATCATTTTCGGCGCAAAACCACTCGACTAGTCAGCTATTACGCACTGTTTAAATGGTGGCTGCTTCTAAGCCAACATCCTAGCTGTCATTGCAATTTCACATCCTTAGTCACTTAACTGAATTTAGGGGCCTTAGCTGATGATCTGGGCTGTTTCCCTCTCGACTATGAAGCTTATCCCTCACAGTCTGACTCCACATGTGACTGGTGTAGTATTCGGAGTTTGAATGGCGTCAGTACCCCGGTAAGGGCCATCGGCCAGTCAGTACTCTACCCCCACACCGAGCATTCATGCAGGCTAGCCCTAAAGCTATTTCGAAGAGAACCAGCTATCCCCGGGTTTGGTAAGCCTTTCACTCCAACCCACAGCTCATCCAAGCGTTTTTCAGCACGCAATGGTTCGGTCCTCCACTTCCTGTTACAGAAGCTTCAACCTGGCCATGGGTAGCTCACCCGGCTTCTGGTCTACGGCAAGTGACTCAACGCACATTTCGCACTCGCTTTCGCTTCGGCTGTTCCCCAAAAGGGCTTCGCCTTGCCACTTACAGTAACTCGCGGACTCATTATGCAAAAGGCAAACGGTCACCCCGAAGGGCTCCCATAGTTTGTAAGCACACGGTTTCAGGTACTATTTCACTCCCCTAACAGGGGTACTTTTCACCTTTCCCTCGCGGTACTAGTTCACTATCGGTCACCAGTGAGTATTTAGCCTTGGAGGGTGGGCCCCCCAGATTCAGTCAGGGTTTCACGTGTCCCGACCTACTTGGGATACCTTTAGGTGCGATCTACATTTCGTATACGGGGCTATCACCCTATATTGCTGGACTTTCCAGACCATTCCACTATGTATCACGCTACCACGTTAAGGTCCCGCAACCCCAATCAGCAAGCTGACTGGTTTGGGCTGTTCCGCTTTCGCTCGCCGCTACTAACGGAATCTCGGTTGATTTCTCTTCCTCAGGGTACTGAGATGTTTCACTTCCCCTGGTCTCACTCTGAAGCCCTATGTATTCAGACTCCAGTAACCCGGCATTACCCGGGCTGGGTTGCCCCATTCGGAAATCTCCGGATAAATGTGTGTTTGCCACTACCCGAAGCTTATCGCAGCTTACCACGTCCTTCATCGTCTTCTGGTGCCAAGGCATCCGCCGTGTGCTCTTATACGCTTACAGAAACTCTCGCGCTCAACGCTCGTCGATCATCCGCTTTCACGGACTACACGACGAACACTCACGAAGTTGCTCTTTATAATTCAATATTCAATTTTCAAAGATCAAACGAACCAAATCCGTTGATTTATACAACGTCTTGAACTCGTAAAAACGGTTCAAACTTTCGTCTAAACGTTTTTCACGGATTCAACACTGCAACGACATGGTATCCTCTGCTTTACCTGATATGGTGGGCGTGCCTGGACTCGAACCAGGGACCTCAGCCTTATCAGGGCTGCGCTCTAACCAACTGAGCTACACGCCCAATTCAGGGCCAGCCGAGTCATTGTGGGAAGCGCGGATTTGCGCCCGTCTTCACACACTTACCTACGGCTTGCATGCTAAGGCGCGCTATTCTCTGCCGTCTGCTTTTGCATCTTGCAAAGAAATGGTGGAGGCAACCGGGTTCGAACCGGTGACCCTCGGCTTGCAAAGCCGATGCTCTACCAGCTGAGCTATGCCCCCTTACGCATCAGGAATCCAGAATGGTGAACACTTTCGTATTTCACGTTCCGAGTTCCGCATGGTTTAGCGGTCCCGGTAACGACCCATGTCGTCAGAATAACTCATATTCAAATTACACCAAGACTTCGAGGCAGAAATGGTATGGTTTGCTAGCTTGATCAGGGTTTTTGAAGTCGCGATTGCCGTTTAAAGGACAATCGCGAGGTCGTTAACCTGGGAAAACCAGATTAACGATTGACCTAGCAAAAGTATCCGAGATTCATTCAGCTGTGTTCAATCCTAAGATCGTTCACAGTCGAGTTTCAATCAGTAACTTAAGCTTCTCCTTAGAAAGGAGGTGATCCAGCCACAGGTTCCCCTACGGCTACCTTGTTACGACTTCATCCCAATCACCACCCACACCTTCGGCACCTGCCTCCCTTGCGGGTTAGCTCAGCGACTTCGGGTGCAGACGGCTTTCATGATGTGACGGGCGGTGTGTACAAGGCCCGGGAACGTATTCACGGCGTCGTAGCTGATACGCCGTTACTAGCGAATCCAACTTCATGGAGTCGAGTTGCAGACTCCAATCCGAACTGGGGCCGGCTTTGGGGATTTGCTCCACCTCGCGGTATTGCTTCCTTTTGTACCGGCCATTGTAGCACGTGTGCAGCCCTGGGCGTAAGGGCCATACTGACTTGACGTCGTCCCCACCTTCCTCCTGCTTACACAGGCAGTCTGTCTAGAGTCCCCGACATTACTCGCTGGCAACTAGACACAGGGGTTGCGTTCGTTGCGGGACTTAACCCAACACCTCACGGCACGAACTGACGACAGCCATGCAGCACCTGTGATACACCCTCGAAGGAACCCCGCTTTCACGGGGCGTGCAGTATCATGTCAAGCCCAGGTAAGGTTCTTCGCGTTGCATCGAATTAAGCCACATGCTCCTCCGCTTGTGCGGGCCCCCGTCAATTTCTTTGAGTTTTAACCTTGCGGTCGTACTCCCCAGGCGGTCGACTTAACGCGTTAGCTCCGGCACAGGGGGGGTCAATACCCCCTACACCAAGTCGACACCGTTTACGGCTGGGACTACCAGGGTATCTAATCCTGTTCGCTCCCCCAGCTTTCGTACCTCAGCGTCAGTAACATTCCAGAGAGCCGCCTTCGCCACCGGTGTTCTTCTTGATATCAACGCATTTCACCGCTACACCAAGAATTCCGCTCTCCCCTCCTGTACTCTAGTTCTGCAGTTTCGAATGCAGTTCCGTGGTTGAGCCACGGGCTTTCACATCCGACATACAGTACCGCCTACGTACGCTTTACGCCCAGTAAATCCGAACAACGCTTGCCACCTCTGTATTACCGCGGCTGCTGGCACAGAGTTAGCCGTGGCTTCCTCTTTCGGTACAATCACTCCAAATGGCTATTAACCATCTGGTCGTTTTTCCCGAATGACAGGAGTTTACAACCCTAAGGCCTTCATCCTCCACGCAGCGTCGCATCGTCACGCTTTCGCGCATTGCGAATGATCCTCGACTGCAGCCTCCCGTAGGAGTCTGGGCAGTGTCTCAGTCCCAGTGTGGCTGATCATCCTCTCAGACCAGCTAACCGTAAGCCTTGGTAAGCTTTTACCTTACCAACAAGCTGATGGTACGCGAGCCCCTCCCTGAGCGACAGGTTCCGAAGAATCCCTGCCTTTAATAGTCCCGCCTTTAGACAGGGTACCACATTCGGTATTAGCCGAGGTTTCCCTCGGTTGTCCCCAACTCTGGGGTAGGTTACTCACGCGTTACTCACCCTTGCGCCACTCTCCTTCACAGTTTCTAATCCGAAGACTTGAAGCTGCAAATTCTCGTCCGACTTGCATGCCTAATCCACGCTGCCAGCGTTCGTTCTGAGCCAGAATCAAACTCTCCATAATGAAAAGTTTTCAGTCTGCCAAGTGATCCTAAAACCACCTGGCAGCTAATGACTTATATATAATTAACGTACCCTTTCACAAGCTTAGCAAACCACACCACTTCCGTCTCGAAGTGTCACCTGCTGCCTCACGCAAAAACGTGACCACAACAGGCTGTGATTCTATATGAGTTATTCTATTGTCAAAGATCGAGCCGAACACCTTGCGATGCTCGACGCCGCTTACAAACAACGACTTGCGTCCTTTGTAATTCGGCAGACCAAAGTATCAATTGCTGTTTTCCGTGTCAACCCTTCATGCCGCTTTTAATGAAAAAAGTTGGCGTTTCGTTGTCGACCTTGAACAGCTGCTCTGGTCGCGAAAGGCAAGAGTTGTACGGTATCCCCAAAAGCCATGCAACCACTTTTTGAACATTAATTGAAATAAGTGAAGCTCAGCCTAGTAGCCACCTCAATTTGACCCAATCAGGGCAACGTATTATTAAGGTTTTGGTCTATTCGACATCTTGTCATATAAAGTGACAAACAGCTCTGTCGCAGGAATTTTGCGAGCACTGTGCAGGCATTATCGCTGGGGTTATATAACCGGTCGCGCTATGATCTCAATCAACCACACTACTATAGGGGTGCAAACCACACATGAAACCTCCATCAATATCACGTTTTCGCGTTCCTCCCGGTCGTCCATTGACGCTGATTAAGCACGACCCTGACGAAAAATGCGCTTCCGGAAGCAAACGTGACGCCCAAATCTTACTTGCCGAGTTGCACCAAGAGCTAAATGAACTCCAGGAAGTGCTCTACGCAGAAGGAAAACAATCCCTGCTGCTTGTCCTACAAGCCATGGACACGGCAGGAAAAGACAGCACGATTCGCCGTATTTTCGGTCCATTGAACCCGCAAGGTGTTCGCGTCAATAGCTTCAAGGTACCTAGCAGCAAGGAGTTAGCCCATGATTTTCTGTGGCGCGTCCACCCGCACGCCCCTGCTAAAGGCATGATTCAGGTCTTTAATCGCTCGCATTACGAAGATGTCTTGGTCGTCAAAGTGCATGAATTAGCATCACCCAAAACCATAAAAGCACGCTACGCCCACATCAACGCTTTCGAAAAGCTGTTGGCGGACAACGGGACCGCAATCGTGAAGGTCTTTCTGAATATAAGCCGTGCGGAACAGAAGGAACGCCTACAGGAACGCTTGGATCGCCCGGACAAGAACTGGAAGTTCAGCGGCGGCGACATCGATGAACGCGCCCTATGGCCCCAGTATATGAAGGCCTATGAAACCGCAATTCGTAAAACCAATACCCCCCACGCCCCCTGGTATGTCGTGCCAGCCAATCGTAAATGGTCGCGCGATATCATCATCGCAAACATCCTGCTCAAGACCCTACGTAGCATGAAATGCAAATTTCCACCCGCCGAAGATGGCCTCGATCAGATCGTGATTCCGGACTGAGGAGACGCTTAGCGTTTAGGTGAAAGCGCGCTATCTTGACGGAAAATCTGGAGTGCGGTGGCAGAGGGTTCGTTCCCCTGCACCGTGCCGAGGAACGAGGCTCTGATGCGGGGGAACGAACCCGGCGACACCGCTTTTCTTCAGGACTGTGTTGAACGACGATGCGCTTTCACAACGCGAAACGTGGGCGAAGTGCGGTCGTGACTCTCGGGCTCTGCAAAAGCGGTGACGCCGGCTCGTACCTCGCCTCTGCCACCGCACTCCAAATCAAGAGCCCTAAAGATGAGAGTTATAACGAGTGGCCCCGCGCGCGGGAGTGCACGATGGAACTGATGCCCCCGGTTGCACGTTGCCCCTTCCAAGTACATCCTGCCCCATTCGCCGTTCCTAATCACACTCCTCTCATTCGCAAATCCCGGCGGAGCCGCCTCCGGCACGATAGGCGAGGAAGAGGAGGGCGATTAGGATTGGCGAGAATCAATGCGTGGCTCATGTAGTTAGCCGGCGCGGCAGAAACAGGTATGCCGACACGACATCGGCGCCATGGAGCCAGCAGACGCTGCCCCCATCACCTTACGCTACCGCAATGCCAGCGCGCGACCACAGGGGGGTCAAATCAACGACACGACCCGTATTCATAGCCTCGTCGATACCGAAGACCGTCAAGGCCGCGCGTAGGCCATCATCTAGGCTAGTGCGCGGGTCAACGCCTTCGAGCATGCTCTCGGATAGGCTTTTTGCAAGAATGTCATCTCCGCCCCCGTGCCCACCACTGGCCTCCGTTGAACAGTTTTCAATCACGGTATCGAAGCCAAGGCGCTTGAGCTCAATACTACCCGTCATCACGTCCGCGCGGATCGTTCCCTTATCCCCGCAAATGTACATGCGCCGCTCCGGAATCGCACTCACACAGTTGGTGTGGAAGGTCACACGGACCTTGTTGGCGAACTGCAGAATCGCGACCTGATTGTCGACGATGTCTTTGTCCGCTCCGAACGGATCGATGACATTGCCCGGCGGCGGAGGTTGCATGCGTTGGCTCCAAACCTGGAATGCATCGCGCTGGTCCTCGTCTTTGCCAAGCCGATCTACATGATGCGCATTTTCAGGCACAAAGAAGTCACAGCCACCGAACGATGCCGCACGCACAACCGTCGACCCCACCATCCAGTTGACTAAATCAATATCGTGACAGCACTTCTCCAACAGATGACTGCCTGCCCATTCGGTCTTACGGCGCCAGTCGGCATGAATGTATCCGCCGTGGTTGAAATCGAGCGTTTCATTGAACTCCATCGAGATGATATTGCCAATGGCACCGCTTTGAATCAATTCATGCACACGCACGTAGTGCGGACTGTAGCGCAAGGTAAACCCAATCGAGAATTGACGTCCACTCGCCTGCCACGCCTCACGCATGCGCAAACAATCATCCATCGTTAAGGCCAACGGTTTTTCACAGAAGACATGCTTGCCTGCAGCAAAGGCCGCGATGACCTGGTCGGCATGAAAACAGTTCCAGCTGCCGATCATGACCCAATCCACAGCCGCGTCCTCGCACAAGGCGGTATCTGTGGCGTGAACCGTCGCGTCTGGATTAAAAGCAGCGCGTGCCGCATCGACAGATGCTTCGTTCGGATCGTGTACAGCCACAACAGAAACGCCGTCCGTTGCTTTCAGTAAGCGCTCCACCACGGCGCGCAAACGCCCACCACAGCCAATTAACCCTACGCCGATTGCCATACCTATACTCCTTAAGAACGCTCAAACATGGAAAGAGCATTTGGCACCACGAAGGACGCGAAGACCACGAAGCAACTCACTAAATGAGTTGGCCTGCAAATCAAATAGTGCATTTTTTGCCAACGCCTTTTGGGTGTGGCAGTGAGCAATGTTGATCTTTGCAAGGGACGTGGAATCATCAAGCTCTTCCCGTCATTCGTGTATTTCGTGCTCTTCGTGGTGATTTCAACTGCTCTTTTTAGGTTAATATGAATGCCGTGCCATTCTGACAACTAGCCCTGCACATCGTCTTCCGAAGCAGGCACCATAACGATAAGTCCCCGTTTCATCAAATCGCTTAAGTAAAGAACCGTCAAGGCGCGCGATTCGAGAAAGGTAAGTTTCTCTTCCTCAACCATGCGATCCACAAGCGCTTCGACGGTCTGTACGCCATCCAGCGACTCGAAAAGTTCGCGCGATATTCCCAAAAGCTCGTAGCGCCGTTTGCGCCTGGCGTTGACGGCCGACGCGAGCACGCCAATCAGTCCGTTGTACTTGAGCTGCACCTCGACAACGAGTGCATCGGCGTTATGCGACGCCGAACCGATCGTCAGTTTCTGATTCCGGATAGGAATCATGTGCAACTGCGTTGTATAATCGATCGCTGTGCTCATTCGGGAAACATCTCCGCTTCCTCGAACAGGGCCACCTTTTTCGGGGCCGCCTGAATCCACGCGTACAAGCGCTTTTCCTCTGTGTTGTGCCAGATACGCCCCTTGCCCAGCCAGTGTCCACCATGTAGGCGGTCCATACCGCGTGTTCCACGCGTTTCCATGGATATCTCGACCGACGCCATGCCGCGCCACGTCGTCGCCGCGCTATGCGTTACACGCACGCCAGCGCCCCGCAGGACATGGCGAAAATAGGCATCCAGATCCCAACTACGCAGCAATTCGCGCGGTAATCCCCATCGGTGCACGTCGATGCGATGCATGTTCTTGTGCTGGAAAGCAAACCAGACATCGGCCGGCTTGCAGGCCGCCGACTCCAATTCGAACCCCGCCGGTAGTTTGCACTGAATACCAAAGGCTGCCCACTCGCGCCACGCAGCGTCGTTCGCGACAAACGACTCCAGAATAGGCCGCCAGACCTCGTTTAGTCGCTCCGGACTGTAGTCAGGAAAGACCCACATGAGCATTTTTTTACAGCCGAGCAGATGCGCAACGGCCTGACAGGGTTCGCCCGGATTGCGGTAGCCCAACAGGAAAGGCCCGATTCGTTCTGTCTGAATCCCGGAAAAACCCTGGAACTCATCTTTGTCGAATTGGAGCAGATAACGACTGTGGTACTCGGTCAAGATACGCTCTTCATCCGGAAGCTTTTTACAGCCTTCCCATGAAATGCGCCCAAGCGTGCCATGCCGGTTCATGAATTCGACGCGTCCGGATGGCGCAGCCGTTGCGTAACGTGTGATTTCCCAGTCGTCGGGCAGATCAAAAACGAAATCGTACCAGCCCAGGCGCATCACCCATCCTGCTTCCCGCCGATGCCACCGACCTGAATGTCCATATCAGCCACGTTCTCAATTCGCTCGATCTTTCCATCGGCAATCCAGACGATGCGATCAGAAACCGCCAACATCTTATGGTCGTGCGTGGCGCTGATCACGGTGACACCCTTTTCGGTCGATAACTTCTTGAACAGCGCGATAATTTCTTCGCCCGTGTTCAGATCGAGGTTCCCGGTCGGTTCATCAGCCAGCAGAATGGCAGGTTCGTTAGCGAGTGCACGTGCAATAGCCACGCGCTGCTGTTGGCCGCCGGAGAGCTCATCCGGGCGATGCGTCATTCGGTCCGCCAAGCCCACATAAGTCAACACTTCGGCCGCGCGCGCCTGCGCAACATCATCGTCGATGCCCAGAAACGTCTGCGGCAACGCCACGTTTTCGAGTGCGGTCAAAAAGGGGATCAAATTATAAGACTGAAAGACGTAACCAATATGCTGACAACGAAAGTAGGAGCGCTCCAGTGAGGTGATCGACGCGATGGCGACGTCGCTTACGCGCACTTCCCCACGCGTAGGCGTATCGAGCGCACCGATCATATTGAACAGTGTCGATTTGCCGGATCCCGAGGCCCCCATAATGGAGAGGTATTCGCCGCGATAGATATCCAGATCGACACCGGCCAGCGCATAGACGGTCTCGCCTTTGGTCTCGTAGACGCGATCGATGCCTTTGACAGAAACAAGGACGTCCCTATCCATGGCGCCGCTCCTGTTCAGAATATCGATGATGTAATTCGTTCATGAAAATGCCTAATAAGGTAAGGTCGTCGCCGCTTTGCACAGAAAGACGACACCTATAGAGACCATGGCGATCAAACCGCTACCCACCATAAAGCCGGCGCTGACGACGGGAATCATCTTACGCCAGTCTTTCCCGTAGCGTTTCTGGAAATAGAACCGCCCAATCATGGCCCCCGCGAAGGAAATGATGAGCGAGTGCGGCATGGTTTGCCCCAAGCCACGTATGACACCGTAAAAGAGCATGATGGGCACGTTCAGCGACGACAGGATGGTCGCCATCACCATGGCAATCCCGAAGCCGAGGCCCACTTTGGGGGCACTCAACGCCTTTTCGAACGGTGAAAATTCGCCCAAGGTTGATGAATAGAGCAGACATGCGTTCTTGGCCTCAAATTCCCAGATCTCTTCTGTATAGGGATACTGCGCACTCGGAATGGGCGCCAGACTCCATATGAAACTGCCGAAACAGATGGTCGAAATGATGATGATTGGGAAAAGAAGAATATTGGCCTTCCAGATCGACGTAAATTTGGTACCCAACAGCTCGGCTTGTCGATAGAACATGGTCTGCGGGCCGTAGTTGCCCTTCGGAACGGGCAAGAACCAGATGGCAACGCCCTTATAGCCTGACAAGATGAAGGTCATTTCGCGAATAAACGGAATTTCGATAACCTGTCCTGCCAAACCTTCGAGTTTGGCCGATACGTATGAAATCAGGGGCGTGTAGACGAATCCAAAGAAGAACATGACGATCATCACGCCTTTGTGCCAGTCGACGAGCCAACCGCTCACCAGAATAAACATCATCGTGCTAACGAAATAGAAAAGCAGAACCCAGCGCGATGGGATATCGCCCCGCCCTTCCGGCACCGGATCCTGACGCCGCGTCTTGTCGGCCTTACGAATACTGCGGACAACGCCCCAAATACCGATCGCCGCGATCGCTAGTGCAATGCCAATGCCAAAGCTGAAGTAGAAATCGACGTTGTTGTTGAAGAGGATTTCAACCGTGGAGTCCCCCTTCTCGTACGTGTTCAACACGCCGTAGTGGTAGAGGAGCGGGTTGGCGATGAC
>JBLHHU010000078.1:0-13249 GCA_047615735.1 Kiritimatiellia bacterium | reverse complement strand
CGGTGGTGGACTATTTGGCGCAACACGGCTCGAGCGTCGACTTTCACTCCGCGATTGCGCTGGGACGACTCGATGCGGTGCAGGCGGCCATAAAGCACAATGGCGCTCTGCTTGATGATGCCATGCCCGGTGCCTACAAGATGAATCCCATACATCTCGCGACGCGCCACGGCCAAATCGACGTACTGAAATGGTTATTGGCGAATGGCGCGAATCCGAATGCTGTGCTGCTGCATGACGAGACCGCTCTACATCTCGCCGTGACCATGGGGGATGAAGCCGCAGTACGCGTTCTCCTCGCGAACAAGGCTGACCCAAACCGGGCGCTCATTGCCGGCATGTATGGATTCGGGTTACGGACACCACTGCACTACGCATTGGGAATCGCCGGTTTCCGAAGCCTAAACCAACCCCTTGAGCCGAATGTGAAGCTGGTGGAACTGCTGATTCAGAATGGGGCAAGCGTCGATGTAAAAGACGAGTCAGGCAGAACCATTGCTGAGAACGTGCGGCTACACGGTTCCGAGGAATTGAAGCGGTTGGTTCTTGAGACGCCTTAGATTGAAGAGGTGCTTGTGCTGGGTGCTGGGCGGAGAAAACTCACCACGAAGAGCACGAAGTCTCAAGCACTGCTACCGGCGGAGCCCGCCGGGCTCCAAGAGGATTTTTTCACCTCGAGCTTTTGGTGTCAGCACTTTTCTGTCGTTTTGAACTTTGGAGCCCGACGGGCTCCGCCGGTTTGGGCTGTTCCTCGGCTGCTCTTCGCGATCTTCGTGACCTTCGTGGTGAAATTCTCAAGTGGCTGTTGGTAGAGGCAGCTCGACGGAGTCTCGTTCTCCAGGGAAACAGGAGTCTAGAAGCGCCGCTGGTTCTGGCTGTTCCTTGGCTGTCCTCCGTTTCCTGCGCTACCTCCTGTGAAGTTCTTAAGAGCCGCCGGAGCCTTATGTTGCAACGCGTTCCAGGGTCCAGAGTCCGTTTGTGTTTTTGAAGAAATCGTCTTCTTTGTGTCGCGAGTCGTCGATGTGGCTTAGTTGATAGGTGGGGGAATCGGCCGATAGGCTGAAGGTGTGCCCGTCCTTCAGGTCGGGTTTGTCGGTGATCTGGTAGAAGTTGAATCGGTTCAAGATGTTTGCGGCTTCTTCGGGCGGCGTTTTCCTTGAGATCTGACAGTCCGGTCTTCCGAAGTGGTGCATGCCGCAGGAATGGAATTCTTCTTTGTCGCCGATGAGCATGACGAAGCAGCGATAGAGGTAGGAGGGGTTGTCGGAGGCGATAAGGTCCTGCCAGTCTTTCCAGTTGTGGGCGATTCCGGAGGACTCGATTTTGACTGCATAGCCACCGATTTCACGCATCAAGGTTGTATACGTAAGCATGCGTTTGTGTTGTGTGACGACATCAAGCGGGAAGCGCAAGTAGACCGCGCTTTGGTGGGATTCAATCTGATCCAAAACCTCCGGCGTGAGTGTGTCTTGCCCTGCCATCTCGAACGCTTGGCGCATCTCTGTGTACGGTTCCGAAAACTCGAGCGTAATCTGATCATTGGCCTCGTGCTGTGCAAGGATTCGGCCCGCGAAGGTAAACGCGCCGTTGCTCTGCAGTGCGACGCTTTGGGCAAACGCAGCCTGGTCTTTCCAGGGGCCGGGGATGCATATCATGGTTTCGTTTTTCATGTCGTTCTGTGTTACGCGTCGTCGTCCTGTGTCCAGGCTTTGATGCCAATTTTATGTGCCACGTCGCCGATCATATGGGCGGCGACAGGGGAGGTGAGCAAGAAGAATGCGCTAACAAGCAGAGCGCGCGTCGTGACAGCGCCGTCGTCAAAATAGAGCGCCACGGCCATCATTAGAAAAAGCACGCCGACGGTTCCGGCCTTGGTGGCGGCATGCATGCGCATGTAGATGTCAGGCAAACGCACTAGACCCAGTGCGGCCACGAGGCCAAAGAGGGCGCCGATGAGCATGAGGATGGAAACGAGAATATCACTCATCGATCACCTCCGTGTCTGAGGTATTGTGCAAAAGCCACCGTGCCTAAGAAGGCCATCAGTGCCACGGCCATGCCGGCGGGCAGGTAGGCGGCATCGTTTTTGGCAATCGTGTATACGGCCATGAATCCCACGCACAGAGTTCCGATCAAATCCAGTGCGACGGCGCGGTCAGGCATGTCTGGGCCCCGAATTAGTCGATAGGTCGAGAGCACGATACCCAGCGTGATTAATCCCAACGATAGATTGGCGCATGTATCGATTAGCACACTCATCGCATCATCTTCAGTAAGGGTCGTTCGAGCGTGTCTCGGATGCTCTTAATGAGCTTCGCTTCGTCATCCACATACATCGCGTGAATCTGCAAAAACTTTCGGTCATCCGAGACATCAAGACTGAGTGTTCCGGGCGTCAGTGAAACGGCGTTGGCGAAAAGTGTTATTTCGAGATCCGTCTCGGCCTCGAGTTCGTAGGCGATGATTTTTGGGGTCATGTAGTTGTGTGGTGTGATGACATCGTAGGCGACTTTGATGCTGGCTGTAATCATCTCGATGAAGAAACGCAGAATGAACCAAGCGGACTGCCGCGCCTTGCGGAAATAAGATTTATCCTGGTCCTCGGTACGCATAGAGCCCAGCAATACATAGCCTAGACCAAATCCGAAAAAGAGATTTAGCGTGGTAAAATTGCCCGTAATAAGCACCCACAGCACACTGATGCCCAGATTGCTCAATAAGGTCATCATTTCGCATCCTCCAGCAAGGCCTGACGATAGGCGACGGGCGTTTTCAGGTCTTCGCCTGCGCGCAGTGCACTATTGATGACCGGGCCGGCGGCGAGACCGACGAGCAGGCAGAGCAAGGCCAGCCCGGCGATCGGCATGCGTTGCGACAAGGGATGTGGGTCGAGGGGTGCGGCTGTCGCTGCGCTGCCCGGCTCCCAGCAGAGCTGTATCCACAGTCGCGCCATGATGAACAGTGTAAGGAAGGCGCCGATGAGGGCTACGCCTGCGAGGGCATAGGCGCCAGATTGGAACAGCGCCATCAGAACCAGCAGCTTGGCGAAGAATCCAGAGAAGGGTGGCAGACCGGCGAGATCCATGGCGCCGAAGCCGAAGCAAGAACTCAACACGGGGTCGCGGCGCCAAAGGTCGCCGCCGCTATCCAGATCTTGGGGCGTACGTTTGGCGATGGAGCCTGCGGTCAAGAACAGGCAGCACTTTGCCAGCATGTCGTGCACGAGGAAAAAGAGCACAGCGGCATAGGCTAAGGCTGTACCCACGGAGATGGCTGCGATCATGTAACCGATGTGCCCCACGATCATGTAGCACAGGGTGCGCTTCATGTCCTTCTGCGCTAAGGCACCCAGACCACCGACGATGATTGTCAGGGCCGCGCACCAGGCCAGTAGGGGTGAGAGCATGTCGAGTTCCCCGGGGAAGACAACCGTGAACACGCGAATGAGGGCGTACACACCAACCTTTGTCAGCAGACCGGCGAATAGCGCGCTGACGGGTGTTGGCGGTGTGTGATATGAGGCAGGCAACCAGAAGAAGAGGGGAAATACCGCTGATTTTATGCCGAATGCCAAGAGCAGGAGTAGTGCGGCTAACAGCGCGCCATCTTCGGGGTTGCCTGCGAGCGTCTGGCCCATCAGTGCCAGATTCATGGTGCCGGTCAATCCGTAGAGCACGCCTGCGGCAGAAAGAAAGAATGTTGATGCCAGGAAGTTTAGGACGACGTACTTGACCGCGCCTTGCAGCTGCAGTCGTGTGCTGCCGTGTGCGAGCAAGACGAATGATCCCATTAATAGAATCTCGAACGCAACGTACAGGTTGAAAAGGTCGCCGGTTAGAAATGCTAGTGCGCTTCCGGCTTGGAGCCCGTTCCATACGGGGTAGAAGAACCATCGCGCGCGTTGTGGTTCAATCCCGTGAACGGTGTATAGCGTGCATGCGAGACCCAGCACGCCAACCATCAGGACCATCCATGATGAAAGGCGATCGGCGATCAGGTTGATTCCGTAGCGCGCGGGCCATTCACCTAATGTAAGACTGATTAAGCCATCTGATGATACGGTTTGCAGTAGGCCCGCGCCGACCAAAAGCACCAACGTGGATGAAAGCAGCGAAACGACAATCTGCCAACGTCGGTGCTTTGCAAGCATGACGCAGGTGGCGGCGGCCAGCAGGGGGAAGATGATGGGGAAAACGATGCAGGGGGTCATTCTGAACGCCTTTCTGCCAGATCGGCCACGTCGCCCGTGCCGGTGTGTCGATAGGTGATCAGGAGAAGAACCACGGCGAAGGCGGTCACAGCAAAGCTAATCACAATGGCCGTCAGCACGAGCGCTTGTGGCAGTGGGTCGGCGACCAGGCCTTCGGGGATCTCGCCGTGCGTACCGAGTAACGGGGGAATGCCCTCGTGGCCGCCTTGGGCGACCATGATGAGCAGGTTGGCGCCGTGACTGATTAAGGCGAGGCCTAGAACGATTTTCAGCAGACTACGGCGCATGAGTAGATACAAGCCGCAGGCATAGAGGATGCCGACAATGACACTCAACATGAGTTGCATTATTCTTTTACCTCCATCAACGAGAAGACGCACAACAGCACAACACCGGTGACGACGGCGAAAACGCCAAGATCAAAAAAGAACGGCGTGCCCAACGTGATATAGCCGGGGCCCGGCAATGGGATCTCAAACCATAGCGCCGTCATAAAGGCTTTGCCGGCAAACAGGCTGGCAAATGCACTGATGACCGCCAGAAGCAAGCCACTACCAGCGAGACATTCCGGGGAAATTCGCAGTGTTCGGCGCCCCGCGTTGACGCCGAAAGCCAGCGCGTACAGGGTGTATCCACCGGCGGCTACGAGGCCACCCGCGAATCCCCCGCCCGGCGCATTGTGACCGCGCAGGAGCAGATGAATGGCGAACACCAGAAGCACGGGGACGAGATAGCGTGTTGCGGTTTTGAAGATCAGGGAGTTCATGTCGCGTCCTCCCGCTTCTGGGCCCGGTAATTCAATAACGCTGCCACCCCCAGGCCGGCCATCACGAGCACTGTGATTTCGCCCAGGGTGTCAAATCCACGGAAATCCACGAGAATCACGTTGACGACATTTTGGCCATGGGCTTCAGCATAGGCACTCTTTAGGTAGAAGTTGGAGGTTTCCTGCGGTGTGTGTTTTCCGCTGATCATGTAGGCAATACACATCATCATCACGCCAACGCCCGTCGCTAGGACGGCATCCACGACGCGCTGGGGCCATGTCGCGGGTAGCGCCAATGGTGGCAGATGATAAAAGGATAGTATCAGCAGGATGACGGTTAGACTTTCAACGATCATTTGGGTGAGGGCCAGATCGGGTGCACCCATCGTGATGAAGAGTAGGGATACCATGTAGCCTGCGAGACCGAGGATGCAGATGGCGGCGAGTCGCATTCGGCTCACGACGACAAAGACGGCCGCGAGGATGATGAGTCCACCGAGGCATGCGTTGACCAGTGTGATACCGGCGAAATCGATGTCGCGACCGCGCTCGCTGTTTAGCAGTCCGTACAGCAACAGGGCGTTGGCCGTCAGTAAGATGACGCGTAGGTAATGTCCGAGCTGCCCACCACCGAAACAGGGTAGACCACGTTGGTGAAGTCGCTCTATGGCGGATAATGCACGCTGATAGGTTTTCTGTGGACCGAAGCGCGCGAACGAGGCGAGGACACTAATCCGGTTTTCGATCCTTGGGAAGTGACGCCAGATTGCATAGCCTGCACCGATGGCTATCAGGCTCCACAGCAACTCAACGTTGAACCCATGCCAGAGATGTAGATGCCCTTCGATGACGTTGCCTTTCAGAGCCGAGACCGCGCCATAAACGAGGCTGTCGCAAAGTGCAGGAAAGAGGCCAATCACGAGGCCAGTGCAGGCCAGCAGGGCAGGGGGCGCGAGCATGCTGCGTGGGCTGTCATGTGCCATGCGATGCTCGTCCATGGGGGTGCCGGCGAACGGCGATAGAGAAAACCGAAGCGCTGCGGCGACGTAGCCCGTTGCGGCGAGTGTCATGCCCAGCGATAGCAGGAAATGGCCATGCATACTTGTCAGGATGGATTCCTTGGCCAGAAACCCGGCAAAGGGCGGCAAGCCGGCCAGCGAGGCACCTGCCAGCAAGGCAATGCCGAATGTCCATGGCATCGCCCTGCGTAGGCCGCGCAAATGGTTCAGGCGCTTCTCGCCGGTGCTGTGGTCAATTGCGCCAGCGAGCATGAATAGTGCGGCCTTGTAGCATGCATGCGCCACGATAAGAATGACCAGAGCCTTGAGTGCGGCCTCTGAGCCCAGGCCTGTCAGCATGACCATTGCGCCGAGCGCGCTAATCGTCGAGTAGGCCAGTAGACGTTTCATAGGGTGTTGAAAGACGGCAAACAGACCGGCGTAAATCATGGTCGCGGCACCAAGGCCGGTGACGAGTGGGGTCCAGACGGGGTGATCGCCCAGCACAGGGCTCATGCGAGCCAGTAAATATACACCCGCTTTGACCATGGTGGAGGAATGCAGGAAGGCCGAGGCCGGCGTGGGTGCCTGCATGGCGTTGGGAAGCCAAAAGTGTAGCGGGAGTTGTGCAGACTTGGCGGCGGCGGCGACGACGATCAAAAGAATCGGCCCGAGTAACGGTGTTATACTCGTGAGGTCGCTTCCGGCGGCGGCGAGTTCGCTGAACGACCAGCAATCGGTGCGCACACCCAGCAGGATGACGCCCGCAAGCAGGGCCAGTCCGCCGGCGCCTGTGACGAGCAAGGCTTGCAGTGCCGCCTTGCGCGTGTCTTCCTTTTGGTAGTGGTGACCGATCAGGAAAAAAGACGTAATGCTGGTTAATTCCCAGAAGATGAAAAACAGAATCAGGGAGTCAGCCAGAACCAGTCCCAGCATGGAGGCCATGAAGATATAAAGGACGGCGTAGAAGCGGTGACGTGTCACATCATGTGCGCAATAGCTGGATGCGTAGAGCATGATCAAGGCACCAATGCCGGTGATCATTAGCGCAAACAAGAGCGAGAATCCGTCTAGGCGCAAGCTGGCGGTCCAGTCTAACGCGTCAATCCAGTTGACCGTGTGGAAGTACCCACCCGGCGATTGTGCGCGACCACCCAATCCCAGAAAAACCAGAAACGCCAACAGAGCAGGAAGTGGGAGCAGGTAGGGCTCAAGTTTTCTGTAGGGGCGAAGGCTGTACACCGCAGGCCCTGCGACGAGTAGTCCGATGATTATCCACCACATGGCGAACATCTTCCTAGGCTATATCGTTGGGCGTTTATGGTGTACCAATGGCGTGCGGTCATGGTGGATCGTTTCTCGGGGCGCGATTATCTGTACTCATAAATGAATGCCGAAGTGAACCCCGAGCATGTAGTGTTCTTCATCAGCGGTCTGCGCAAATTCAATGACCGGGCCGATGTCATATTTGCCCATTTCAAATCCATAACCCAGTTCGATGTGCGTGGTGTATTCCGATTCCGTTGCGCCATCATGTTCTGCCCATTCGATGCCTGGGGCAATCGACAGCATGAGGCCGCGCCAGGGATAGAAGGTCAATGGGGCCATTAACGCATAATGTTCGTGATCGGCTAATATGATTTCACCACCAACGCCAAGCGCGACGCGGCTTAAAGGTCCCTCGTGTGACAAGCGCTTGTTTAGGTGCACATGCAGTCCGGGTGCATCTTCGTCCTCACCTTCGAGGTGGACAAATCCTGCCGTTATGCCCAGTTCGAGACCTGTGATGTCGTGCGAATGGCCCGCATGTGCATCTGCACTGTGGGCCTGTTGTGTCGATACGATACCTGCGAGGACGATCATAAATGTACATAAGCTCTTTGTATGCATACCACTCCTGAATAGATTGCTGTTTAATTGAAATATTTACTATATGCGATAAGTGCTCTGCCAGAAAAGTCTATTAGCATGGGGTAGGGGAGAAAAATTCACCACCCGCTATGCTGCAGACACGGAGGCTCAGAGGTGAATGTAGCCGCTTTAAGAGCTCTGCCGCCAAAGATTGGAAGCGTTTACAGAAGGACGCAAACTTTTGACGCCGGAGGCGCTAGGTAATGAAGGCCGGCGGAGCCCGCCGGACTCCAGAGTGTCGACTGTGGAGTTTGCTTGAGCTTTGGAGTCCGGCGGGCTCCGCCGGAAGCAGTGGATGCGTTGTTGTGGTGTCCGAGTGCCGAAAATCGCCTCGCTTCGGAACGACCGGCGTGATTATATTTTGAGTGTCATCGCTTTATTATTGATTGGGATGTAGGAAAGGGCTCGACGGAGTCTCGTACTCCAGGGATCCGAAATATTTCGAAAGGCGTCTTTTCGATGATGATGAACAAGGTTTTCGTATGCATCGTGTTTGCTGTGGCTGTTTCCACGGCGTGGGGTCGTGTTTGGACCAGCAATGATGGCACGACGCTAGATGCGGAGTTTGTCGATTTGACGAAAGGCGCGGTGACGCTACAGCGTTCGGACGGTTCCAAGGTACGCATTTCACAGCTGCGCCTTTCCGTGGGCGATCGAAATTACATTCGTGACCTGAAAAGCGGCAAGGTGAAGCCTGCGTCCAAAGCTATCGCTGATGATGGTGCACCCAACATCGATGTAGGCTTTGTTGGGCGACCCATCTTTGCGACGCGCAGCGGTGATCTCGGAGCGGGCACGGCGTTTCTTGTGAAGCTCGAGGATAATCCCAACGCATTGCTTGTTACAGCCCAACATGTTTTTGGCCCACCTGGTGGGTTGAAGGAAAACGTGCCACCTGAGAAAATGGGTTCCTTTGTACGACGGGTCAAGCTCCTCGATTTGGTGGATGAAAGGCAGATTTCGTCTAAATTGACCTATCTACCTATCGGCGAGGCGCTGGATGTTGCTCTCTTTAGCACGGTGCTTAAGAACAAAATTGCCCCGCGTTCTTTTGCGGGCAGCAATCCGGAGCAAGGGCAGACGATCTGGTTGGTTGCCACGTTTTTAGACGAAGCACAGAAGGGTTTATTGCACAGGGGCACGGTGACAGCTCTTTCGGGTGATCGGCTGAAGTGTAAATTCGATGCTGGCAATCTCGCCACACGCGGCGCAAGCGGTGCGCCCTATGTGAACGCAAAGGGCGAGGTCGTTGGGATGCACGTCGGATCGTTTAAGGACGGTGACGTCATCTCCGGGGCTGTTCTTCCCGTTGCGAGCATCAAAAGGGCGCTCGTGTTTGCGAATGCGGAGTAGGGGACGCATTGTCTGAATGGATGCTTGGCACGTAGACGGGCTGAAGAAGAATTCACCACGAAGGGCACGAAGCACGCAAAGGGGAAAGACGCAAGCACCGCTGCCGGTGGGGCCCACCGGGCTCCATGGGAACTGTTTCACTTTCGATTTTTCACTGGGACGGACCTAAGGGTTCCAGCTTTGGAGTCCGGCGGACTCCGCCGTGTCCAGCGTTACACTATTTTACCCACCGGCGGGGCTTGCTAAGCTCGCGCGGCTTCTCGTTGCTGATTCTCTGAATGTTTTCGTGCTTTGACGTTGAATTTCAAGATTCTATCGCGGTAGGATAACTACTTGTATCTCTACGTTTCTATTCGTTGCCGTCTTTGTGTCCTAGAGCTGGGGAATTGATGACCGGAAAAGAGAAATTGTTTTTGGGCGCTGTGGCCACGGTCGCGGTACTCGTTTTGTCTCTTATTCCGTCCAACCCGAAGTCGCGGTTGCGGATTGGGCAGCCGAGTCCGGTTGAATGGTCTGCTGTGCAGGATGATGAATCGCAAACGCTGGGGTTGCGTTGGCAGGGCATGATTTCTTATCAGGGGGCCAAGGAAGGGTCGTGGTTGGAGCGCAATCTGGAGCAGCGCTTCAATGTCGAGATCTCGCCCGTGTTCATGGACGCAACGGCCTATAACAATCGGCGTCCGTTGATGCTGTGCGGCGGCGATATTCCGGACGTAATGTGGACAGGCGATCCCACGCAGGTACGCGCGAATTTGCGCAACGGTTTTGTGATGGAACTGCCTTACGAGCTTATCCTCGAGCATTGTCCGACCTATGTGAAATGGGTCAACATCTATGGCAAAGAGGCGTGGCTCTACGGAATGTACAAGGGCCGGAATTATGGTCTGCCGACCGTGGACGCAGGGGCCAACCGGCCGCGTATCAGTTGCTGGCGTTTGGATTGGATGAAGAACGTTGGTATCGAGCGTGTGCCTGAAACCGTGTCGGAAATGTACGAGGCGCTTTACGCCTTTCGACACAGCGACCCGGATGGAAACGGTGTGCAGGACACCTACGGTTGGGCGCCGAATATTAGCCATTGGTCTTTGCTGTTCGCTGAGATCTTTGCCGCCCATGGCGTGCTTGCGTTTGACTTGATGGAACGCGATGGGCACGTGGTTTGGGGCGGACTTCTGCCTGAGACCAAAGAGGCGCTACGGGCCTTGCAGACGTGGTACGCGGAGGGCCTGCTTGATCCCGATTTTCCTCTTGATACGCAGGGCCGTCAAAACGAAGCGCGCTTCGTCAATGGGAAGGTCGGTTACCTGCACGCCCTCGATCACCCACACTACTATTACGAGCATGAAGCCGGTTCGATGGTGTCCAAAACGCGTGCGTTTACGCCCACGGCTTTGCTGGAGCCCGGTCCGCCGCTGCGCGATGCGCAAGGGCGTCGCCGTGGTCGTACCTGGGGCGGTGCGGCACATGTTCTACAGTTCGGGAAGCACCTTGAGCAGCAGCCGGAAAAGGTGATTCGGGTTTTACGCATGGTGGAAGCCATCGCCCGTGATGAAGCGCTCTATATGGAGGTGCGTTATGGTAAGCGCGGCATGCATTGGGAATATGCGCCTGAGGCGTTTACGCGCGCAGACGGTAAGGCGCTGCCGGCAGGGATCAATCTCTTGCTGCCTTTTGACGCGGATGACCAAGGGCGTCAGCGCGGTGAGGAGATGCTCGGACTTCCGTGTAAGTTCTTTTTCCCAAGCTCGCTGAATCAATTGTACGACCAAAAATACATCGCGGCAGATGATCTCGCGTGGCTAGAGCGCAACCGCAATGCCGAGTGGGGCATGATGAACGTGCTCGGTAAATCTGATGTTGTGCCCTCGGCGGGTCGCTATTTGGGCGATCTTATCAACTACCAGATGACCGTCTTTGTTGAGATTGTTGTCGGTCAACGCGATGTCGAAAGTTTTGATGAATTCGTGACCGAGTGGCGTCGACGTGGCGGCGATGTGATTCTGGAAGAGGCCAATGCCATGTATGCGGAGATGCAAACCATCTATACGCGGGTGGGTGTGGGGGAGACGCCATGAAAAAGGAAACACTGAAAAGGGAATGCAACGTTCAGCGTTTAATTGGGGTTTCTTCTGTCTTTGATGCGGAGTGTGGTTGGAATGTCTGAACACACGCAAACCCATTGGTACGACGCATACCGCAAGCATCTCGGGCTGATTTCGATGGTCGTTCCGGTGATGCTCTATTTCCTAGTCTTTCACTATGTGCCCATGTTGGGGCTGGTGATCGCGTTTAAAGATTACGTGATGAGCGATGGCATGTTTGGTAGTGCCTGGGTCGGGTGGGAAAACTTTTCGCGACTGTTTAGCAGTGAAGATTTTCCGCGCGCGATTCGCAACACGCTGACGATCAGTATTCTGCGTTTGTTTTGTGGTTTCTTTGCTCCTGTTGCATTGGCCCTGATGTTGAACGAAGTGCGTCAGGCGGGCTACAAACGCTCGATTCAAACGTTGACCTATCTGCCGCACTTCTTTTCGTGGGTCATTCTGGGCGGTATCTTCTTGATGATGTTTGGCGGCGGCGGACCTGTGAACGTGGGCATCAAGATGCTGGGTGGAAATCCGATCACGTTCCTGACCGACGATGTCTGGTTCATCACCGTACTCATCGTGACCGGGATCTGGCAGGGTGCAGGCTGGGGCGCCATCATTTATCTAGCGTCGCTATCCGGGATCAGCCCGACCTTGTATGAAGCCGCCGTCATCGACGGGGCCAATCGTTGGAAGCAGATGGTGCACATTACCATTCCGTGTTTAATCCCAACCATGATCACGCTCTTTATTCTGTCGTTGGGCGGCATCCTGACCGCCGGTTTTGATCAGATTTACAATATGTATAACCCGCTAGTCTACGACGTTTCCGACATTGTCGACACCTACGTTCTGCGCCGCATGATGGGCCTTGATCTGAGTCTCGCCACGGCCGCCGGTATGTTCAAGGGCGTGGTCGGGTTGATCCTGG
Source organism: Kiritimatiellia bacterium (assembly GCA_047615735.1). Taxonomy (GTDB): domain Bacteria; phylum Verrucomicrobiota; class Kiritimatiellia; order UBA8416; family JAIOPI01; genus JAPKCZ01. The sequence continues at coordinate 993 of JBLHHU010000078.1, read as the reverse complement.
TGATCGGGGCGAATGTGTTTGCGAAGAAGCTCAGTGGCGGGGAACAGGGTGTTTGGTAAGCGAATGATGGTTATGATTAGATGATGAAGTTATCACGCGGAGAAAAGCTTTTTGAGGGTGCCAACGTGTTTGTGTTGGGGCTTGTGGCATTGCTTTGTCTTTATCCCTTTATTTACACGCTTTCGATCAGTCTCAGTTCGGCGACGGAGGCCAGTCGCGACGGGTTTCATTTTTTTCCGAAAGATGTATCACTGATCAGTTACAAGGTGGTGCTGAGCAATCCCAATATTCTGACGGGCTACGTGAACACCGTGATGCGAACCGTGGTAGGCACTGTGCTGACCTTGTTGCTGACCTGCGTCGCCGCCTACCCATTGTCGCGCCGTGAAATGCCACATCGTTCCATGATTACGTTTATTGTCGTGTTCACGATGCTCTTTAACGGGGGCATGGTGCCGGGCTATTTGCTGATCAAAAAGCTGGGCATGATCAATTCGATGTGGGCGCTGGTTCTGCCGAGCGTAATCACGGCGTTCAATGTGATCATCGTGAAGAACTTTTTTCAGTCCTTACCCGAGTCGCTGATTGAGTCGGCCCGCATTGATGGCGCAGGGGAATGGACGGTTTTGCTACGCATCTACTTGCCGCTTTCCAAGCCGGTCCTGGCGACGGTGGCGCTATGGACCGCGGTTGCGCATTGGAATGCCTGGTTCGATGCCTTGCTTTACATTACCGATGACAAAAAGCAGGTGTTGCAGACCTTCTTGCAGCGCATTGTGATCGAAAGCAGTACGGAGTTGATGGAATTGGGTATTTCAGACACGTCCATGATGGAATTCACGAGCGAAACGATTAAGGCCGCAACGATCATTGTGACGATCTTGCCGATCATCTGTGTGTATCCCTTCGTTCAGAAATATTTTGTAAAAGGGATTATGTTGGGTGGGGTGAAGGAGTGATGGGGAATGCCGGCGGAGCCCGCCGGGCTCCAGA
>JBLHHU010000077.1:0-13332 GCA_047615735.1 Kiritimatiellia bacterium | reverse complement strand
TGGATGTTGAAGCGGCGCGTTCCTCTGGTGCCAGTTGGTCCGGATTCATGGCCAAGCACATGCTGCAGCCTGCAAAGCGCCATTCGCCGCCTGCGGCTTTGAAGACCTCGTCGAGGCCTTCTGCCTCCGCCTGCCGTCGAACATCTTCGGATCCGGGAACCACCATCAGGCGTACGCCCGGTGCGACTTTGTGGTTCTTGAGCACGTTGGCGGCACGTCGAAGGTCGTCCAAGCGTCCGTTTGTACAGGAGCCAATAAACACAGTGTCGACTTTAATATCCGTCATGGGTGTGCCCGGCGTGAGGCCCATATACTCCAGCGCCATTTTGACATCGGATGCGTTGTATCCCGGCACATCGCCGGGATTTGGGACCCGGTTGGACACATTGGTCACCATGCCTGGGCTTGTGCCCCAGGTGATCTGAGGTTCGAGGTCATCAACGTTGATTGATATCGAGCGGTCGTAGACTGCGCCAGGGTCGGCAGGAAGTGTCTTCCAGTCGGCGATCGCAGCATCCAGTGCGGCGCCTTTTGGAGCAAATGGGCGCGATTCACGGCTGATATATGCAAACGTGGTTTCGTCCGGAGCGATCATGCCGGCGCGTGCGCCTGCCTCGATGCTCATGTTGCAAATCGTCATGCGCTCTTCCATGGAGAGCTTGGCGATGGCATCGCCTGTGTATTCGAGCACGTGGCCGGTGCCGCCAGCGGTGCCGATTTCGCCAATGAGCTTCAAAATCATGTCTTTGGCGGTCACGCCCGGTCCGAGTGTGCCGTCGAAGGATACCTTAAAGGTCTTCGGTTTGCTCTGGCGAAGCGTTTGCGTCGCCATGACGTGTTCGACTTCCGATGTTCCGATGCCGAAGGCCAGTGTTCCGAAGGCGCCATGGGTAGAGGTGTGTGAATCACCGCAAACGATTGTCATGCCGGGCAACGTGATGCCTAAATCCGGACCGATCACATGAACGATGCCCTGATGTTCGCTGTCCAGATTGTAGAGTGTGACGCCAAATTCATCGCAATTACGTTGCAGTGCAGCGATTTGCGCCTTTGAGACCGGATCCTTGATGTTAAAGCGGTCATCCGTGGGCACGTTGTGATCCATGGTCGCGAACGTCAGTTCGGGGCGGCGAACGGTTCGGCCCGTAAGTCGCAGCCCTTCGAAGGCCTGCGGACTGGTGACTTCGTGGATCAGGTGACGGTCAATGTACAACAACGTCATATCTTCGCCTAAATCGGCGGCGACGTGACGTTCCCAAACTTTTTCGAAGAGTGTTTTAGCCATAGTCCGCGGAATATAGCGACTCTGATTGGGCAATGCAAGAACGAGCGCACAAAAATCAAAGCAAGGGGGACTCAGGGCGAAGGCTTGGAGACGGTTTCGGTGGCAAGGTACTCTTGAATGACCTTTGCGACGATCTGGTGGCCGCGTGGCGTCCAGTGGATGCCGTCCCGATAGTAGGTGCGCAACGGCGTCGCTTCTAAAGGCGGGCGCAAATCAATGTAATCAATCCCTGCGGCCTGTGTTATGGCGCTAAGTTCCGCATGAAACTGCGCATACATGTCCGGGGTCAGCGTTTCACTTTTAGAGGGTATGCGGAGGACGCAAAGTTTGCCGCCGAGCTGTTTTGCGCGCGCATCGATACGCAAAATGAGGCGTCGTGTGACCTCCCATGCGTTCACGGGAAGGTCGGCGGGCGTTAGGGCGGAAAGATCCTGAGTGGCGTCCGACTGTGTGAAGCGATGGTGGAGCGCATGCAGGAGGTGAGAGTGGAAAAGAAGCTGGCGGGCCTGACTTTTCAGTGTTGGCGTCGGTTTGGCGACAGTCGCTGACGCGGTCTTCCATGCCTGGCGATTGTGGGGGACAGGGGCGTTTGTCAGGGTTAGCGTATCGTTTTGAATGAGAAAGCGGGGTTTGTTCTTTTTGTAGCGGATCGTCTGGGTGTTATCGGCTAGGTCGTTTTCGTAGAACATAAGGAAAACATGCTGCAGGGGACGTTGAGGCGTGTTGCGTTCAAAAATCATGAGGGCCTGATCGGTGCCGTAGCCCCGGTGGCCAAAGTTGTAGATTTCGTTTTCTGGATTCGCCGCGCGGACGTGATTGACGAACATGTCATCGTATTCCACATCGTATCCCCAGGTGAAGGAATCACCCAGAAAGACGATGGCAGGCAGGTCTTTGCTGCGCTTGGCTTGCTCTACATCTCGGTGGCCTCCTGCGTTATGACGCAGGGTGACGCGCGCGTTTTGGGTGACGAAAACGCGCTCCGCATTCGGGGTGCCGCGCCAACCCAGATGGTCGTCATATTCGGTCAGGTTTCCGAATTCGTTGCGGTTAATTTCCCATGGTGCAAAATACGGATACGGGTCGACGCGTCGGTAGCCCAACTCCAGCAGCATGAAAAAAAAGGCAAAGGAGCTCAACATGAGTAGCAGGCGCTTACGGTACGGTCCGCCGTTGGTCCGGGGGTTGGTTCCCTGAGGCTGGCTATTTGAGGTAATGTTCACAACATGCTGCAGCTAAAGAGCAACCCGCACGGCAATCCCGTCGGGTTCGGCTGATGTTTGGTCAAAACGACGCATTGTTTTTCTGTTTGTGGAGTTCCCAAAGTTTTGCATATTTGGCGAACACGCCATAAGACGTTGAAGCCGCGATAATGAGGCCGGGCAGCCCATCCAGGAAGCCTCCGCGAATGAAATAGCCGCGGAAGAACCGGAACACGGGTCTCAGTAGCAGGTCGGTCAGGTGGCTGCGTCGCCCGTCGCGAAACTTTGTTTCGGCCGTGATGCTTGTGAAGCGGTTTATGGTGGCAATCTGATCTAAGATGCCGGTGTACGTAAAGTGGTGCATGTGGCCCCGTAATCGTTTTACCGGACCGTCGACGAGAATTTGGTCATGCGGTTCTTTGCCGCCACATGTTCCTCGATCGCGGCGAAAGAGACGTAGTTTAACGTCGGGGTACCAATCGCCGTGTCGAATCCAACGTCCGAGATAGTGCACGATCCTTGGAAACTCGAAACCTGCATAGGTTTCTGTTTCGCCGCCTTCAAAAGAGCGTAAGATTTCGTCGCGCAACTCAAGCGAGACTTCTTCGTCCGCATCGACGAATAGGATCCACGGGCAGGTGGCGAGGTCCTTAATGAGGTTTTTCTGGCCGATGTAGCCCAACCATTTGTGCTCGTAGACAAGATTGGTGTATTCGCGGCAGATTTCAGGGGTTCGATCCGTACTGAAACTATCGACGACGATAATTTCATCGGCCCATGTGACGCTTTCAAGGCAGCGACGGATATTTTTTTCCTCGTTGCCAGCCGTTATGCAGACGGATATGGTTTCCCGTTTCGGATTGCTCGATTCCATACTATTACGTCTCATCGCCATGGACGACCTGACGATTGTCGGGGCGGGTCCGTTTGCGTGGTTCAGGTTGAAAAAGCGTCCTTATTGAGAACCATATTTCACTGGCAGGCACAAGGTAAACCGAAGCGGCGACCCTGAATAACGCATGTCGTCGTTGTGCCGAAACAGCGATGGCTTGTTCCTGAGGGCCACATTTTGTACAAGATGCCGTGACCTTTGGCGCTATGATTTAGGACGTGCAAATGACTATGAACCGATCAGATACACAAATCGCGCGTGATATTCGTGCTTGCCTCGCGCAAGACGGCGCCCATGTACACTTCATGGGCGTCTGTGGCGTTGGCATGGCTGGTCTTGCCTGTCTCTTGGTTTCCCAGGGCTTTCGCGTTACCGGATGCGATGTGAATCTGTCGGGGCCTCTCAAAACGTGGCTAAGCGCGGCCGGCGTTGGACTCTCTGAGGGGCACGACGCCAAACACCTTGATCAGGATGTGGATTGGGTGATTCGAAGTACGGCGGTATCGAATGCGTCGCACGAAGTGCAGGCTGCGATGGCGCGTGGCATCCCTGTCTTTCGCCGTGGCGATGTTCTGCCCGTGCTGCTCGAGGATCGATTGTCGGTGGCCGTCACCGGGACGCACGGCAAAACCACGACGAGCGCTCTGATTGCCCAGATCCTGCGGCATGCTGATCGGCTCGATTGCTGGTGTATTGGCGGTGAGGTGCCCGCACTGGGGGCTGTCGCGGGGTGTGTCGGTACGCCTTCCGGCGCATGGGTCGTCGAAGCCGACGAAAGCGATGGCAGTGCGGCTGGTTATTTTCCCCGCCTAGGTGTTGTGACAAATGTTGAGTTCGATCACATGGAGCACTTTGACGACGTCGACGCTTTTCAGGATTGTTTTCGCAGCTTTATTGCCAACACGGCGGGACCGATCATCTACGGCGCGGACGATCCCGGGGCGCTTGCCTTGACGGCAGGCATTGCGAGCGCGGTAGGCTTTGGTTTTTCTGATGCGGCTGAGGTCCAATGCGGGGGGATGGAAAACGACGCGTCTGGTGTCGTCTTTTGGGTGCGCTGCGGCGAAGGCGATCGAGTCGGCGTTCGTTTGCCATTTCAGGGGCGCCACAACGTCCTCAATGCAACAGCCGCATTTGCAGCGTGTCACAGCCTCGGCGTGACGCCATCGACCATTGCGGATGCCCTGTCTTCGGCGACCTCACCGCGGCGGCGACTGGAAACACTTATCGAAACCAATGGCGTACGCGTTGTGTCGGATTATGCGCACCATCCTTCCGAAATTAGGTGTGCCGTGTCGACATTGCGCCAAAACTGGCCCGGTCGTATCGTCGCTGTTTTTCAGCCGCATCGTTATACGCGTACATTGGCTCTGGGCGCAGATTTTCCCGCCGCCTTTGTTGGCGTGGATGCGCTCGTGCTGGCGCCGGTTTATGCGGCATCTGAGGCGCCGCTTCCGGGCGGATGTGAAAGCGATCTTTATGCAGAATTTCGTGCTGCTGCAACATCGAATGCGGCTATTCCTGTTCCGGTGTTGGTCGGTTCGCTGGACGAGGCTTGGCAGTCGGTGGCGCGTACACTGAAAACGGGCGATTTATTTGTCGTTTTAGGGGCTGGGGACGTGGAAACGCTGGCGCAGCGTGCGTGTGACGCTCTGCGTGAAGGAACACGCTTTGGACCCCTGCCATATGTCGACGCAGTTGCCGCGTTGGATGTGTCATCGGATAGCTGTGTCCGCCTCAACGAGCCCATGTCGCCGAAGACCACGCTGGGGGTGGGTGGCGCTGCTGATGTGTGGGTGTCGCTTGCCTCTGTTGATGACTTTCAGCGCACGCTCAACTGGGCGCACACGCATGACATCCCTTTAACACTCGTTGGCGGGGGCAGTAATCTTCTGATTAGCGACGCTGGGCTGGAAGGGGTCGTCTGTCGTTTGGAAGGCGAGGTCTTCCATGACATACGCATGCAGGATGAAACGACATGTGTTGTTGGCGCTGCGGTGACGCTGGCCGAGATGTTGGACTGGCTGGCAGAACGACATTTGACGGGGTTCGAATTCGTACAGGGCATTCCCGGCACGCTGGGAGGGGGCATGCATATGAATGCCGGTGCCTGGCGACAAAGTTTGGGGGATCATGTGCTTTGGGTGCGCGGAATTGACCCGCAAGGGCGTGAGCAGGTCGTTGACCGAGAGCGCCTGCAGTTGGGCTACCGCCATTGCGGCTATCTCGAGAATCATTACGTTGTCGAGGCTGCTTTTCGTGTCACGACGGGTGACCCGGAGCGGATCGAGGCCGAGCGTGACGCCATACGAAAGAAACGCGCATGGATGTCAGGGTACCGTTCGGCCGGTTCGGCATTCAAAAATCCCGTCGATGAACACGCCGGTCAGCTTCTTGAGAAAGCTGGCATGCGCGGGAAACGCATTGGGGGTGCGGCAGTATTCGAGGGGCATGGCAACTTCATCACGGCGTCTGAAGGTGCGTCTGCATCGGACGTGCGGGCACTTATTGGCCTTGGCCGAATGGCTGTTTCCGACGCGTTTGGTGTCGCGTTGGAAACAGAGGTTCGTGTTCTTCATTCTGGGAGATTGTTAGCATGAAAAATGTCGTTGTTTTAAAAGGGGGCCCATCGGCTGAACGTGAGGTCTCGCTGACGAGCGGTGCGGCGGTTGCACAGGGTCTGCGCGCATGTGGATTTCACGTCGATGAAATTGACGTGGATGATACAATACCCGATTTGCCACTAGGAACTGACGGTGTTTTTATTGCCTTGCATGGAGCCTACGGTGAAGACGGGAGCGTGCAAGAGGCTCTGGAGGCGCTCGCGTTGCCCTACACTGGCGCCGGACCTGAGGCAAGCCGCATTGCTTTCGACAAGGCCTTATGTAAGGAAAAGCTTGAGTCGGCAGGTGTTCCAATGGCGCCATCTGAAATCCTTTCTGTCGGGCAGACCCCAGATCTGCCGCTTGCGCTCGTCATCAAGCCGTGCCGGCAGGGCTCGACGATCGGAATGAGTTGCGTGCGCGCTCAGGAGGAGATGTCTGCTGCACTTGCGCTCGCGTTCCAGTATGATGACAAGGTCATGGCGGAAACGTACATTCCTGGGCGAGAACTGACCGTAGGACTTGTGGATGGTCAGGCCATGCCAATCGTTGAAATCGTGGCGCCGGAGGCCTGGTATAGCTATGACGCGAAATATGCTAGTCAGGAAACGGTGTATCATGTTCCCGCAGCGTTGCCAGACGCCACGCGCAAGCGTTGTGTTGACCTTGCGCGCCGCGCCTATCAGGCGACCCATTGTCGGGGCATGGCACGGGTCGATTTTCGCCTACGGCCTGATGGTGAACTCTTCGCGCTTGAGGTCAATACCATCCCCGGGTTTACGCCGAGTAGCCTTCTGCCAAAAGCGGCTGCTGCCTTTGGGTGGGAGTTTCCTGAATTGTGCCGCCGCGTCATGGCGACCGCATGGAAGAAATAAAGGCGAAAAATGGGGTCACGTCGCTCAGGTGATGGCGCCGAGGCGATTAATTTCCACGCTCCGAATGCAATTGCTTGGTAAGGATGACACATTTTGGTAGTACTAGCGTGCCCGCATCTCTAATGCGGCGATCGATGAAGTAGCGTATACAATGAAGCGCAAGGAGGCGTTGACATGCCGGACCGATTTCCGGACTGGATGAAGCTCCCGGAGGCGGGGCGTTCGAGCAAGAAGAGGACGAACTCGCGTCGTCGCCGTAAAAAAAGCCTGAATGTATCTTTCTCCAAGCGACTGACCGGTTCATTTGACGGTGTTTCCGCACAGGTTCTCGTCGCCAGCCTCGCTGTTGCGTTGGCGCTGTGTGTCGGCCTCTGGTTCGGCATCAAGAGTATGGGCGGGATGTTGTTTGCGGATAATCCCATGTTCACGATACAGGCGATTGAATTGGACTCTTCGGATCGCGTGGCGCGGGATTATATCCGCGGCAAATTGCGCATCGACCATGGCGCCAATCTGTTCGGCGTCAACATCGCCAAAGCACGCTTGGAATTTCTTCGTTTCGCACCGCATTATCGTGCCATGGAGATTACGCGCATTTTGCCCAGCACAATGCGCATCAACCTAGTAGAGCGCGAGCCAATCGCACGGTTTGGCCGGAACGCGACCTATGTTGTGGACGAGCACGGGTACATTTTCAGGCCGCGCGGTCGACGGACAGACTTGCCGGCTGTGCATGGTCACGGTGGTGGGGCTGTACAACCGGGTGAGCGCCTGTCGGGGTTGGCCGCCGATGCCGTTGCCTTGATCGATTATTGTCGCCAGGCAGAGTTTGATCAGGACATTGCCATCGCCGATATTGATGTCACGGGAGGGTTCGGTGGGCGCGGTGACAGCCTTCGTCTCCGACTCAACGATCAGACGCGCGTCGACTTCTGGTGGAGTCGCACCCCAGGCGATGCCGTAACGCAAGACCTTCATGATCGCCTGGCGTTTTTGCGAACCCTCATCCGAACCGAACGGTCTGCGGGGCGCGCATTGAGCAGTGTCAACCTGACACTGGACGCCTATCGCCGCAATCTGCCCATTTCATATCGGGACTAGGAATATCGACCATGGCACTTCCTCCGGTGGTGGGTTTAGAAATTGGAACAACCAAGACGGTCGCCTTGGTTGGCGAATGGCGCGAAGACAATCACGTCAACATCATTGGTATCGGCGAACAGGAGTCTGCCGGTATTCGAAAAAGTCAGATCGTTGACTTTGAGAAAGTCTGTGCCGGGATACGCTCGGTTCTGGCCACCGCCGAAGAACGCTCGGATGTCAGTATCGGCGAGGTTGTGCTGGCGGTGGATGGCGCACGCATCCGAGTTGATGTGAACCGCGGCATGGTTCCTGTCTTTGATAAGAGCGGCGAGATAACGCAAGACGACATCGAGCAAGTCATGGACGTGGCGAGTGCTGTGAATCTGGGTTCCGACAGGGAGATCATTCACACCGTCAACCAGCACTTTTACATTGATGACAGCGAGCGCGTCATTAATCCCGAAGGGTTACGAGGGGCACGCCTCAGTTTGGATATGCTCGTGTTTCACGGCAATCGCAACGGTCTCGCCAACATGCTTAGAGCTGCAGAATCACGACAGATTGATGTGCAGGATATGGTTTTTTCGGGTCTCTGCTCAGCGCTTGCCGTTCTCACGACCGAGCAGAAGCAAAGCGGCGTTGTTGTGATTGATATTGGTGGCGGGACGACTGACTACGTTGTGTATTTGCATGGCATCGTACGCACTGCGGGTGTCTTCTCGCTTGGCGGGGATCATATTACGAACGACATCGCTCACGCGTTCAACATTCCAATGAAGCAGGCCGAGCGTATTAAGCGCGAATACGGGTCTGCACTCGTCAATGACGACGATGGAACCGAAACGGTGAAAATTGCGGCCGAGGTTGGATTTGCGGGATGCGAAATCAACCGCAAGGCGTTGAATCAGGTGATCAACGCGCGAACCGACGAGATGTTGCGCAAAGTAGAGCGTGAATTGCAGCGCGCGAGCGTCATTCACCAACTCGGGGCCGGTGTTGTTTTGACCGGGGGTTGTGCAAATCTGGAAGGTCTCTGCACAATTGGTGAAAACGTCTACGGCATGCCGTGCAGTGTTGGTTCGCCACGCAATTTTGTCGGCCTGAATCTGGCAACCGCGGGCCCCGAGTACGCGTCTGCCTGCGGGTTGGTGCAATACGGTTTCCGAATCGCGCAAGAAGAGAAGGTGACCAATGGCTTGTCGGGATGGTTCAAAGGTCTGTTAGGGCAGTAAACGATGGAAAGCCTTGAAAAAGATATTGGTTTCGTGGCCCTAGGCGGAGCTGGATTAGGCGTCGCCGCGCGTCTTCAGATGGACCTATCCGATCGCGTATGCGTTTCCGTTATTGATACGGACGCACGTGCGCTGGCGGCAACAACTGTTGGCGTAAAGCTCCAGGCGGGTTCCAAGCGGACCGGTGGGCAGGGCTGTGGCGGCGATGTCGGGCAAGGGCGTTTGTCTGTTGAAGATGAGATCAGCGCGATTCGCGATCTCGTTCTTGGTCAGCGTATGGTTGTCGTATTTGCCGGACTTGGTGGGGGAACGGGTTCGGGTGGCATCGGGACGGTTTTACGTGCCGCGCGTGAGTCTGATTGCTTCAGTGTCGCCGTTGTGACGATGCCGTTTGGTTTCGAAGGTTCCGGACGACTGGAAAAGGCCGCGCAAGCACTTAGCGCGGTTCAGGAAACCGCGGATCTGGTGCTGGCCCTTTCGAATGATCGTGTGGTGGAGCATATTGGCGACCGCGATGTCGCGACCACGTTTGCGATGGCCGACGCTATTCTTGGTGAGAGTGTGGCCGCGCTCTGCAATCTGTTTGTTCGCCCGGGTTACATCAAACTTGACCTCGGTGATTTGCGCCGTCTCGCCCAGCATTGCGGGGCTCCGTTTTCGCTTGGTTTCGGGGCGGCCAGTGGCGCGGATCGCGTGGATACGGCCTTGCGCCAGTTGCTGGACGGTCCATTACTGAACGCCGGACAGGTGCTCGAACAGGCATCCGGTGTCATGGTCGGTATTTTGGGCGGGCAAGATCTTCGATTGTCTGAGATCAGCGCCGTCATGTCCGGAATCCAGTTGCGCACTAAGGTAGATTGTCAATTGGTCATGGGGACAACTATTGATGCCAAGGCGGACGACAGTTTGACGCTTGTGCTTCTGTGTACAGACACGTGGGACGATGAAGCGCCGCCAGTGCCTGTTGTGTCAGTCGACCGTCCAAAGCCCGCGCGAGGAAGCCGGAATCGCGGAAAAAAATCTCAGCTACAGCCACTCTTGGGCTTGGATATGAGCGGCAAAGATCGATTCAAAGATGTTGAAGCCACGATTATTGATGGCGAGGATCTCGACATTCCGACCTATGTACGTCGTGGCATTCGTCTGGAAAAGTGATGTCTCGCCTACAGTAGCATGAGCGACCCATCTGGACGCTGCGCAACGGGTGCGATCATCCGAGCGGCTGTGACTTGCGTGTGAGCGCGGGGTACGACACAATACAAGCATCATGAAGGCACTTTCGAGTAAGCTAATCGCGACGGCCGCGCTGTTCGCAACCGTCGCATTATTGGTGTGCGGGCTGTTTCGGGGGGACCTGAATCAGGACGAGGGGTGGTACCTCTACGGAGCCCGCTTGGTCGCCGAGGGGCAAACGCCCTACCTCGATTTCGCAACCACCCAAGGGCCTGTCATGCCCTATGTCTATGCCGCGGCGCACCCACTTGTTGAAACCTATGGTCTGATGGGTGGACGTCTGTTTACCGTGCTCCTGGCCTTGATATGCATCGCGTTCACCGTTGGGCTTGCGATCCGCCTGGCGGGCGGACTGGGGCGACCAGAAGCCGTCGCCGCCGGTGTGATGACGCTGTGCTTACTGGGGGTAAACGGATTTCAGGCGTATTATTTCAGTGTCGTCAAGACCTATGCCTTGGCGGGTGTGTTATTGGCCGCCGGTTTTTGGGTGCTAACGGTGCTCCCGCGTTTTCCGCGAGGAGCGCCGGCGTTGAGCGGTGCCCTGATCATGCTGGCTGCTGGAACGCGTGCTTCGGCGGGATTCGCGTTACCGCCTCTATTTCTGATCATGTTGCTGGCGGACCTTAATTCGCGACGCTGTGTCGTCGATGACCCGAATCCGGCACGCAATACATGGCTGTGGCTCTTTGTTGGCGCCACTCTGACGGCGTTGGCCCTGTTCGTGCCCTTCTTTCTGTTGGCGCCTGAAGCCCTGTGGTTCGCCATGGTTGAGTACCATGCCGAGCGTGAGGCGGGGGCGCTTATGTTGACGGTCGCCTATAAGGGCGGGTTCGTGGCGCGCTGCATTCAAGACTATGGTGTGGCCAGCATGATGACCATTGCGTTGTTGGTGTACACGCTCAAGAGTAAACGGGCGGGCGCGTCCGGCGGTAAAACGTTTTCTGTTGAAAGAATGAGTTGGTGGGCCGTTGCAACGATCAGTTTTGTCCATTTTGCGGCTCCGTTTCCCTACGACGATTATCAAGTCATCGTTTATCCGTTACTTTGCGCCGTGCTCTCCGTGGCTTGTGTCAGAGTCGTCTGCCGTGCTAACCGGCAATGGCTGCAAGGTGTCGTTCTGGTCGTGTTCCTATCCAGTGTCGCCCTTGCCGCGGCGTCACCTGTCGTTCACGGGTGGTTTTTGGGGCCTCGTGATCGTATCTGGTGGCCGCTAAAGGAAAAGAGCCCCTTAAGTGTCCTGCAGGAGACATCCCGCACAATCCTGGATCTGCACGCACGCGCAGGCGGAAAGCCGGGAGGCGTGATTCTCACACAGGACCCCTACATTGCTGTTGAAACGGGCCTCGCGTTACCGCCTGGATTTGAGCTTGGCCAATTTTGCTATTTCCCTGCTTGGAGCACGGAGAAGGCGGCGCTTTACCACGTTCAGAATGCGGAGCTGTTTCGTCAGGCACTGGCACAGACGGAAGCACATGTTGCTGCGCTTAGTGGCTATGCGCTGGCGATTCGCTGTCCGGAGGTCCTGCCGATCGACCCCAGTGACGCTGCAGAACTACAGAGAATCGTGTTGGAACGATATACGTTGGTCGAGCGTGTAGCGCGTTTCGGGCAGGCTGATACGGCCTTACGCCTGATGATCCGTCATTGACACTTGGGTGGTCGCTTGATAGCAATACAGCCACCTGAGCTAGTGCAATCACTGTTTGAGTTGCCTGCCCAATGCGATCATAGAGGTCATGCTTGAGTCAACCTTCTAAAAACCTGAGCCGAACGATGCGCTGTTCCCTTCATGCATTGGCATGCGTGGCATTTTTGGCGGGCGCCGTGTCGATACAGTCCGTCTCGGCCCAAAGTCTGAGTTACGACACGAGGCGGGACATTGCCATCCCCGATCATTCAACCCTGCGAATCGGCCCGTTCTATTCTACGGTTCGCCTGACGACGACTGCCGGATATCGCTATACGACTGGTTCGGGCCAGGGGTCTGATTTCCTGATCGACAACCAGAGAGGCAGGATTCGCTCAGACGGATCCGATTTTCCGGTCATCACCTCTCTCGATTTTCGTAACTACGTTCCGATAACGCGCCACTCCGATTTGGATTTTTCGGTCCGCGTTAGCTATCGCTATTTTCCGCTAGATACGCAAGAGAATGAATTCAATGTCTCTGTTCCGGACGAGGGTGTGAGTGCTAATATCTCAAGTGAGTTTCAGGTAAGTCCGTATCTGCGTGGAACGCTATTTGATCGTTTTAGGTGGGTCACCGATTACGTGGACGATTCGGGTGTCCGGGACGACATTGGAGGACGCCGTTATGAGCGTGTCGAAAATAATATAGGCCTTAGATTTGATTGGTTGATGGCCAAGGATAAGAATATTGGCCTGACCCTGTCGCGATTCGACCTCATCGCTTTGGAAGAGGAGTTTGAGCGTCAGGACCGTGTGACCTATCTGGAAGAAATCCGTTATGAAGACCGCATTATAGACGGCGTTGTTGCCGGCGCTGGTATTCGCTTCCAGCAGACCGATTTTGATGATCCAGAACGCGCCGACACCGACCAGAGTGACGTCTTTTTCTTTTTGCGCGCAACAGGTTCTGAAAATGGTCTCGGGAGGCTTCCTATCACCGATGCGACGACGATTGAATTGGGTGCCGGCATATCGGCGGGGACCGAGGCACGTAGCGGATCCCGTTCTGGCGTTGATGCGGATCGCGTTATCACCGCCGTAGACGATGATGACACGAATAGAAACAGGAACCGCGACACAACAACACTCAACGCCAATGCGAAGATTCGCACGGACTTGTCCAAGTACTTGGCTCACGAATTAATGTATCTCCGAGGCTTGCGCTCGGGCTTCAATTCCTCGTTCGAAACATTTGACCGTTTTCAATACAGTATTGACTATAATCGCGTTGGCGTTGG
>JBLHHU010000076.1:0-13346 GCA_047615735.1 Kiritimatiellia bacterium | reverse complement strand
GAAGTAGCGTCATTTTCGGCCTCCACTAATTTTCTGGCTGTGTTCGGGCTTCGACAGATACCCAAGCCTGACGCCGAGAAGCCTAGTTGTACATGCCCGTAGCGTCCAGCCAAAATCGGAAAAAAGTGACGACCATCGGCCGACACGCCTCGGCGTCGCTAGCGGAGCACGTCGACGGGCCGAATTCTCCCCATCCCCTAGTGATGACGATGACGTACGCCGAGAGCCCTTAAAAAAGCGGCATTTCTCGAAAGTCTCAATAAAGAGCGCCCATTCGGGCTCAGTTTGCCACGAGCACGTAAATGTCATCGCTGTCATACCGGTTTCGCCCGACACCGTTTGGCCCAAACGAGCCGACGACCTTTTCGAAGACGCCATTGATGCGATAGTCGGGATCAAAGAAGTATGGATTCCCCCAGGGGTCATTGCCAATGTCTCGGATATAGGGCCCCTTCCAATTGGCGAAATCCCCGTCCGTCCCCATCAACCCGGCGTCATCCGTACTCAGGTCCCAACACTCCGAAGACCCCGGGGTGACGCGACTCAACGCACGAGGAAGCATGCCCGTGTCCCAAGCAAGTTGTTCAATTGCGGAAGAAAGCATCTGCAATTCTGTTTCAGCTTTTTTAAACTGACTTTCAATGCGCGCTTTGCTCAAGCTGACTGTGACAATCGTACTCAATACGCCAATAACCAAGAGTACCACCATAACTTCAGCCAAGCTGAACCCGTCTCTATCAATTTTTTTTAAGCGCATCAACATTCTCCTCTTTATGATCCCTAAAAACGAATTCAACCACAGTCGCTCCCTATCCATCAAGCAAGTAGCGATCCAACGTCGCGATGAGGGACATTTGAACCATTTTGTGCGAATTATAGGCCCTTCACGACACCAACGGGTCAGGGACGATCACGACACTGTCAAAAATGACGACATAGGCGTGTCGCACGATTTAACAATATGCGAAGAGCGTACCATCACAAATCTAACAACCATATGCCATTTCGGCCCATTGCGTTGATAATTCACGCCGATTACGCCCAAAAGCGGACGATGTGCCGAGGTTACACGCCGGTTCTCCCAAGCTGGCCCGGATCGTGCTTAGAAAGACCCCGACAAAGCAAATACTGAATATTGCGACACCTGCTAAGGTTTGATAGTTTGACGATCATGAAAACAACCAAAGACAACGTGACGGGGCTTCCCCGCAAACCACAATCCAACAACGAGGGGTTCACCCTTGTTGAAACGATGATGGCACTGCTGATTATGGCAATGGCTGTCGCCGGGCTTTGCTCACTGGCCCTGACATCCAAGCAAATCCTTGATACGTCCCGGGACCACTATGTTGCGGTGAATCTGGCGAAAAATCGCATCGAGCGGGTGAAAACCTTTGCGTTTGACGAACTGGACCTGTTTGGCGAAGCGGGCACACGGCTGGATAGTGCTGGCGCCCCTGACCCTAACGGAGTTTATTCTAGAGCGACGAGCGTCACGAACATCACTGACAATATGAAAGAAGTCATTGTCACGATTTCGATCAAAAACCGTAAGTCTCTGAAGTACGCCCCCGGCCAACAAACGGTCCGCACCTATATCGCTGATATTCCATACTAGAAATGAAAATAATGAAGAGCCATAAACAAAAGACCGCAGGTTTCACCATTGTTGAGGTCGTCATCGCAGCATCCCTGATGGTGGTGACTATCACGATCGCAATGCGCATTGTCGTGTACGTTTTGTCAGAAGCCCAAAAGGCCAACAAACAAACGGAATTGGATATTGAAGTGCAAATTGCGATGGAGCGATTGAAACGCGACTTGCGACTTTCCACACTGGATCGCATGTTCTACTCCCCTGAAGGTCAGGGCCCTTACTCCGCCCTCAGCTTCCCCTTGGCCGAAGACTCTAATGGTGACGGCATTCTGGACGTGGATGTAAACGGGGCCCTGGTTTGGTCAAAACAGGTTGTCTATCACATTAAACCCGGCACGCCGGACGAGCTGCGCGTCACCACGTTTAGCAACCGCGACAACAGCCTCACAGGCGCTGAGCGTCAAGAGCAACTAGGCTACGTGACGACCAACGGTATGGGCGTGGGAACATACAACGGCGTTAACGCCTCCAGTGTCACGCTGTTCGCAAACCTGTTCGACTGGGAGTTGGCCCCGCTTGATGCCGTGTTTGACGGTTACGATTCGGCACCCAGCCGCGCGGTGAACACCTTGCTGGGGTCGATATCCCTCACCAACGGCACGCACACAATTCGACTTGAAGTGGTCGACAAGAACGATGCCAGCAGCAGCTACCGCATTGGCGTCGATAGCCTGTTCGCCTCCCCTTCTTATGGCCTACGGGAAGGTGAGGACCACCTTCCCGTCGTGAGCGAGGCAGGGGCCACCGCATCCAACCGATATGTCGCCAGCGGTTCATGGAGCGGAAATCACGACCTTGATTTTAAAGCGGTGGCCATTAGTAACTATGTCGAATTGACGTTTTACAACGATCTGTGGAAGGAAACGAATTTCCGCGCGACCGGAGAAACACGCGACGACACCGAAATCGAGTTTGACCGCAGCCTCGACCCCTTCGATGTCGTCCTGCAGCTGAGCGGCAATGAGACCAACTGGACCGTGGAGTCACAGACAGGCGCTCTCACGTCCTATTCGGGAGCGACAAACATGCTGTCAGGCGCCGCGGTTCGTGTTCTCGTGCGTGGCTCCGAAATGGTGTCGGGAAATTGGATTCAGACAAGTGGCGCAAAGTGCTCCGTAGCCTTCATGTCCGGAGACGGCATGCTGGGCATTCGTGACGCCTATATCGCCGAAGCATCCTCTTTTGAGAGCAACACCATCGATGCCGCATCAAGCACAATGACACGGCTCAGCTTTTCGGGTAACGACAGCATCAACATCTCGGCGAACACGACAGAATGGAGCGATCTTACCGACTTCGAAATAGACGAGGCCAAGAGCTACCTGATTTCCTACCTCGTGCGCAATGACCCAAACAGAGGGAGCCCAACGATATGGGATGAAACACATAGCCCGTTTTATGGGACCTTTATGATTCCGGCGTCATCAACCCCCTTACCTGCCGACACGAGCGCGGATACATGGAGCACACGTGGTGACGTCCTGTCGTTTACAAACACGCCAGCGGTCGCCGCCATGTACGTGTCCTATGTAACCAATGGGTACTATACTTCACGCATCTTTGACACGCAGGCCGACGCGCCCAGTTACGACCAGATCACGTGGTCATCGGTCACGCCGTCAGATTCCTCTATTGATTTCCGCGTCCGTACAGCTGCGGATTCACTGATGACGAATGCAACCGCGTGGTCATCGATCACGGCCATAACATCCCCCGGATCGATCGCTAGCCTGGCAGACGAGCGCTATGTGCAGTTTAGAGCCAGCCTCAAGGCTGACACATCCACCCTCGAAACGCCGCTACTGAAGGACGTCACGATCGACTGGCCGGGTCAGGAACAGTTCGTGGACATTGGCGGGACATTCTCGATGGGCCCGGACTACGGCATTTTTGAACTGACGGTGGACGGGCAGGACATCAAGAAGGGCCTCCAAGTCGACCTCGGAATTTATGACTACGTCCGGGCGCATGGCTCAAGTAATCGCATCACCTCACGCCTTGTGGCGGAAGTATTTCCGAGAAACACAGGAAAATAATGGCCGCTGACATCCATGATTCTGCGCAACGATCGGCGCCCCTTACGGGTGTCAAAAGAGGAGAAGTAAACATGAAAATACCGAATACAGATAATTCAAAAAACGGTTCCGCGATGCTGATCGTGCTCAGCATCGTCGTGTCGATGTCAGCGCTGCTGATCGTCTCTGTCTCGGGCGGCCTGCAACAGGCATTCTTTGCCACCAAACTTGCCGACCGAGTACGCGCACAGCTCATTGCTGAAGCTGGCGCCCATCAAGCTTACATGCTTTTAAAAAGCGATTGGGATGCGCGCCTCACCGACACCGCGTTCCCGCTGACCTCCTACGGCGACGGGAGCTATGATGTCGAGGTGGCGCCGACGAACGCCATGGCCTCCATTCGCAGCACGGGCACGTATGGCGCGGCCACGGAACTCGCGATCCTCGACGTCATCAACCTCGGATCCTCCTCGCCGGCAGTCCCTGTCGATTGGTCAACGATATCCAATTACACCGTCGTGGCCGGGGGAGAAGTCACGTTTACCGGCACCGGCCATTTTGAAGGGGGAGGCTTACTGCATTCGAACGGAAAGTTTACAAAAAGTGGCAACGGGGAGCTCGACGCTAATATCACATCATCCGTCCAGGTTCATATTCAGGGCAATGCGGGAAGCATTGATGGCGATGTGAGCGCACCCTCTGTTACAGGTAAGACAGGTAATATCTCCCCATCACCTACAGAGGGCTCGATACAGCTCGTCAATATTCCTGATATTGACCTCACCCCCTTTGCTACCGAAGCAGCCGCTAATGATGAGTATTATTCGACAGATCAAACATTAAACGGTACGACCACCATCGACGGCGGGGTCATGTTTGTCGACGGCAACCTGACCATCACTGGCAGCGGAACACTTACGGGATCTTTCATCAGCACCGGAACACTTACCGTCAGCGGACAGGTAACAATAATTCCGGTGGACGGATACCCCGCTCTCGCCAGCCGAGATGGGGATATTAAAGTGTCGGGGGGTTCAGAAATAGAGGGGCTTATCTATGTCAAGTCGGGTGACTATGAGCAGACAGGCGGGAGCAGCCTGGCGGGACAGATCGTCGTCAAGGGCGATATCAAGAAGGCGGGCAATACCATGAACGTGGAGTTTGTGAACTCCCCACCCACCATTCCGGGAGGCACGCCTTCTACGGAAACCGACCTTGGGCTGAACACCTGGCAGCGCTAAGTCGACCGAACGAAGGCGCGCGGCTTACCGCGTCGCCTTCGACAAATGGCGGCGGACCTTAACATCATTCGTCTGGTCTGAATCCGCCGTCCTTCACGGCTTTGCCGTGACAGTTCGCCCAGATGCACTCGGCTTCAGTGACTCCTCCGCGACTTGCGAGCAGGAGTTGCTTTCTCAAGTTGGTCGCGTCGCTTGATTCCCTGCCGTGACGATCTGCTCGTGGGGCAGGAGCCACGCCAAATCCAATTGCCGGCGTCCTCCGCTTCAGCCTCTTCGTAAAGCAGTGAGAGCCTTCGTCGAGATAGAAGGCGGCAGGCAGCGTGGCGCAATTGCATTTCACCTTCTTACCCCGAACGTCCGCACGCACGTTTTGCGCGCGGAGCAGGCAATCGCGTGCAGTGCTTCGTTCTGCGTTGCTTTACGGATCGTCCAGTCTGGAGCGATGTCGATCCCTGCCTGTTTCAACAGGAGGCGGAATGCCTCCTGTAAACGAGGTTTCAATAGCGCGTGAATCTCGTCTGCATGCATCTCTTTCCAGTTTCTGGGAACAACGACGACATCGCATTCCGCCGTACCGTTCTTCACCTCTACATTTTCAATGGCATCTGCGCCGAAGGTGCCGATGCTGCCCCCTATCCGCAGAACGGGAGCCACGGTGTTGACCTGACCATTCTCCAGAGATGCGAATCGCGCTTCATATTCTTTTCGAATACGAATCGCAACTTGGGCGACACACTTGGCGTCTGGACCGCGCAACCGACCTAGAATCTTGAGTTTCATATTCACCGACAAAAATCATGCTTGAGCATTTTTTATAGTGGCGCAAGGTCTGCCCTCGAGGACGCGTACGACTTTGACAATTACATCATATCCACATTGCTTTGAAACGAAAGTCCAACGTGAGCACGAGGCGGCGACGGGCTAAGCCCCGCTCGATCTCTATTCAATTGGTGGGCTGTTTGCGTTCTTTCGCGAGCTTTTTGATGTCCGGACCTTGCTCGAATGGTTGGATGCCATCGGGGGAACGCAAGAGCACGCCTCCGCCGGGTGCATCAGTTGTCTTGGCAATGGCAAACCACGCGCCATCGTGTTGAAATGTCCTGAAACAGAATGGCCCCAGCACCTCGGACAGGGCGTGGAAACGAAGCCCGTCCGGGGAGGTGGCCAAGAAACTGCGCTGCCCGTCGTCCGTAACGCCGCGGAAATACATTCTAAAGGATCGGTGTTCTGTGCACACATGCACATCAGGTGAGGCAACGTGGTGACGACAACAGGGGTCGGCCAGCTGCAGAACACCTCCCCCGTGTATTTTCCACGGGCCGTTGAGCGTGTCGGCATACGCCATACGACTGAACGTCCCCAGGTGGTGCGCAAAATAGAGACAGTACCGTCCCCGTGGATTCGATACCCAATCAGGCACGCGAATGAGAGACGGCCCGTTGATATTGGCGCCGATCTGCTCGCCTAATCCTGAATGAACGATGGGATTCTCAGGAAATCGAATTGCGCGATACATGCTTTGGTTTCTCCAGCCAACGTTCGTCCTGAGCCTTCTCATGGCCGATGGGATTTAGGAACAGCGACTTAAGCTACAAAGATCCCTCCTTCGCGCTCCGTGCTACGGCGGGCAAGCCGGCGGAGCCCGCCGTGAACAAGATGCTCGCATAATGTTAATACGTAGACCTAAGCGTCAACAAGGCTGCTCTACAACCGATCCCGATTTTGTAATCGATACGCCTCGATGGTGCTCTGAAGATCCGCTGGCAGCGTCTGTGAATCGAGGTATTCTAAGGCACGGCGCTGCACGAAGAATCGTTCATGCGACAACAGTTCCACCGACGGTGCCACGACGACCGCGGGCGGGATGTTCTGCTTTTCGCAGAGTCTGAAAAACAATTGGACTTCATAGAACGTTTCCAGAGACGGAAGGTGACGGCACAACGACTCAAGTAAATCCGGAGCTATGCCGGGTTTCTCCTTCAGTAACGCCTGCAAAATGATCACGCGCTGTTGAATGCTTGCCTTCTCGAACATCGCCAATAATGACGTCCGATAGACCCCGCCGTCATGCACGGCCTTAAGGTAGTCCATTGCGGGCAGAATGAGTTCGTCGCCGCCGTTCAGTGCTCGGGTCAATACCGCAGCGGTGGTCGCTGAATCTCCTACATTCCGACGGCTCAAATAGTCGATGGCGAAAGTGCTGCTCAGTCGGTCCTCTGAGGCTAGGCGCGTCCTCAGTGCGCTGACGCTACAGCGTGTTCCCGTAAAATGGCGGATGCGTGCGGTCAGAGCTCCATTAGCCCAATGCCAAAGGTCGTAGCAGGTATATCCGGCGCCGATAATGACAGCGTTCTTGAGCGTCAGAATCGTCGCACCGCTCACGCCGTCCAATGCAGCATCGTCGCTTCGTTTCTTTGCCTCACCTGTCATCGCTTCTTTTTCTACCTCATTCAGCGGGGAGGCGGCATCCGACAGGATACGCTGGAGTTTGGCGTAATCCTTCTCCGTGAAAGGCTCGTGATCCAGCTTGGTCAACGTTGAGTCAATCGCCAGATTATAATGCTGATACCGGCCCAACACGTCCCAATGCAGTTGCACTTTCACCACATCGCAAGTTGTTTCGCGACAGATCACAGAATCCACCCACATGGAATAGGACCGCGGCTCTCCTGCCGCATCCAGATTCTGAACCAGCGTGCACGTTTCCGGACGGGCCAAAGGATTGCCCGGGTGAAGAACACTCAGGCTGTGTTCCACCGTCCGGGAATTGGGTGCATCGTTTCCCGTGGCGCCGGATAGCATCAGCGTCAAACACAGGATCAATGGCCACGAGCGCTTAGGCGTTTTTTTTGACATGGGGACTCTTCGAATTCGCCGATGAAACGGCACCTGTTTATGAAAGCATTTCGGGCATCGATTATCCATCATCGCCCTGAAGCACGGACTTCGCATGGCGCGCATAATGACCGCGATAATCGATAGCGTAGTTCTTAAGAACAGCTTCACCGACGCCCTTCTGATCCCCGCATCGGTACAACGCGCGCGCCAGGATCAGTTCACGCAAGGAATGGTTGCGCGTTGATGTGTCTGAGCGTGTCGGCTTTACAGGGGTGCGTTCGATGACATCGCGGATTTCCAGGAAACTATGACCGCTGATACCCGGCTGCTGCAAAAAGTCCGACAGCGGCTTCGCCGCGCGCGGGTCCATGAATGTCTCGAGCGCCATAGCGACCGCGCGACAATGCGAAAATTCACTCTCCGGCGTCAGGGCTTTGAGTTTAACGAGTACGGCCGGCAGTCCGCGCGTATCGCGCGTCCGCCCCAAAGCGATGACAAGATTGTCCATATAGCTGGTTGTGGCTCCGTACTGCCCCAAGCCCCTGAAGTTCCATCCTTTGTCCCACGCTCCGGCGGTCACCGCTTTGATCAGAGACGCTGTGCCTGTGTCATCAAACAACATGCCGAGGACATGTGCGTAACGCAGTTTCTGCGCCTCATCCGTGGCGGACAGATAAGCGTTTCTAAGGTGGGGCGACGCTCGTTTTGTATCCGATAACACCACAGCGATGCCGCCATAATTCGTCCCGATCTGTTTGACGGCGACCTGCATGGCATCATCACTGAGCGGATACGAATCTTCTACGCTCAAAAAACTCTCGGGTATAATACCCACGTCCACGAGGTGTCGCTGGAGTGCCTTGACGTCGATCTTACGTACCGTCGTCCCGTTCTCAGCCGCCATCGCGGAGGCCTTCCCGGCGGCATAGCCCTGATTCTGCACGTCCGCCTGCATACGCATGACCGGCATCGCATCACCATGGGCGCTCATTCCGAGTCCGGTAACAAGTAAGCCGTCCTTGCCCTTTGGCATCAACGCGCGGTAAGGGACGTTGCCGGTCAGCCCTTTGGTGTCGGGTGGGGTCACCATGAAGATGTCATGACTCGAAAACCCGTGATTGTCGAAATTGCTTTTGGCGACGGTGATGGTGTCGGGGTAGGTACGCTTGTTCATGATATCCATGGGCGAAATCACAATGTCCCCCACAATGCGTCGCCGGGCACGCGTATCAATCAGTTGCCCGAGATCAAACGCATTTCTGTATTTCTGCTTACCGACGACCATGACCCGCCACATGTCGAGCACATCGTCATCATCCACGAAGGTCCAGTCCGAATTCCAGTAGCCGTCTCCCGGCGTCTGCTGCGGCATGCCCGTCCCTTGCACCGATATATGATCACCCCGAATGGCCTGAGTCTCCATTCCGGCACAAGCAGGAATCACCGAATTGCCGGTAGAGTCGATCACGGTATTCGCCAGAACAGCGCCTCTTCCGGCAGGCGTGGCGACGATAACGCCGATACAGCGATCACCCTCCATGATTGCGCCAGCACCCAGAGTACGGAACCAGACGTCACCTCCCGCGTTTACAATTTCGCGGCGCAACCATTCCATTTTGTTCTCAATGCTCCAGCCCCTTCGCTTATGGCTGTCCGGCTTGAAGGAGGCCACACCGGCGTCGATCTCAGCCGTGAAGCCCACGCGATTCCCGTGATAGTATTTAGCGATGCGCCCAATCGTGCCAACGCCGCCAAGCCCGTACAGATACTCGATCACCAGCGTACGGGAACCTCCGCGGGCGGCGCCGATCCCCGCGGATGCGCCGCCGGTTCCGCCGCCGACCACAACCGTGTCATAACGCCCAATCACCGGGATGGAACGCTGAGGGCTCGAGATCATTGCGCCCACCTTCAACGGTGGCGTGGAACGAGAGCCGTTCAACCGCTCCCCAATTTCGGCATGCCGCGCGTCCGGATCGATTTGGCCGCGAACATACACTTCGAAAACAGGGCCGATGATCCGGGCATCGGCTTCCTTTGCCGCCATTTTCCCGACCCGTGCGCCGAGGTCCATTCCGGCAAGGGGTCGCATGATGGCCGCCGCTGTCTCTCGCGATACCGCGGCACATCCTCCCAGAACATAGAGGCTGTCAATTCCTCCCGGGCGCAGAGCGTCCGCATCAAGGCTGTGAGCGCCCTCCCATTTTCCCAACCACGTTTTCCTCGCCTTCAATGGATCGGGCGGGACCTGATACAACTTCTCGGACGCGGCGGCTTGGCTGTCCTGCCAGGTAAGTTGGCGCGCCTCGGTTTCGGCTCGCACGAACGAATCCCACGACCCATCGGGCATGTCGAGTTCCAGCGTATATTCATAGGCAGGCAGCGCACGCGTCGGGAGTGTGATCTCTCTATCCAGCATCGTCGCGGCATCGCCCGGGTCGCCCCCTATCACGATACGCTTGAACGACTGTTTTCCAGCCGGGTATGGCATGAATTCCGCACCGCAAATCCGGGCCGCCATCGCCCTCTCCGTCGCATCGATGATCACTTTTCCGCGGATGGCCTGACGGCCCGATCGGTTGACAATCGTAATCCCGGCGAACCGACCTTTGCTGTCATGAAGCACATCCGCCATGTAGGAGCCATACAGGAAGGTGACACCCGCATCCAAAAGGGCGGTATCTAGAGCGATTTTTACCGTCATGGGTGTCGGCATGCGCACCACAGGGGCAGTAGTCACAGTATTTGTGTCAGGTTCACCCAGGAAGATTGACTTCGCCAGATCGGATTCAGGTGTTTCCCCATCCTCCAGCCAAAGCCGGTAGGTGGCACACATATCCTCGCCCAAATACGGCCGGTCTGTGCACAGAAAGACTTTCGCTCCGGCATTTGCAGCGGCAACAGCCGCAGCGACACCACATGTTGTCCCGCCCACCACAATCACGTCGACATCATAGGCGAGAGGAATCTCCCGCGCCGATTCAATTATGGCTGCGTTTCGGAGGGCGAAGCCGTTGATCGGCATGCAAAAAGAAAGGATAAAGAGAATGGAGAGGCTTAGGCGGGGCATATAGATGGATCCTTCAGATATGAAACGGACCAGAGTTTGCACGTCCGCATCCGTGGAGCGGCTTCGTTGCGCTCCTTTCATATCCCATCATGCCTATGCAGGATTCGCAACCTGAAACGTGAGTCGTTATGGGGAACGTCGACCATATTCCCTCGTCCCAAGGGTTAGGTCAGGACGTCACTGATCAAGGCGCGTCAGGACAATATAACGTACATCGACGGCTTCACTGCCGGGAATATCCGTTGCGCGCAGGGTTAACGTGCCACGCTCACTCGGCATGCTCAGGACACCGAGTTTCTCTGGTCTGAAATCCTTTACGTACGATTCACTGCGAGGAACATAGTTTTTCTCCTCACCGACAAGAGGCGGGTCGTGTTTCTCCGTGATGCGGCCTTGCGTCTTATTTCCATTGAAGCTCAATTCGAGAGTCACGCCGACATTCTCCTGCTTGCAGGTGTAATAGACCTGTGCCTTGTATCGACCGGCAGTAAGCACCTCAATGTCCCACGTGATTGAATCCTCCGTGCTCGTCCAGTTCGTGAAGAAAGAACAGTTTGGATGCCTGCTACTTCGCTTGATTGTGCCATGTGAAATGCCGTCACGGGCAGGAAGATACGTGACGCGTGCGCCCGGATGTCCGACCGTGAACGGCCGGTCCTTTACGGGTGACTGGGTCTCTTCTTTCCAGTCAGCGACAGCCTGCTTGAGCTCTGCAGCCAAGCCGGGGCGCTGTTTCGAGAGATCTGTTTTCTGGCCGAGATCAGCGTCCATGTCAAACAGTCCGCCATTGTGATCGAGTCGGTACTTCTGCGTGCGTGCGCTCACACGTCCTCTCCATGCGCTGAAATACGTGCGTGCCGACCAGGCTGTCGCAGTACCGAGCAAAAGAGGCTTGATGCTCACCCCGTCGAGTTCCTTGTCGCCAATAATAGGTATTCCAGAAAGATCGGCCAATGTTGGCAGCAGGTCGATCGCGCCAGCGATTTGCGGGATGCTGGAGCGCGGTTTGATTTTTTCAGGCCACCGAATGAAGAAGGGGGCACGGACTCCGCCTTCGTCCGTGGAGCCCTTTCTGCCTTTCATCCCTCCGTTCCAGCGCCAGCCGTTCGGGCCGTTGTCACTGAAATAGATGACAATCGTGTTGTCGGCGATGCCCTGCTCATCCAGTGTCTTGAGCAGGCGCCCGACGTTCCAATCAATGTTTTCGCACATGGCCAACGCGGCACGGGAATGTTGAATCTTCTCTTTCTGCGGTTCCCGGTGTCGCATTTCCAGATCCGCGCCGTCGAATTTTTCCCAGAATTTGTCCGGCACTTGCATCGGTGAGTGCGGCGTGCAGTAGGGAACGTAACAAAAAAAGGGTTTGTCCTTGTTCTTCTTAATGAACGCGATGGCGTGATCGGTAAAGTCGTCGGTCACATAACCGTTGCCCTTAACCAAGTGGTTGTTGCGCTCAAGCTCGGGGCTGAAATAATGGCCCCAATGACCAGAACAGAAACCATAGTACTCGTCGAAACCGCGGGCATTGGGATGATAAGGCCATTGCATACCGTTGTGCCATTTGCCGAACGCAGCCGTCGCATAGCCAGCGGCCTTGAATGTGTCACCAATGGTTTTTTCATCCAGATTCAGTCGTTCGCCGCCAGAACTGGTGCTGGTGACGCCAAGGCGCGTATGGTAGCGCCCTGTCAGCATCTCCGCTCGGGTGGGTGAGCAGACCGCGGATACGTAGAAGTGCTCCAATGTCGCCCCATCACGAGCGATCGAATCAATGTTCGGCGTCTTCAAGTTAACATTACCGCTTGCGCTCAAATCGCCCCAGCCTTGGTCATCCGCGAGAACCATGACGATGTTTGGGCGAGACCTCTCTGCACTCAGGCAAGCGACAGGCCAAGCAATGATCAATGCCGTTAACAGAACCGTTGCCTGGTTAAAGAAATCGCGTCTTGTCATATTTGTCTTAGTGTCTGTTCCACGCATGATTCATTGCAAGACCTCGCAGACAGGGGCGAGCGCCTGGTTGGCCTTGAGCCGTGCTAGTTGTTTGCTGGGTTTTCAAACCAGATAACGCCCCAGCCGCCGTTTTCCTCGGTTGTCGCTATATCCAGATCACCATCACCATCGAGATCACCGAGATACACATTGTCCATCTTCTTGCGGGTCTGCGCTCCAGGCACACGGATAGGCGCGGCACGCCAACGGTCTGCCTGCATGGAATCCCCAACATACGTGGTGGTCCAGATATCCCCTTCTTTCGGGATGACCACGATTTCGCTCTTGCGCGGATCACCATCCAGATCCATCGCCGCGACACCCTTGGGGAAGTTCCCGCATGGCTGGTCAATCACGAGTTCCTTGAACGTGGGAACCCCGCTCTTATTGGTGCGCAAAAGAATAATAAGCTTTTTCGCCAGCGTTCCCCTACTGCCTCCGGTAATAACAAAATCGTCGATCCTGTCGCCATTAACATCCGCGACGGTCATAAACATGGGCTCATGATGGGCGTGCAACGTCTTTCGCTCCCA
>JBLHHU010000075.1:0-13464 GCA_047615735.1 Kiritimatiellia bacterium | reverse complement strand
ATGACAACCGCGCAGCAAGCGACGTTAACATTTTCAATTTAGCATCGGTCAAAAACGTGACCTGCGCAACGCCCGCAAGAGCCGAGCGAATTTCGCGCCGCGCCAGCGCGAGTTGCGCCGACGAGCCGAAGATACCGCCGACCGCGCTCCATGGGCCAAACCCCTCCTTGTCGAGCATCTCTGTAATTTGTGCGCGTTGGGCAACAGCGTCGCTCGACGGCAATTGGGCCGCCAGCAAGGGCGCAATGGTGGATCGCGTCCGCTCCTGATTGCCAATATGAATCGCCGTCTGCACAATGCCGCTCTTGCGCAGCTTTGTCAGCGCCTGAACAAAGTCGGCGAAACGGGAAGCATCGCTGATCTTGGCCAGCATGGCCATGTGATCCGCCGCGCGCGGGATCAACTTAAAGGCGATGGCTGTGACGATTCCGAAATTGGCCTGCATGAAGGTACCGGTCAGATCTGGACCCAGCCCGTGACGGTACAGGTCCCGCGCGCGGGCGCCATCGAAATGGGCATAGCCCGTGCGCACGATCCGGCCGTCGCCGAGCACGACTTCGAGCCACAAAATATCATCCGCGCGCGAGGCAAAGTAGCCCACGCCGCGCTCCAGCGTGTTTCCGACAATGCTCGTGTCCCGCGCGGAGCCGGTCACATTAAATACGGCCGCGACGTTCTCTGACTGCAGGTGGTCGAACAGCTGCCCCTGCGTGACGCCGGGCTCGATCACAGCCACATGATGCGTGTCGTCCAGAGAGCGAACGGCGTTCAATCGGCGCAGATCGACGATCACGGCGCCGTCTTCAACAGGAAGGCGTGACCCCATGCCCCAGTTTTTTCCTGTGCTGATGGGATAGAGCGGCGTGCGATGGATGTTGGCCACGCGGATCAGTGCCTGCACGTCTTCTACAGAACCCGGAAGCAACACGCCTGCGATTTCGCGCTCGAAGGCTGAGGTGTTCTCCTGATAGGCAACGAGGTCTTGGGGCGCATGCAAGACATGCGCGTCACCCAGAATCGCCTGCCACTCGCTTAGGGCTTCGAGGTTCAATCGGGGGGGGGTCCTTTCGTACGGCCTGAATCAGATGCCAAGGCGGCGTTCTTTTTTTCCATCTGCCAGAAGGGTGTGCCAAGCGTCGGCGTACCGGGAGACGCCATTTCGCGTTGCGGCATAATGCCCGCTTCAAACGCGGCGCGTCCGGCCTGCACAGCCTGACCGAAAGCCTGACCCATCGCAACCGGATCTTCAGCCAGAGCTATGGCACTGTTCACAAGAACGCCATCAAAGCCCATTTCCATCACCAGCGCAGCATCGGAAGGACGCTGCAAGCCGGCGTCCACAATCAAGGTGATATCTGGTAGGCGTTTGCGTAAGGTCTCAAGACCGAATCGATTCAAAACGCCCTGCCCAGAGCCAATCGGAGAAGCCCACGGCATGACGACCTGACACCCGGCTTCAACCAAGGCGTTGGCCACAACAAGATCCTCTGTCGTATAGGGCAACACATCAAATCCTTCTTTCACCAGAATGCGCGCCGCCTCGACCAGGCCAGCCGTGTCCGGTTGTAGCGTGTAATCGTCGCCAATCACCTCGAGCTTGATCCACGTTGTATCAAACATTTCGCGCGCCATGTGTGCCGTGGTGACGGCTTCCTGCACACTTCGGCATCCCGCCGTGTTAGGCAACACATATGCATCGAGGCTTTTGAGATAGTCCCAGAACTGTGCGCCGCTTTTTTCGCGGGGATTCTGGCGGCGCAGTGAGCAGGTCACAACGCCAGACCCGGAGGCACGAATGGATTCGCACATGATGTCCGGCGAAGGATATAGCGCGGAACCGATCAGCAATCGGGAATCGAGCGCTTTCGAAGCTAACGTCAACTGCGTCATTACGATTAGCCGCCCTGCATGGGACCAAGGATCTCAACTCGGTCGTTATCATTCAACAGCTTGGTCTCGTAGAGCGGTCTCGGCACAAAAACCTCATTGATCGCCACAACCACGGACCCGCCAGCAAAGCTTTGTGTCGCAAGAAGGTCGGCAACACTGGCCCCGTCGGCGACCGTCGCAGGTTCTCCGTTTACGCGTACGTTCATGCCGCCTCCTGATGCGCGATGCCTTTGGCACCCTCTGGCGTTTGCCCGGATTCGATCCATTCCATCGCAAGATCCATTAAACGGGGTGCCAGCAAAAACCCGTGTCGATAAAGTCCGTTTATGCGCATGATTTTGTTTCCGTAATAAATTCGTGGTCGATTGTCAGGAAAGGCAGGCCGGCATTGGGCGATGGCCTCCAGCAGGCGTCCTTCTGAAAATGCAGGATGCACAGAATAGGCCGCAGAAAGCAACTCCATGACAGAGCGCACCGTGACAGGCCCCCGATCCTCGCTCTCGATCGCCGTGGCACCAACGACGAAAACGCCATCGCCACGTGGCACGACGTAAATCGGATAACGGGGGTGCATTAGCCGCACGGGCCGTGTCAGCGCAACCTCAGGTGCGTCCAGATACACAAGTTCACCACGCACGCCGCGAAGGTCCGTCAGTTGTGCGCGCGCCCAAACCGCGACAATCCAGAACCATATCGAACGTGGCATCTCCCTCAGCCATCCGCAGCACACCGCCAGCCTCGACAGCAAGGACATGCACGGGTCTATGCCACGCAATGGCGCGCGAATGCAAACTGGCCGCCAGCGCGATCAGAAGGTCACGATTGTTAATGTGCGCCTCGCCAGGGAAATAAAGCCCGCTCGAAAAGCGTGCCCCAAGGTCCGGTTCCAGCTCGGCTATCTCGTCTGACAAGACGCGGCGCATAAACGAGGCATCCGCGCGTCCCGACACGACACGGTCATGCAGACGCTCCAATTCTGAACGGTCCCCGGGATGGGCGACCACCAGACTGCCTTTGTGGCTGAACCCAACCGGCGCGTCAAGGCCAGCCAGAAGCTCAGGCCAGCGCCGCATCGCCCATCAGCGCCACGTCGGATTCGGCCGACTCCAATTCACAGGAAGGGGCCAGCATGCCGGCAGCGACCCAGGTGCAACTATCAGTGCCCTGTTCATGGTCGGCATCATAGAGACTGACCCGCCAACCCTTGTCGTGCAGCGCCAGGGCCATCAAGCGCCCCATGATCCCTGCACCAGTAATTCCTACGGTTTTCGGCATATACACGACGTCCTACTGAAGCAATTTCCGTTTCGAGCGAATCCAGCAAAAGTACGCCTTTGGCCGATTCGGGTCAAGGCGGCGGCGAACATTTGGTGCTTTCCATTCCCCCCGCTTCCTGCGTTATGATGTCTATTCGGTGGCGCAGTCCCGCCCCAGAAAACAAGGCTTTGCCTAATAAATGGACGGGCAAATGCGTTTATTCAGTAGAGAACACCCACAACAATGAAATCGATGAACAACAAAGATACAGCACCCCAAGCCGATGAAGCTTCTGCGGCGGATGCCGATACGCTGCCGCCGATTCAACAACGCATTCAAGTCACCTTCGAATACCCTGTTCGCTTTTCGAGAGACATATTTTCTCCAGAAAATGCGTTATTGCGCGAGGTGATGGCACCCAACGATCAGGCCATTGCGTTTAACCGAAAAGCAATCTGTTTTGTCGATGCCAACGTTGCCGAGGCGCATCCCGATCTATTGGACAAGGTGTCCGACTATTTTGCCGCGCAACTGGACGCCATTCCGCTGGCGTGCCCGCCGATTGTTTTACCGGGCGGCGAAATCGTCAAACAGGACCCTGCACACGTTGACGCCGTCATTAACCGCATTGCCGAATATCGCCTTTGCCGAAAATGCTACGTGGTTGCCATCGGCGGCGGCGCCCTGATCGACATGGTTGGCTATGCCTGCGCCATCGCCCATCGCGGAATTCCTTTAGTTCGTATCCCGACCACGGTCCTGGCGCAAAACGATGCAGCCCTGTCCGTCAAAAACGCCATCAACGCATATAACGCCAAGAATTTTCTAGGTACATTCACACCGCCACACAGCGTCATTTGTGATGCAGACTTTCTGGCGACCCTCGATACGCGCGACTGGATTGGCGGCGTTTCCGAAGCCATCAAAGTAGCTCTGCTACAGGATGCCGAATTTTTCCGCTACATGGAAGAGAACGTGCTCGCCCTGCGTCAGCGCGACCTGCGGGCAATGCAACGCGTCATTTACCGCTGCGCCCAACTCCATCTGGACCATATCGGCAAAGGCGGTGACCCTTTAGAACGCGGCTCCTCACGCCCGCTGGATTTTGGACACTGGGCCGCACACAAACTCGAATCGCTGACCAACTTCAAACTGCACCACGGTGAAGCTGTCGCGATCGGCCTAGCGCTCGATTCCACCTATTCATGGCAAATGGGCCTGATCGACGCGACCCAATGGGAGCGCATCATCAATTTGCTCACCGAACTAGGGCTGCCGGTTTTCGACACAGCCATGCTCAGCCACCTCGACGCGCCTGACGACCCCGCCTCCGTGCTACGCGGACTGCACGAATTTCGCGAACACCTCGGTGGTCCGCTCACCATCATGCTTCTGCGCGATATCGGCCACGGACACGAAGTGCACGAGATGGACCTGGCGGTCGTCGTACGCTCCATTCGTATTCTTGAAGGATTTTTCGAAAAAAAGGCCTGACGACCCGAGATCGCTAGCCTTCGCGGCCGTAACCGAATACCTTGACGCCATGCTAATCGACACTGACTCCTTCGCCGACCTGACCTACTGCACGAACATTCACCCCGCCAACGGCTGGGATGATGTTTCTCAGGCGCTTCTTCATCACGCTCCGACGATTAAAGCGGCCACGTCACCCGACGCCCCTTTTGGTATCGGCCTACGCCTGTCAGGCGACGAAAGCCGCGAACTTCTCGCCGGCAATAATCTGCGCATCTTTCGCGACCAGCTTGACGATCTGGGCTGCTATGTTTCCCTGATCAACGGATTCCCACACGGCCCCTTCCACGGGACGCCCGTCAAGGCGAACGTCCACGCGCCCGACTGGCGTAGTGACGAGCGCCTGGATTACACCTGCCGACTCGCCGAAGCGCTCGCCACCCTACTTCCGCCCGGCGGTGATGGCGGTATATCAACCAACCCACTCTCTTATTCAAGCTGGATCAAACGCGACGGTGGCCTCATCACGCGCATGACGCGTAACATTGCGCGCAGCGTCGCTCATCTCGTGCGTATCGGTCGTGACACGGGCCGCTTGATTCACCTCGATATCGAACCCGAACCGGACGGCGTCATCGAAACGAGTCAACAATTCGTTGAGTTCTTCGAAACCGAACTGCTCACCACGGGCCGCGAGACGCTCTGCGACGCGCTGGGCGTTGACAAGAAAGAAGCCGAGCAACTTTTACGCGATCATGTCGCCGTTTGCCTCGACACCTGTCACGCCGCGGTCATGTTCGAACCCATGGACGAATGCATACAGCACTATCTTGACGCGGGCGTTCGCATTGGGCGGGTCCAGATCAGCTCTGCTGTTCGGGCATCCTTTGCAGAATCATCCAGTGACGTTGCGCAAATCAAACAAGCGCTGACGCCGTTTTCAGAGTCGGTTTATCTCCACCAGGTCGTTGGACGCCGAAAAGACGGAAGCCTCGTGCGCTTTCCCGACCTGCACGACGCCCTGACGACGGGGCCCTGTGCTGACACGGAAGAGTGGCGAATCCATTTCCATGTACCCATTTTTGCGGATGCGTTCGATCGGCTAGCATCCACGCAATTCAACATTCGCGAGCTACTGGACATCCACCGGCGCGTACCCATTACGCAACATTTCGAAATCGAAACCTACACGTGGGATGTGTTGCCGGCGAACCTGAAACTCGGCTTGACGGACTCCATCATTCGAGAATACGCCTGGGTACGAGATTGCTTTTCCAACGCGGAACTTTAAACCATGCCTGAACCGAAGCTAACGCTAGCGCCATCGCCCCCACCCTCTGCGCTGCGCGCATGGATGGACATCACCCGCATTTCCAACGCGCCCACGCTTGTCAGTAACGTCGCCGCCGGTTTGTGTCTCGCCACTGGGACCGTTGATCCGGCAATGCTGGGCCTGATCAGTCTCTCGCTGCTGTGCACCTATTCGGCAGGCATGATTCTAAACGACATTTGCGACGAAGCCGTTGACCGTCGCGAACGGCCAGAGCGCCCCTTGCCTTCCGGGCGTCTGTCACGGCGAGCAGCCATTCAGGCAACCGTGACCCTGTTTATCATTGGACTGCTCTTGCTCGCGTCTTTTCCCAAAGGCATGGCCGCGGGCATCGCTTTGATCGGTCTTATTTTCGTTTACAACTGGCGGCACAAAGTCAATCCGGTCGCCCCCCTGGTTATGGGCGCATGCCGCAGTATGATTTATGTCATTGCTGCGTTGTGTGCCACGGGCACGATTCCTGGCCAGATCCAGTCGATGGGTGGACTGCTGATGCTTTATGTCGCCACGGTGACCTGGCTGGCGCGCGACGAATCAAACGTCAGGGCCACCCCCTCGCGATTGGCCGCGCTCGGTGCGCTCTGGATCCCCGTTTTGATGTTGGGTATATCCGTGCACCAGCCCGTGGCACTGATCCTAAACCTCGTCTTCCTGATCTGGGTCACCTCCGCGCTGCGCATCCTGTGGCTACGCCCAGACAGCCCCGTCGGCCCAAGCATTGGGAAATTGCTCGCCGCGATCTGCCTTTTCGACGCGGTACTCGTCGCCACATGCGACGTCACTTGGGTTGCCGTGCCCATACTCGCCATGGCAGCGGTCACCGTACTGCATCGCTACATCAAGGGCACCTGATCATGCAGCGCACGGTCGTCATCAACGTTGTTGGCCTCACCCCAAACCTGATTGGCACTGACACCCCACGGCTTCAGCAATTTGCACAACTGGGCACCATGGCACGCATCGAACCCATGCTCCCGGGCGTCACCTGCTCCGTCCAAAGCACCTACCTCACCGGCAAAGCACCCGCCGATCACGGCATCGTCGCCAACGGGTGGTACGACCGCGATCAAGCCGACGTTCAATTCTGGAAACAATCCAACGCACTTGTTCAGGGACCAAAGCTTTGGGACACCTTGCGCCAGACCGACCCCACCTTCAGCTGTGCCAATTTCTTCTGGTGGTACAACATGTACCCCGACATCGACGTTGCCGTCACGCCACGCCCCATGTACCCAGCCGACGGCCGAAAGCTACCGGACATTCACACACATCCCGCTGAACTACGCGATCAGCTCCAGGGCGATCTCGGCACCTTTCCGCTGTTCAACTTCTGGGGCCCCGCCACGTCGATCAAGTGCTCGGACTGGATCGCCGACGCCGCCATCATGTCCGACGAAACGAATCCCTGTACACTTAGCCTGGTTTATCTGCCGCACCTCGACTACAACTTGCAGCGCCTCGGTCCCGGCGACCCCGCCATGGCCAAAGACTTGAGCGAAATTGATCGTGTTTGCGGCAAACTGATCGACCACTTCAGTGCCAGCGGCGCACACGTCGTGATCTTATCCGAATATGGCATTCAATCGGTATCCCGCCCCGTGCATCTCAATCGCGTCTTGCGTGAAAAAGGCTTTCTCGCCATCCGCAAGGAATTGGACCGCGAGTATCTCGACGCCGGCGCCAGTGCCGCCTTTGCCGTGGCGGACCATCAAGTCGCCCATATCTACCTCAAGCCCGACACAGACCGCGCCGCCGTCAAAACCTTGCTGGAAGCCGTACCCGGGGTCGCGCGCGTGCTCGACCAAGATGAAAAACGCGAGGCGGGATTGGACCATTCACGCTCAGGCGAATTGATTGCCTTGGCCGAACCTGACGCCTGGTTCACGTATTACTACTGGCACGACGATGCCGTCGCGCCCGATTTCGCCCGAACCGTGGATATTCACCGCAAGCCCGGCTACGACCCCGTCGAGCTATTCCTGGCGGAGCCCGCCTGGCGCTCCAAAGCGACGATTCTCAAGCGACTTATCCAGAAGAAACTTGGCATGCGTGTGCTGATGGACGTCATCCCGCTCGACGCCTCGCGCGTTCGCGGCTCGCATGGCGTTGCCCCTGTGTCACCCGACGAGTATCCCGTGCTGATCACACAACAGAAGCAGCTGCTTGAGCGAACGACCATCGCGGCCACCGACGTGCACGACGTGCTCGCGCGGCACGTGACCCAATCCGCCTAAGACGTCACCTCAAGCGCTGCCCCATATTCGATACGCGTCTCGAACGGAATTACTTGCACTCGCAGGCGCGGTACGACATCTTAAGGTGATGTCAACCAGTGACCTTTCCACGAATACCGCAGCCAGCAAGGCTAACGCACAAAACGCGTCCACAGACGGCACCGTTTTGCACGCCATGCTCGAGTGGATGCAGCAGTCTCGGGCCACGGAAGAGCGCCTCATTCGCCTTTACCACCAGGGCCGTATTCAAGGCGGCGTTTATGTCGGCATCGGACAGGAAGCCATTGGTGCAGCATCCGCTGCCGCGGGCGCCCCGCAAGATCTCTACGCCCCCTGTATCCGCAACATGGTCGTGCACGTGGGCCGCGGCGAGACACTGCTCAACATCTTTCGTCAATGGCTTGGACGCGCCAACGGCCCTACCGGTGGTCGCGACGGCAATGTGCACTACGGCAACATGGAAAACGGCGTGTACTCCATGATCTCCCACTTGGGAGCGATGATCTCTGTTGTCATCGGTGGCGTCATGGGCAAACGCCACTTGGGTCACGACACCATCGGATTTGCACACATCGGCGATGGCGGCACCAGCACAGGCGACTTTCACGAGGCCGTCAACTTCGCGGCCGTGAATAACGTACCCGTCATCATTCTGATCGAAAACAACCACTACGCCTACTCCACGCCAACGAGCAGCCAATACCGCTGCAAAAATCTCTCAGACCGCGCCCTTGGCTACGGCATTGACGGTTATAGCGCAGACGGCAACAATGCCACCACGCTCTACGCCTTGCTCAAAGGCATCGCCGACGATATTCGCGTCAACCCCAGACCCGTTCTGGTTGAATGCGACACCATGCGTATGCGCGGTCACGGTGAGCACGACGATTTTTGTTACGTCCCCGAAGACCTTTTGGCGGCATACCGCGAACGCGACCCGATTGCCGGCCTACGTCAACACCTTCTCGAACAAGGTTTGACGACGGAGGACGAACTTAAGACGATGGACGAATCCATCGACGCGCAGGTGACAGAGGCTTACACACGCGCCCTTAAAGACCCACAACCCAATCCCACGACGCTACTAGATGGAGTCTACGCTGATGGATGAAGTCACCTACATTGAGGGCGTCAAACGCGGCATCGAGAAATCCATGCGCAAACACGACAACGTCGTGCTGTTCGGCCAGGACGTCGGCGCCTTCGGCGGCGCTTTCAAAGCGACGCTCGGCCTGCAGGAAGAATTTGGCGAAGCGCGCGTATTCGACACCCCGATTTGCGAATCCGCCATGATTGGTGCGGCCATCGGAATGGCCACGCAGGGACTTCGTCCAATTCTCGAGTTTCAATTTGCAGACTTTGGCATGACCGCCTTCCACCAATTGCTGAACAACGCCTCGACCATGCACTATCGCACAGGAACGGCAGTGCCTATCACCGTGCGTGCGCCGTGTGGCGGTGGTTTTGGTGGTGGCCCCTTCCACTCCGAAGACCTTGAAGCGTTCTTCGCCCACATCCCTGGCCTGAAAGTCGTCTATCCAGCCTTCCCGTCCGACGCCGCCGGCCTGTTGTACTCAGCCGTCATGGACAACAACCCTGTCATCTACCTCGAGAACAAATACCTCTACCGGCATGTGAAAGAGCGCATTCCGGATGAGATCAAAGAGGTCGCCATTGGCTCGGCCCGCATATGCCGTTCAGGGTCGGACGCTGTTGTGATCACCTACGGCGCGATGGTGCACGAATCCATGGTCGCCGCTGAGCGCATTGGACGCGAGCATGGTCACGAAATCATGGTCGTCGATTTGCGTACCCTGAAACCATATGACACCGACACCATTTTAGCGGCGGTTGCTGTCACCAATCGTGCTCTCGTTGTGCACGAAGCGTGGCAGACCGGTGGCTTCGGCGCCGAGATCGCAGCCTTTATCGCCCAGAACGCTTTTCATCTTTTAGACGCCCCCGTGCGGCGCGTGGGTGCGCCGGATACGCCGATCCCGTTTGCGCAAGTACTGGAGGACGCCTACCGGCCCAACACGGACGGCATCGAAGCCGCCTTAATGGACTTGATCGAATACTGAGGACGCACGCATGAATGCAAATAACGTCAATATGCCGCAGATGGGACAAAGTGCAGCCGAAGGCACCATCGTTAAATGGCACAAGAACGTCGGCGACGCTATTGAGATCGACGAAATGCTCGTGGAAGTTGAAAGCGACAAGATCACGATCGAAGTCGGTAGCCCCTATGCCGGCACGCTGGCCTCCCGCACGGACGTTGGCGAGATCGTCCCTGTGGGCGACGTCATCGCCACCATTGCAACCGAAGCCGAAAGCCACGACGCTGAAACGCCGAGCGATAAAGACGCCAAGGAAGGCGCCAAACCGCACGCAGGTGCTGACGGCGCTCAAGTCCTGGTTTCCACAGCGGACATGCCACAAGGCATCGAAATCCCCATGCTTCCCGACACCACGAGCGACTGGCTCTCGCCCGCCGTGATGCGCTTTGCCTTGCTCAACGACATCACGTCGCAAGACTTGAAAGAAATCAACGGCAGCGGCCGTAAAGGGCGCGTTACCAAACAGGACATTCTGGCCTTCATCGCCGAACGCGGCAAGTCGCCCAGGCCCAGACCCGCAACGACCCCACTCACGGCCGCCGAGCCGATCGATGACGTTGAAGTCGTCCCCATGACGACCATACGTCGCACCATTGCCGACCACATGGTGCAGTCCATTCACACGAGTCCGCACGTCACCATGGTGCATGCGGTCGACATGACACGCGTGGTCGAACTGCGGAACCGCGTCAAAGACCGTTTTCTTGAGAAATACGGCGTCAAAATGACCTACACGGCTGTCATGCTGCACGCTACAGCACGTGTCTTACCCGAATTCCCCACCATGAACGGTTCCGTCTCCGGCACGAACATTCTGCGCTACAGCCGCGTGAACGTGGGGTGTGCGGTATCGCTCTCGGACGAAAGTTTGGTGGTTCCAGTCGTGCGTGACGCCAACCGCAAGACCTTCCCGGAAATTGCACAGGACCTTGATCGATTGATTAAGGTCTCGCGAAGCAAGGCGCTGACACGTGAGGACATTGAAGGCGGCACGTTTACGATCTCGAACTTCGGCGCCTTCGGCAGCCTGATGGGCACACCCATCATCAATCAGCCGCAGGTCGCGATTCTCGGCATCGGCGCCGTCTTTCAGGCCCCTGTCGTGGTCGACAACGCCGTTGCCATACGCGACACAACCTATTTGAACCTGTCATTCGATCATCGCGTGATCGACGGCGCCATGGGCGGACGTTTTCTCAACCGGATTCAGCTCTGGATTGAGAACATCAACGAAGAAACGCTCGACATTTCCGACCTGGCCAACGAGGCCTAGGCAGACGGAAGCGGAGAGGGTTCAGTTGCTCTCCCAGACAATCTCCGCTCGTGCCTCGCTTCGATTGAACTACGAAGGAGTGATGCATTATCCCTTTGTAGTTCAATCGAAGCGAGGCACGAGCGGAGATTGTCTTGTAGGGTCAGTACATCGCGGCGTCTAGCCTACCGGGAGATGCCTTAGACGTGTCGCCGCCCCCCCCCCTCATCCCCTTTGTCTTTACCCTAATCTTGCTGCAAACAAGACGAGGGTAAAGATTATGGGAAAGACGAGGGAGTTCTGAGCGGCTATCGACTCACTGAAGCCACTCTACAGCGCAGCAAGCGCTGCGTCGTAGTTCGGCTCATCAGCCAGCTCGGGCACCTGCTCAGCGTGCGTCACTTTTCCGTCGGCATCAACAACCACAACCGCCCGTGAGAGCAAGCCGCGCAGCGGGCCTTCAGCGACGGTGACGCCATAGGCGACACCAAAATCGAGCGAGCGAAATGCCGACGCGGTCACGACGCTGCTCAGCCCTTCGGCCTCACAAAAACGTCCGTGCGCGAATGGCAGGTCGGCTGAAATGCAAACCACCGTCACACCATCACGGTCAGCGGCTTCCTGATTGAAGCGGCGTGCAGACGCCTGACAGGTTGGCGTATCAATGCTCGGAAAGATGTTCAGAACAACCGTTTGCCCACGCAGGTCCGAGAGTTTGAGGTCTGACAAATCGGTTTTCGCCAGCGTGAACGAAGGCGCGTCGCTTCCGACGCTGGGCAAGGTTCCGCTGGTTTCGAGGGGGGTTCCCTTAAAGGTGATTTGTGCCATTGGAATGCTCCTAAATAAGTGACGTCGGTTCGTTCTGTGTGCGAAGGAAGCATCCTCTCTGTGAAGCGCTTTCCTGTAAAGAAGAATCGCCAAAAGCGCCCCTTTTGCGCACCTAAATGACATTTCTGTCATGCCATGCTTACCGACAGTGTCACATAGCCGATCTACGCTCTCTTTCAGATCCAGAAACAGAAGTATGGAGGTCTGCCATGAACGAAACACGGAACACGATACAATGCTGTGATTGCAAACGCACCCGAGAAGGCCGTAGCTGGACGCCCAAGCCGACATTCCCGTCGGACAGCGTTTCACACACCTATTGCCCGAATTGCCTCCGCAAGGCCATGGGGCAGGTCGCCAAGAACGAATCCACACGAAACGTGGGCCAAATGCCCTAAAAACGGCTAACCGGCAGACGTATAGCCGCATATGACAACGCTGTCATATACGGGTTCTAACCTTCACATCGAGGCTTGGGAAGACCACGAGGAAGACGCGCAATGAAGAATGCCGATATGACCGTTCAATGCTGCGTGTGCAGCAGATTTCGGAGCTCGGACGACTGGGTCGCAGGTCAGGCACCGAGTCGCGCCCTCGTCTCGCACAGCTATTGCCCCAGCTGCCTCAAGAACGAGTTTACGAAAGTGGACGAAGCCATGCTCGAATTGAACAAGATCCGTACGCACGCCGCCTGAGGTTTCGGTTCGCTATTCTGCCCCTACTTGGTCGCAGTAGCCTCATCCGTTACGGATTTCAGAACAGCCTGCGCGGCCTCACCCTTCAACGCAGTGAGCTTCAGATCCTTGAACACAACGGTCATCGCAGGGCCCGCGTGCAGCTGTAAGGCGATGACACCTTTTGAAAGTGCACCAGGATGATCATCTGTAATGTCGACGGTCGTCACGCCGTTGATTTGATGAATCAGACGATTTCCGACGGCGACAATACGTAATTCATTCCACTCCCAGTCCACCAACGCATCCGTATTGCCGACACTGCCAACAACGGAGGTTTTTCCGCCGGCATCAATGACGACCTTCTGACCGCGTTTTGCGATGATGCCACGACCGGGCATCTTCT
>JBLHHU010000074.1:0-13616 GCA_047615735.1 Kiritimatiellia bacterium | reverse complement strand
CCCTGCACCGTGCCGAGGAACGAGGCTCTAGTGCAGGGCAAGTTCACCCGGCGACACCGCCTTTCTTCAGGGGCTGTGGTGAATGGTGAACGAATACGTACTTCCACAACGCGAAACTTGGACGAAGATGCGGTCGTGACTCTCGGGCTCTGCAAAAGCGGCGTCGCCGGGCTCGTTATCCTCGCCCTCTGCCGCCGCACTCCAAATTAAGAGCGCGAAAGATCTGAGCTAAAACAAGGGCGGTGCCCTGGGCTAGTATATCTAGGCCTTTCAGGCCATAGGCGCATGCCGCAATTCCTTAAGTTGACGCGAATGAGCGTAGCGGGTGGTGATACTCTTCTCCAAGGGCGGAAACTTTTGCAATGCATCTCTTTCATTCCCTGCATTCGGGCTTATGGGATTCTGACGAAATTGAATGGTCTTGGCGCCGTACTCTGCTAGATTGCCGCGCATGGAAGACGTGGATGTCATTGTTGTGGGGGCAGGTGCGTCAGGTATGATGGCGGCTGGTCGCGCTGCCGAATGTGGTCGTCGTGTTCTGTTGCTTGAGAAAAACAGTCGCCCGGGAGAAAAACTGAATATCACCGGCGGCGGGCGCTGCAACATTACCAACGCGGAGTTTGATACGCGTACATTTTTGTCCTTTTTCGGCGATGCGGGTAAGTTTCTGTTTTCGCCATTCTCTCGCTTTGACGTGCAGGCAACGTTTGATTTTTTCACTGGCCGCGGACTCGGATTGGTCGTTGAAGCGCACAACCGTGCCTTCCCTGAATCGCACAAAGCCCCTGACGTAACGCGTGTGCTCACGGATTACATTCGGGAATATGAGGTTGATCTGCGTACGGACATCACGGTTGAGCGCCTGTGCGTCGAAGACGGTGCTGTGACGGGGGTTGCAACGTCGCAGGGCATCTTTAAGGCGGAAAGCGTTATTCTGGCCACGGGTGGCGCCTCATATCGCGAAACGGGTTCGACCGGCGAAGGGCTGAAATGGCTAAGTGAGGTCGGGCATACCGTTTGTGAGGCGACCCCGGACATTGTGCCGCTGCAAGTGAAGGAACAATGGGTCAAGGATCTTGCCGGCACGACAATCGAGCCGATGAAAATCACATTTAACTCGGTCGGGGGTGACACGGTTTCAAGAAAAGGGCGCTTGCTGTTCACGCATTTCGGCCTGTCGGGGCCACTGATTTTGAATAGTGCAAACGACGTCAAAGCGCTGCTGAAGGATGGACCTGTAGCAACCGTGATTGACCTGCTTCCTGATTTGGATCCGGCAGAAGCGGATCGGCATGTGCTGAGTGTGTTTGATCGCAACAAGAACAAGCTGGTACGCACGGTGATTAAGCATCTTGTTCCGACGGGCATGGCGCGAGCTCTTGTCGCGCTGGTTCCGGAAGACTTACAGGAGCGCAAGGTCAACGTCATGACGCAGCAGGAGCGTAAACAACTTGTCCAGGTGCTCAAAAACCTTCAGCTGACGGTAACGGGTACCATGGGTTACGACTGGGCTGTCGTTTGCGATGGCGGTATCGCCCTGACGGAAATCGACACGCGTTCGATGCAGTCACGGCTTTTCCGCGGCTTGTTCGTCGTCGGAGATTTATTGCATATCAATCGACCGTCAGGGGGCTATTCACTACAGCTCTGTTGGACGACAGGCTACGTTGCCGGTGAAAACGCGTAGCGGGCGTGGATTCGGGGATACGCTTATATGTCGAATGAAACACAATGTTAGCGTGCCGCTGGCTTGCAAATTTGGCCCGCTGGCGTTATATAATGGTGTTTTTTCCAGGAATTAACGGCGCGCGACCCTTTGATGTGCCGGTGGATGTCGAGCATGAGTAAAGAATATACGAACGACCTTCAGGTTGATTTCGGGCCCGATGGGCAAACGTTGATTCCC
Source organism: Kiritimatiellia bacterium (assembly GCA_047615735.1). Taxonomy (GTDB): domain Bacteria; phylum Verrucomicrobiota; class Kiritimatiellia; order UBA8416; family JAIOPI01; genus JAPKCZ01. The sequence goes on along the minus strand of JBLHHU010000074.1, from coordinate 11,710 downwards.
GTCGTGACGCAAGACGCGAACACAAAAGATGTGTTGATTCTGGCGTTTGCCAACCGAGAAGCCTTTGAGGAAACGCGCCGCAGCGGATTGGCCACCTTTTGGAGTCGTAGCCGAAACGAACTTTGGAAGAAGGGCATGACATCGGGGGACACCCTGAAGGTCGAAGAAATTCGCATTAACTGTGAGCAAAACTCTCTCGTTTATCTCGTGACTCCGCAAGGACAGGGCGCCTGCCATGCTAAACAGGAAAGCGGAAAACCTTACGCATCGTGCTACTATCGGCGAATTGACGCTGACGGAAGCCTTCGTCTCATTCAGGATTAATGTAATGGATAAACTTGTTATTGGAATGCCTGCCGGTTCGCTCGCCGATCCAAACCGCGGTGGAAGCCTTGTCAAATTGCTTGAGCAAGCGGGATTCGAATCGTCCGGGTACGAAAAGGGCGGCCCAAGCGTTTTTAAAACCGTGAACTTTCTCTATGGCTGGGATGGACGTCCGCAGGAGTTCGGGTCGCAGATCGACCTGGGTGAACTCGACGTCGCTATTGCCGGGGATGATTGGATTCGGGAACGCGTTCTTGAATTGAAGCTCGAGTACAAAACCGATATTCGATTGGAGAAAGCGCTGTCATTGCAACGTGGTGCCGTAAGAATTGTCGGCATTGCTTGTGACGATGACTCGGCGGACAACGCGGTCGACTTTGTTCGTGAAACATTGGCGAAAAAGCCCTTGCTGACGGTGGTGTCAGAAATGCCCTATCTGGCGGTAGATTGGATTCAGGGGGTGCTGGCCAAGGCTGGTCTGGGCGACGAATTTAGTGAATTCTCCGTCCAGAATTACAAAACACCTCCCAAGATCGACAAGGGCGCTCTGATTTACAAAACATGGGGCAAGACCGAGGCGAAGATCCTTAACGGCGGAGCCGATATGGGGTTGGAAATCACACAGTCCGGTAGCTCGATCCGGAACTACGGTCTACGCATCATTGATGAAATCATGCACTCCGAAACAGGCATCTGGATCAATCCTGCGTTGCGTGAGCACACGGTCAAGGCTGAGCTCCTGGATATGTTTCTGCTCAACCTCTATGGCGCCATCAATGCCGAAGACAAGGTCATGCTGCTCTTTAATGTGAGTAACGCCGAGGCCGAACGCGTGGAGTGCTATCTGAGCGAGAATAATCTGTTCGCCAACGAACCCACTGCCATCAAAGGTCACCAATTCACACAATATAGTATTCAAGTGGAGACACATAGTGTTGAGCGGCCCGTGGCGCGCGTGCGCTATGAGCTCGCGACGCTGGGGGCCAAGAACATCGACACCGTGCCTGTCTTGTCGTCTATTCCGTGCATCAGTCGTGTCGCCAAATTGGGTTAAATAGTAGTCAACATTATATAAGGGGTCGTTCCATCATGAAGCATGTCATCGCCGCTATTATCGTCGCCGCCGTATTCACGGGTTGCTCCGCAAATGACGAAAAGTTATCCGCCGAATCCAACGTGCAGCTTGATGCCGTGAATGCGCGTATGCAGACGCTCGAGCAGGAAATCGCCGCATTGCGGCAAGCACTTGCTGACGCTGAACGTACGCCTGCAATTCCCGCCGCGCCTGTGCCAGATACGAATGACGTTGTGCTGGCCAAGGTTTCCGACGCAACCGCGATCGATCTCACCGAACAGGTCAATGCGCTTGTGATGGCCAAGGTCGAATCGATTGTTGATCAACGCATCGCACAACAGGTGGGTACGGCTGACGACATTGAGGCCATTTTTTCCGAAGTTGTTGTCGAGGAAATCGAAGCACGTGAAGAGGCTGAGCGGCTTGAGGGTGAAATGCGCCAACGCGAGCGCGTTCTGCAAAGCGAAATTCGTGAAGTGGGACGCCGCGTCGATAGCGCAGGGTTAGATGAGGAGCGCAAAGAGGCTGTTGTCGCCGCACGCACTGAAATGCGTGAGGAAATGGACGTGGAACTGTCTCAACTCAAGCAGAACGGTGCTAGCGTTGAGGATATGATGGCCGTCGCCGCCAAATCACGTGAAGCTTACGAGGACGAGCTCGTCGAGTTGATGTCGGACGACGAGTTGGAGGCCTATTACAAGGCGGACCGCTATTACCGGCACACCAACCGCAGAGTAGAGTCACTTGTGGAAAGCCTTGTCCTGGAAGACGTGCAGGTGCAACAGGTCGCTGACGCCTACACGGCGCGCCGCATGTCACTGACGGACGGCCATGTGTTGATGAGCGGCGGGTATATTGAGCACAGCGCGGTGCGCGACGGCTTCGAGAGCATCAATAATACGCTATCGACACGCATGAAAGCGGTGTTGACGGCCGAACAGTTCACTGCGTTCGAAGAAAGTGGTGGTGCATCGTCAATGCACTGGGGTCGTGGTCGCCGCTGATTGACTAGGTGATGCCGAACATGGCGCACTGTTCGAGCGCGTAGCGGTCGGTGCAACCAGCGACATAGTTGCAGGCCGTGCGCATGAGTCCGTCGCGCTCAAGACGACGCTTCGCTTTTCCGCCCATGGTTTCTGGGTGATCCACGTAGTGTTGGAAGAGCTGCGTCATCATCTCCACCGCTTCGTCGTTCGCCTTAGCAACGGTTGGGTGACCGTACATCTGTTCAAAGAGCACGGTGCGGTATGGGTTTAGAACGCCTTTAAGCGAATCACTGAAATCGACGACACGTCCAGGTGCGTTCATGACATCGGCGGGCGAGCCTGGTGTAAACTCGCTCAGGCGCTGTTGTGCCATTTTTAGGACGTCCTCAATCTGTAGTGTAAAAAGCATGCGTGTCACGGAGGGCACGAGGCGTGCTTCTTCGCAATCTGGGTGGGCGCGACGAATGCGCTCTTCCGCCATGTTCCAGAGTGCTGTCTCGCGCAGACTCGCGACGCTTAGCAGGCCGGCCTCGATACCGTCCTGTGTGTCGTGCGCCTGATAGGTGATGTCATCTGCGATGTCGGCGATCTGCGCTTCGATATACTGGAAGGGCCCAATCGGACGGGCGTCGAGCTGCAATCCCGGCGTCTTGCTCTCGTGTTTGCGTAATCCGGCACGCACTTCCCATGTCAGGTTCAACCCGTCAAATTCCGGATAAGATTCTTCTAGGCTCTCAACCCATCGCAGGCTCTGCTGGTTGTGATCGAATCCACCATGGTCGGCCATCAAATCATTTAAGCGTCGTTCCCCGGCGTGGCCGAAGGGGCTGTGGCCGATGTCGTGGGCGAGGGAGATGGAGGCGGTGAGGTCTTCGTTGGCTAATAGTGCACGCGCAAGCGTGCGGCCGACGGACGACATCTCAATCGTGTGTGTCAGCCGCGTGCGATAGTGATCCGCGGTGCCGTTAACGAACACCTGGGTTTTGTATTCCAGGCGTCGAAAGCACTTACTGTTGACGATGCGGTCCCTGTCGCGTTGGAATTCAATGCGACGTGAATGGCGTGACTCCCCGTGTTGACGCCCAAAGGACATGCTGCTGCGCGCCGCATAGGATGCGAGATTCGCATCTTCAAAAGCTTCACGGTCTTCGCGGGACTGTGTCATGTCGCAGAGGGCTAAAAGGGAAGGTTGTCAGGGTCGTCAAAAGGTTCTGCGATCTGATCCAGCGGGGGACCATCTGGCGCCGGCGCCGCACTGAAGCTTTGACTGTCCTGCGGAGCAGCTCCGCCGCTGCCCTCGCCGGCTGGCTGAAGTCGCCACGCCGTCAAATTGACGAAGTAACGCCCCGTGCTGTTTTTGTTGTTACCGCGCAAATCGAAAGTCACGGTGAGTCGTTGCCCTGGCTGCACATCGTTCAAAAGGGCGCATTTGTCTTTGACGCATTCGAATTTGATGTCCTGTGGAAAACGATCTTCTTCGCTTGTAACAACAAATTCACGCTTATTGAAACCGCTTCCGAATGTAACTTCGTCCATCACTTCTTTTACGGTTCCGGTCATATCATAACTTGGCACAACAATTCTCCTGTCGTCTGGGTGTAATTAGGTGTTCCCCGCTTGGGGGACGACACTGCTTTCTCGATCACATCAATGTAGACCGATCCTGCCATTGCGGCAATGCTAGTGTCATCAAATCGTCAGAATTGGCGCATCTGCGATTCGTTGCCATCGCATAGGCCAAAGAGAAGATTAACCACGGAGGTCACAGCGCAGCAGAGTTCACCACGCGTCCCGCGCGGCCGCAACCCAGCTGAAGAGATTTACAGAAGGTCGCAAAGAGCGCGAAGGGCGGCCTGCGGCCGAAACACCCGAGTCCGGCGGGGCAATTTTAGCACGCGGAACGCGTGGCTTTGCGATCTTAGCAACCTTTTGTGAAATTCCGGCAGCTGGCTCTGTCGGCGTAACGCTTTGGAGTCTATTTTGTTATGGGATCGGGGTGGTTCTTCTCGGGAGCCCGCAAATTCAGGTCGGCACAGAGGCTGGCGCCGTCTTCGATGGTTAAGCCAATCGCGCTCAATTTTCCTTCGAATGCGCCACCACATGCGACCGACATGCGCCCGCTAAGCGTGGCGTCGGCCTGCAGGCGGCCTTTCACGTTCACGTGCCGACACGCCAGTTTATGGTCAAGCGACAGGGTATAGTTTTCACCAATTTCCACATCACAAAACTGAATTCTGTCCAAATCAAAGATAGCACCTGCGCAAAACGTCGCCGTGCGGCAGACCGTGATGTTGCATGTCGACACGTCGCCTGCGATGACGAGATTTCCACAAACAAGCGTCACGCCGTCGGCGCGTGCACTGGGTTTGACATCAATCGTGCCCAGTGTTTTGACGTCAACGGTCCATTCCCCGGAAATCGTGTGGTGACCGGCTTTGAGGCTCTTACGGCATTTTGCGCAATACGTATCCTCGAGGCGTCCGGTGAGGACGAATTCGAATCCGCACTCATAACAGGTCAGGTTATGCCGTGCAGGCATGACTGTGCTGCCGATACGCTTGGCAGCAAGCGGATCTTTCTCTGGCGGCGTATCAGGCTTTCGATCCGGCAAACGGCTGGACGATTCTCGAAATTTGGCCTCTTCCGTGCCTTTGCCTGTACGCTTGACGGCTTGCAGCGAACTGAAGCCGTCAATGACCTGTGGCTTTTGATTGTTTCGTTTGGCCATGTCCGCTTCGTGGGCGTTTTGGCCGCGTCAGTCACGCACCGCCTTGCGAGCCTCTTGGGACTCGCATGGTGGCGGTTCGTGTCTCACGTGGGGCTGTGAACTATTGGAACTACTTGCGGCTGAAAGCGCCCTTGTTTTTTTCGTCGGCAACATCTTCTGTCGGTGCACTCTGGCTTGGTGCACTGCTGCTGGTATCCGCAGTGCCGGACGGCGTGACTTCCGCTTTGCCGACAAAGGTGACGCCGTCTTCGACCGTTAGGCGCTTGGATTTGATATCGCCTGTCAGTCGTGCTGAGGTTTTTAGTTCGATACGGTCTTTTGCGGTAACGTTGCCTGTTACTTTGCCCTCAACGGTAGCACCATTAGAGGAAACGTTGCCCTTTATAGTCGCCGATTTCGTGATCACCGCGTGTCCGCTGCAATTTAGGTCGCCATTCAGCGTGCCTGCGAATTGAACGTCGCTTGTGCTGTTGATGGTACCCGTGATTTCGACGTCGTCGCCGATGATTGTTTTCGCAGATTTTTGTTCTTCCATGATCTGTTCTCCTGTTTGATGTGTGTTTTGATTCGACCCGGCGCGACACGCGTCGGGTAAATAGACTTACGGATAGTTGCCGGGACGATCGAGACCCATGGTTTCAGGGCATCCGAACAGCACGTTCATGTTCTGAACGGCGGACCCGGCCTGACCTTTCATCAAATTGTCAATATGCGACACGATGCGCAGGCGACGCGTACGTTCATCGACACTCACCATGAGCAGGCAACGGTTGCTGCCGCGGACATGGGCCGTGCCGATGCCGGAGTCGCTGGAAAATACGCGAACGAAAGGATCGTTGGCGTAATGTTTCCTATAGATGTCGAGCACGTCCGCTTCCGTGCATGTGTCGCTCAGCGTGCCGTAGAGTGTTGTCATGATGCCACGTGTCATGGGAACCACTTGCGCGGTGAATGTGACCTTGAAATCCGTGCCCGAAAGAAGGCTCAGTTCATGCTCAATTTCACAAACGTGCTGGTGGCCGCTCAGACGATAGGCATTCATGTTTTCGTGACGTGCCGGAAAATGAAAGGCGGCGCTGGCCTTTTTTCCCGCGCCGGAGACACCGGTTTTGCAATCACAGATAATGCTGTCCGGTGTCACGAGTTTCGCGGCGACGGCCGGCGCCAGTCCGAGTAGGCAGCTGACGGCAAAGCAGCCGGGATTACCGACCACAGATGGGCCGGCGTTCAAGGCGTCACGATGCAACTCGGTTAGGCCATAGACGGAATCGGAGAGCAGGGCGGGGGCCAGGTGCTCGGGCGTGAGGCCGATGCGTGTGGCATAGTCGGAATACGTTTCGGGGGTGTTGAAACGAAAATCGCCACTGAAATCGATCACTTTAGCGCCTTTGTCGAGCTCTGACTGTGCCAGTTGCATGCCGACGCGATCGGGCGTGGCCATGAAAACGACATCTGCATCGACCTGCGCTTCGGGGGCGTCCGCGGCCAGAATGGGCATGTCGAGATAGCCGCTTAGGTGCGGGTAGACGTCGCTGATGGGCACATCGACTGGGTCGACGCCGACGAGGGCGACGATCTCGGCTTCTGGGTGGCTGAGCAAGAGTTCAGATACGCCGATGCCGCCGTAGCCGCTTGCGCCAATTATTTTCGCCTTAATCATCGTTTTACCTCCCTTGCTGTGAAGGCCGAACTATGCACGCCGTGTTGGTGAAGTGTCAAGAAGCGGGGTGAAGTTGGCTCTGTTCTGAGGCACGGCCAGCTGTCCCATTAGCCGATTCCTAGGAGGCGTAGGCCTTGATAGGTGGCAAAAGAGGCGCCGTAAGCAAGCACGGTCATGTAGACCAATTGAAATATGGCCCATTTCCAGGAGCCGGTTTCACGTTTGGTGACGATCTGGGTCGGCAGGCATTGCATCGCCAGAACATAGAAAACCAATAGACTTAAGCCTGTCGCGGTCGTGAAAACGGCCGATCCGTCGGCGCGCGTCGCTTTGCGCAGGGTGTCATACAATCCCTCCGGATTCTCCTCCCCGGCGTCGGCCCCAACCCCGTATACAATCGACAGCGTCGAGACAATCACTTCACGGGCTGCGAATGAGGTCAAAACGCCAATGCCGATCTGCCAGTCGAATCCCAGTGGGCGAACAACCGGCTCAATGAATTTACCGAGGCGCCCTGCCACGGAATACTCGAGTTCGAATTGATGCTGCAAGTTGGAGGCCTGCGAACTCAGGGTCTTTGCCTCGGTCATGTTGCCGGCGGCGCTCGCAAGCGCAACCTGCTGCTGTAGCTGATCCACTTCGGGCGCGTTGCCGGGTTTGGGATAGGTGGCGGCGGCCCACAAAACGACGGAAATCAACAGGATCATGGTGCCTGCCTGTTGCACAAAGATTTTCGCACGATCAAAGGTGTGCAGGAAAGCGCTGCGTAAGCACGGCACCTTGTAGCCGGGAAGTTCGAGAATAATGGGTTTGCTCTCCCCTGGGAGAATGGTTTTCTTGAAAACGAACGCCATGGTCAAGGCGGCGACGATTCCCAAGGCATAAGCGCCTGTGAAAACAAGGGCCGCTTTTAGGGGCTCGTCTGGAAAGATCAGTGCGGTGACCATGGCATACACGGGTAATCGCGCGGAGCAGGTCATTAACGGGGCAATCAGGATGGTGACCAAGCGGTCGCGTTCGTCGCTGATAACACGTGTGGCCATGATGCCAGGGATGGCACAAGCGTGTGACGTTAACAGCGGAACGAATGCGGATCCGGGCAGCCCGACACGTCGCATCAAGCGATCCATGACAAAGGCAGCGCGCGGTAGGTAGCCCGTGTCCTCTAGTAGGCCAAGGAAGAAAAAGAGAATGCAGATTTGCGGCAGGAAGACGAGGATGCCGCCGACGCCGCCAATGATGCCCTCGACGAGTAAACTACGTAGTGCGCCGTCGGGAAGCGTATTGGTAATCCATCCGCCAATGTTCGCGAACAACCCGTCGATCAGTTCCATGGGAATCGAGGCTGCGCTGAAGATGAGATAAAACACGGCCAGCATCACGCCGAAAAAGGCGGGCACGCCGGTGAACGTATTGGTCAGGATGCGATCGATGGCTTCCGTGCGTCGCGGCGAGGCGACGGCGGGGTGCTGCGAGCAGCGATCTGCTATCTTCTCTGTATAATCGAACCGTTTTTTGAACGCACAACCGCAGCAGCCCGCGCAAGCGCAGTCGTCAAGGGCGGCGTCGGCAACGACAAGTGGAATAACCGTGCGGGGCTGTGCCGGGATCCAGCTTCGAATGGCCAATTTCAGTGTATCTAGGCCTGTGCCGGTTTTGGCGATAATGGATACAACCGGGCAGCCTAGCTCCACGCTGAGGCGTTCGGTGTCGATCTGAATGCCGTGCCGCGCAGCGACATCAATCATGTTGAGCGCGACGATCACGGGGAAGTCGAATTCACGGACTTGGCTCAGGAGAAAGAGGTTTCGTTCCAAATTGTCGGCGTCGATGATGAAAACAATGCCGTCGGGGCGCGCCACACCGGGGATCTTGCCGAAGAGCATGTCGTGGCCGACGTGTTCTTCTGGTGTGGCCGGGGTCATGCTGTACATGCCGGGCAGGTCGACGACTTCGACGGAATGGTCGCCAATATCGAAACGGCCGACGTGACGTTCGACGGTCGTACCCGGAAAGTTACCTGTCCGAGCGCGTAAACCCGTCAGTCGGTTAAACAGGGCTGTTTTGCCAGCGTTAGGATTACCAACAAGCGCGATATTAAGGGGGCGCTTGCCCGTCTTGCGCTTCTTGCGTGGCGTTGCGCTTACGGGTTCCGGTAAAATTTCTTTAATGCAGGCCATGGATGGGGTCTTTGTTAAGCGTTAGCGGGGTGCTGGTGCGTGTCGTTTACGTTCGTTGCGTCGTGCGCGTGATGGTCGTCATCGCAATCGTCGTGGCAAGGCTCGACGACAATGGTTTCGGCAAGTCGCAGTGAGAGTCCGACGCGTGTGCTCAGAACGCGAATAATCATTGGGTCGCCTGACATGATTAATTCGACGGTGCGACCTGGGCAAACGCCGAGTGACATCAGGCGTTCCTTTTCTTGATCGGGCGCCGCGATATCTGCGATTTGGGCGAAAGTATGTGGCGCTAGATCGACCAGCGGTATGCGTTCGGGTTGCGTCATGGTGTTGTCCAAAAGGGAAGGGTAGTTGGGTCAGGCGGTGTGCGCCATCAGGGAAAGCCTGAGCTAGTGTTCCAACGTCGCCATGCAGTGTGTATCGCACAAGTCACACGCGGCCGTATTTTCCTTACACTCGGGGCTGTGCTCACGCAGCGCTTTTAAAAAATTCTTGGTGACCGCCTGGTTTCTTCCAATGAACTTGAGAAATTCGGCCATTTTGACACTCGTTTCGATGCTGAGCAGGTGTTCGATCTTACAGGCGTCAATTTCGGCCTGGTCCTTGTCGATGCCGAGGACGTCGGTCATGAACGATTGCAGCACTTCGTCGTTGCGTTCAACTAATTCGGCGAGGCGACGGCCTTCCTCCGAAAGACTGAGGAACTTGTTTTCGTCGACGGTGACCAATCCCCGTTGTTTCAGGGGTTTTAGGCTGATGGAGCAGCTGCCACGTGTAATATTCAACTCGCGGGCGACATCCGTTACACGGGCGTAGCCGCGTTCAAGCAGCAAGTTTTTGATGGCCATTAAATAGTGCGCTGCGCTGTGGGTCAGCGTGTTGGCTTCATATTCTTTCCATACGGTATTGGGCATGTTCTTCCTTTCAGCAAATGACTAGGCTCGTTTAGTTTGATTGGCATGTCAAACAGATTGCGCGAATGCTTGCAAAAGTTTCTTTGTTAAACCTGGTCTGGCGTGACAGCGTTGCCTTTTGCCGTGCTGATTTGCTAGGCTGACGTGCATGTGGATTCAGCACGACATTCAATTACGGCCCCGTTCGCGGGGCTTTCACTTGATTACACAGGACGTTCTGGAGGGTATTCCAGAGCTAAATTCGGTAAAAATCGGCATTTTGCATGTCCATATCAAGCACACATCGGCCTCTTTGACCCTCAATGAGAACGCGTCGCCCGACGTTCGTGTTGATTTCGAGCGGCATTTTAACGTGATCGCACCCGAACACGCATCCTACTATACACACACCGAGGAAGGCCCGGATGACATGCCCGCACATATTAAGGCATCTCTGCTGGGACCGTCGCTGACATTGCCCGTGCACTCCGGTCGCCTCAACTTGGGCATTTGGCAGGGCGTTTACTTATGCGAGCACCGAAACCACGGTGGTTCCCGCTCTCTTGTTTTGACCTTGAATGGCGAGTAATCCTATTTTCGCCCCATGATGATCACTAAGGTGTGCGTGCTCGCTTTTTGCCTTTAGAACGTTGATCCGTTGCGCTATAATGTCCGGCTTACCAATCATTTATTTGATATTCTGTGTGTTTCGAAACACGCGACATAATTTACCTGAGGAGCTTTGATGGATTTGACGGATGACCAGAAGAAGGCCGTGGCCGAATGGGTGAGCGAAGGCGAAGGGCTTTCTGATATTCAAAAACGCATCAAAGACGAGTTCGAGATAACCATGACCTATATGGATGTGCGTTTTCTTGTGCTGGACCTCGGCGTAGACATCAAAGATAAAGAGGAGCCGAAACCACCCAATGCCGAACCTGAGGAAGAGCCTCTGCCACCACCACCAGAGAGCGGCGTTGAGGACGTCGCAGACGCTACGGGTGCTGCAGAGGAAGGCGTGCCAGAAGCTGGTGTGCCCGCTCCTGAGGATGGCTTGCTTGGCAGCAACGTCTCTCTCGATGTCGACCGTGTCGTCAAGCCCGGTGCGTTGGCGAGCGGGAGTGTGACGTTTAGCGACGGTCAGGCTGCCCAGTGGTCGCTGGATCAGTTCGGGCGCTTGGCGCTGGATGCGGGCTCGCCAGACTACAAACCTTCCGAGCAGGACATAGAAGCCTTTCAATTAGAACTTCGTGGCGCCTTAGAAACGCGAGGATTTTAGGACGGGGTTAACACAAAAGACGTCAGTCGGGTTCGGCCGATTGAGGACATGTACAGGGACGTAAGGGAACCATGCAGCGCGCAGCCGTATCGAGAGCAGACTTAACGGGGGTCGGGAACACCACGGATACGGTGCAATCCCAACCAAAACACGTACGAGGACCGCGAATGCCTGCAACGATCGGGCTGCTAGCAACGGATCTGGACGGGACGCTGATTGGCAGTGCCAATGAGCTGCCGCTTTATCTCACCTTCCATGACCGTATTGAGCACCTTCGTGCTGCTAACAGCACACAATGGGCAGCCTGCACAGGGCGCACATTCCGGAGTTTTTGGGAATTCTTCATGCCCATGCGCAGGTATGGCGTGGTGCCAGATTACGTGATCATCCGGCATGCGTTTATTTTCCGAATGACTGCGCTCGGCTACGTGCCGCACTTAAGCTGGAACATTGGCACCCTGTTTCGTATCTGGCGTGAGACAAAAGAGACGTCAGCAGCCATTCACGCTTGGCACTCGACCGTTGTTGGAGGCGCTATAGGTGTTCGTACCATCGCCCGTACGTCCACGCGCCTGGCCGTTCGAT
>JBLHHU010000073.1:0-13657 GCA_047615735.1 Kiritimatiellia bacterium | reverse complement strand
GAGCCAGCACAAATCGGTGATGCGATCGATTCTGCAGCGCCTCTTGCTGCAAACGCTCACGATGCGTGCGGATGAACACAAGGACGTTGAATAAGGACATCAAGCGCTGATCGCGTCCCCGTCCACGGAAATAGTCTTCCGGCGTCTCAATCTGCAACAAGGTACTTTCGATCGGATTCATGAAAACAGTGTCCCAGAACGCGACCCATTCAGTCAATAATGTTAAACAATGATCAATATTACCATTTTAATGATCTTTTTAACTTTCATTAGGGCGCTTATTCTATCGTTCAAAGGTAATACACATGAGAACTGAACTAAACATACCCATTCGCCCCGCTCTGGATCCGGCGTTCATACCCGCAGCGATATGGAGCAGCATTCGAGCCTGTTCAGTAGATTCCTTTGATCCGCGCCAAGGGTGTGATATGTCAGTCGGGCGCAGCGATTTTTCCATCATTCACCTCTAAGAGATTCTTATGATGTCGTTCTGTTTCAAGATGATCACCGCTTGCGCGCTACTTCTTAGTGCGCTTCCGCTCTGCGCTGCCGATGCACTGCACATTGCTCAGCACGCTGAACCGCTGATGGTGAAACGTGCTCTGTCGGGCACGGTCGGCTATCGCGGTTACGTGTCGCTTGAGTTTGAAGGGCGCGAAGACTACAAAACGGCCACACAAAAAAGCCTTCACATGCTACGCAACGCCTTCGCCTGGAAATGGAAAAGCGATGAAGACAGACAAGATTGACACGGCGAGCATCGGCGATCGCACCAAGGTTACTGATGCACGAATTATCGAACGCATGAACACCATTGACTACTTGGATAGAGGATTGCAGGATTCATACGCGGTCGCGCCCACCATCCAGAACCAAGTCCAATACCGTGTGCGAGAAGACAAACTAGAGAGACTGCCCGCAAATCAGCATTAGTACGATTCGGCGTGAACATTCAATAGACAGTGAGAACCCGTATTAACATGAGGACACATCCATGCTCCCAATAATCGCCATCATAGACCTTCAAATGATCGATTGGACGATCATTTTCGGATTCTTCATCATCGCTCTAGGCATTGGGGTCTATACGTCGCGCCAAGCCGGCAAATCAGAGGCCGACTTTTTCCTCGGCGGCCGTTCGATGCCCTGGTGGCTGCTGGGTTTCTCGATGGTCGCGACAACCTTTTCAACCGACACCCCGAACTTCGTCACCAATATCGTACGAGAACATGGGGTCGCCTCCAACTGGATGTGGTGGGCTTTCCTGCTTACCGGCATGCTAACCGTATTCGTCTACGCCAAGCTCTGGCGGCGTTCCGGGGTGACCACGGATGTCGAATTTTACGAACTTCGCTATTCAGGCAAAGAAGCCGCCTTTCTGCGTGGTTTTCGCGCGCTCTATCTGGGCGTGTTTTTCAATATCATCATCATGGCATCCGTGTCTCTGGCCGCCATCAAGATCGGCGGCATCATGCTGGGACTCGCGCCCTGGGAGTGCATCGTCTACGCAGCTACGGTCACGGTCATATTCAGTTGCATGGGCGGGTTTAAGGGCGTCCTGCTGACGGACTTCTTACTTTTTATCATGGCCATGGTGGGCGCCGTTGCAGCCGCCTACTACGCATTGGGGCATGAGGCCGTCGGCGGCATGGCTGGCATGGTTGAAAAATTCAACGCCAATGGCATGGCGGATAAACTCAGAATTTTCCCATCGGCGTCGGACCCGTCCGTCTATGTCGGATGGTTTATTATCCCTCTGGCCGTGCAATGGTGGTCGGTTTGGTATCCGGGCGCTGAGCCGGGTGGCGGGGGCTATCTTGCCCAACGCATGCTGGCGGCCAAAGATGAAAAAAATGCAGTGGGCGCCACACTGTTCTTTAACGCCGCGCATTACGCTTTGCGCCCCTGGCCCTGGATCATTGTGGCCTTGTGCTCCATTCTCGTATTCCCGGACTTAGAGTCCATAAAAGAAGCCTTCCCGCTAGCCGAAAACGTGGGCAATGACTCCGCTTATTCCGCCATGTTGACCTTCCTGCCCGCTGGCTGGATGGGGCTCGTGCTCACATCGCTGATTGCGGCCTACATGTCGACAATCTCGACGCACCTGAACTGGGGCTCGTCTTATGTTGTGAACGACTTTTACCATCGCTTCATGAAACCCGATGCCACCCAGAAAGAACTGGTATGGGTCGGTCGACTATCGACGGTTTTGCTCATGGTCGCCGCGGGGATGGTGGCCTTGCTCATGGAAAATGCAGCGAAGAACTTCACACTCATTCTGCAGATCGGCGCGGGCACCGGCTTGCTCTTCATCATGCGTTGGTTTTGGTGGCGCATTAACGCCTTCTCAGAAATTACCGCCATGGTGGCATCGTTTTTTATCGCCGTCGTATTCTACTTCCTGCCGCGCTTTAAGTTCTTCGCCAACAACCCGAAGGATATGATCATCGAATTGGGCGGATACGAGTTCATACACGTCACGGACGCCATTGTCATTGACGGGCAAGGCCAGCTGGTTTTAGGCGTATTCCTTACAACCATTGCCTGGGTCGTGGTGACCTTGATCACGAAACCGTCGGATGCGGCAACCTTGCAGAACTTTGTCCAAAAAATCAACCCGGCCGGCAAAGGCTGGGACAAGGTCAAAGCCGCTGCGGCCGCCGAAGGGAAGCCGATCAAACCCGAAGAGACCCGCATCAACCTAGGCCAAGGCGTGTTATCGATGAGCCTGGGCTGCGCTGCCGTATACAGCGTCCTCTTCGCGACCGGTTACTTTATTTACGGTGAAACAAAAGCCTGCGTGATTTTCTCCGTCATCGCGGCCATCTCATCGTACGCCCTGTATCACGTGTGGTTCAAACCCCGCACCCCAACCGGAACAGAAGCGCCGGCGGAGTAATGGGTTAACCCGTACTGCCTGTTGGAGACGCGTCCACAAGGAGAGATCCGGCCGGTCTTCGCGGTCCGCTTGCTAAGCCGAGGCAGGCGGAGCCCCATGTACCAGAGCCTCGGGCCAGGACAGGCCCTGTTTCGCACCAACAGCATCCATGACGCTATGGTATAATTTGTCTGCAATCAGAGGCGAAAACACTCGGACAATAATGCGACTTCCCCGCTTGAAAAGCGGTGTATATTTTTGTTATAATCAACGTTATATAAATTTAATAGTAATTTTAAACAACGCATCTTGACTCAAAAGTGAACCGGACGATGAAATCCCTCAACACATCACTGATTGTTGCCCATATCGCAGCCAGCGCCATGCTGCTGGGCGCTCAGGCGAGGCCTCTGGTTGAATACGCATCCGGCGTCCAGCCCCAGAACGGAGCCAACGGAGCGGCAAACCCCACCTCTCAGGGATGGACGGCGAGCGGATTTTCCAACATTTGGGCCGATGGATTCGACTCAGGTAACGGCGGCTGGCGTACGGTCGATGGGACCAGCGGCAGTTCTGCCAATTACCGACATGTCTTGAGTACCGATGACCGCACCGCCATGAGCACTGATGGGTGGACACTCACGGCAACGCTAGCCCTCGACGCGAACGCAACCAACAGTGCAGGCGATGTCGTGGTAAACTACTACGCCCCACCCAATCACACTCGCCAGAACAACATGCAGGTCATCGTTGAGGTCGCCGGTCAATACCAGTATTTTCTAACCTTCAACATCGACGCCAACAGCGACCTCTATCTGAACGACGGCACAACCAACCACACGATCACGACGGACGGATCCGCCTACGACAATTTCAAATCACTGCAACTGGATTACAGCAACACAGGTGCCATTCTTCGAATCAATGGCCTCTCACTGGCCGTCACCTCGAACGGTTTGGGGTCTCAGAATCGCGTCGTGTTCGGCGCCAGCAGCGCCTCCGGCCAGGGGTCTGCCATCTGGAACAACGTCACACTAGAATCGTTCACGCTATCACCGGGCACCGTCCTGATTCTTGATTAACGCGATCTATGAAAACTGACATCAGACATTTTTTGACCGTCGCTGTACTGCTTTGGGGTATCGCCATGCCAGCGCACAGTACGGTCGTCATCAATGAGCTCGTCGCTATCAACGAAACTGGGCTCACTGATGCTGACGGAGACCCCTCTGATTGGATGGAGCTTTACAACGCGTCTTCTTCTGCCGTGAACCTTTCAGGGTGGCACCTGACCGACGATAGCAGCGATCTCACGCGTTGGACGTTTCCCAGTACAAACCTTGCCCCGTTCGGTTTCATAGTCGTTTTTGCTTCCGGCAAAGATCACCGCACAGCCGGCCAGGAACTGCACACCGATTTTAAACTTTCCGGCAGCGGCGAATATCTCGCGCTAATCCGTCCCGATGGCACAACCGTCGAACACGCCTACACACCCGGCTTTCCCGCACAAAAGACGGACGCCTCCTATGGCATACCCGCCGACTCGGCGGCTACCTTGACGCTCGTCTCCACCGGCGCAACCTGTACCGCATGGGTGCCCACGGATGACAGTGCCGCCAGCAACTGGCTGGATCTTGCCTTCAATGATTCCGGTTGGGCAGCAGGACAAACGGGTGTTGGATACGAGAATGCACCCGGTAATTCGATTAACTACACCGATCTGATCAGCACAGACCTTCTTGATGCGATGTACAACAGTAACCGGACCGCATACATTCGAATTCCATTTGACCTCACTGAAGTGGCACTCCCCCACCAACTTGTCTTGAACGTTCAGTTTGATGACGGCTTCGCGGCCTACATCAATGGCAACCTCGTCGCCGCGACCAATGCACCTCCTTCACCCGATTGGAGCGATGGCTCCACCGCCCCGCACGATGACGACGAGGCCATCTTGTTCAACCCCTTCGCCCTGCCGGGTGCGGCAGCCCTGCTTCTTCCGGCAACCAATCTTCTGGCGATTCACGGCTTAAATCGAGACGTCGATAGCTCCGACTTCCTCGTTCGACCGGAGCTGCTCGGCGTACCCTTGTCTACAAATATCAGCGCGAGCCCGCAGCATTTCTCCACGCCCACACCGGGCGCCCCAAACAGCGCCGAGATCCTTGGATTGGTTGGCGACCCTCTTTTCAGTGTCGAGCGCGGCTATTACAACGTCCCCTTCCCTCTCAGTATCACCACACTCACTGCGCAGGCGGCGATTTACGTCACTGGCGACAGCAGCGATCCATCACCGACCAACGGTACGCTCTACACACAAGCGATGGTCATCAGTAACACCACCATCCTGCGCGCTGCTGCCTTCAGGGCGAGCTATCAGTCATCCGACATCAGCACGCACACCTATATCTTCCTCGATGACGTCATCCATCAAACAGGCGTTGGGCGCCCCGGCCCACCCGATCCCGCCACGTCCGACTGGTCCTACGAAATGGATCCCGACATCGTTCAGGACCTGCGTTTTAGTCAGCACATGACAAACGCACTGTTGTCACTGCCAGCGCTCTGTTTGGCCCTGCCTGATGATGCGCTATGGGGCACCAACGGCATCTATGCCAACCCCGACCAGTTTGGATTCGACTGGGAGCGTGCCTGCGCGATCGAGCTCATTTCGGCCGACGGGAAAGACGACTTCCAAGTCAACGCGGGGCTTCGCATACAGGGCGCAGGAAGCCGATTCCGCAACATCGGCAAGAAGTCCATGCGTCTCGCATTCCGTGAGCGCTATGGTGACACACGCCTGGAAGAGCCTTTTTTCCCCGACGCGGATGTCGCATCATTCGACGCGATCACACTGCGTGGAAACTATTTCGATTCATGGACTGTTCACGCGGCGGGCAACGGCGAGACGATCGGACGTCTGGCGGCGCTTCAGTTTCGTGATGCCTTTGCGCGTCACACTCACGCCGACATGGGGCGCCACGCCATTCAGGATCGCTGGGTGCATCTCTACCTCAACGGCGTTTACTGGGGCATCTATAACGCCACCGAAAGACCGGATCAGGAATTTGCCGCTGATTATTTTGGAGGGACACCCGAGGACTACGACATTCTCAAGCAACGTCCCCTCGGAACCGCCAACGGGTCACCGCCTGAAATCGTAAACGGTGACCTCAGCGCCTGGAATGAACTGATCACCCTCGTCAAAAGCGACACAACAGACCCGGCGGTCTACGCCCAGATTGAGGACGTCCTTCAGATCGATGCTTTCATTGATTACATCATTCTGAATATTTGGGGAGGCAACGCAGACTGGCCCCACAACAACTGGTACGGCATCCGCAACAAGACCATCGGTGCCAAATGGTACTTCACCGAATGGGATGGGGAGAATTTTATTTTCAACCTCTCAGAAAGCAGTAAACTCACCACCAACATCGACAACTCCCCCGGCATCCTTTACGACCGCCTGCGCCTTAACACCGAGTTTCAGCTGCGCTTCGCAGATCATCTGCAGCGCCACAGCGCTAACGGCGGTGCACTGACGCCCGAGGCGGGCATCGCGCGACTGCGCGCTATCACGAACAACATAGCGCTGTCCATGATTGCCGAATCAGCCCGCTGGGGCGACGAGCGCGTCAACCCACCCTACACACCGCCCGATCATTGGGACGTCACGCTGGCGAACAAGATCACGACCTATCTACCCCAGCGAACGGCGATCGTATTGACCCAGTTCAACAGTATCGATCTGTACCCGGATCTCGAAGCCCCTACGCTTCATCCCCATGGCGGCCAGATGACAGCGGGCAGTCTGGTCTCCATCACCGGCAGCAACATTTTCTACACGCTCGACGGCAGTGACCCACGTGAAGGCGGCAGCGGTAACGCCGTTGGGTTCTCGTACACAGCGCCCATTCCCTTTGCCCATACGATGCGTATCAAAGCGCGCGCGCGAGATGCAGGCGGCAACTGGAGTCCCTTGACGGAAGGCGTATTCACACATGACCAGCACACGCCCTTGATCGTCACAGAAATCATGTATCACCCGCGTCCACCCACGCCCGGGTCGTCCGAGACCAACTACGTCTCTTCGGATTTCGAGTTCATTGAGATCCAGAACACCGCCACCCAGACAATCGGCTTGGCCGGACTCACCATAGACCGCGGTCTTCTTTTCGATTTTGACAGAGCGACAAGCCTGACACTGGCCCCGGGCGCCGTTGCCGTGATCGTCAGGAATGCCGACGCCTTTGCCTTCCGCTACCCAGCCGTATCGGCCTCGGCCGTTCTGGGCATCTTCCAGGGCACATATGACCGTTTCCCGATTCAGCGACTTGCCAACGACGGCGAAACGGTTCGTTGCGTCGATGCACTGGGTCGTAACATTCAAGACAT
The DNA here is from genome assembly GCA_047615735.1 of Kiritimatiellia bacterium. Classification (GTDB taxonomy): domain Bacteria; phylum Verrucomicrobiota; class Kiritimatiellia; order UBA8416; family JAIOPI01; genus JAPKCZ01. Next base: position 6,381 of record JBLHHU010000073.1, on the reverse strand, counting down.
CACGTATGACGATATCTGGTATTCGGCCACCGACGGTCTGGGCTATTCACTCACGCGTGTCATCCCGACGGCGGACAGCGAAGACCTTTCCAAGCCGACAGCCTGGCAGACCAGCTCGTTGCTAGACGGCACACCCGGCGTTATGGATTCGGCGCAACGGCCACAGCCAGGCAGCATCGTCATCAACGAAATTCTGACGCACCAAGATCAGGACGAGCCCGGCGACTGGATCGAACTTCACAACACCACGACCGGCGCCGTCGATATCAGTCATTGGTGGCTGGGCGACAACGCACACCTGCCCCTGCGCTTTCAGATCCCACCCGCCTCTATCGTACCCGCAGGGGGTTTCGTGCGCTTCACCGAAGCCACACACTTCGGCACGAATGGCCTTGCAGGAACCAATGGGTTCGCGCTCAGCGAGCTCGGCGAAACCCTGTTTCTGAGCGTGGCATCCAACGGGCACGTTGTCGTCTACATTGACCAGGAGCAGTTCGATGCCGCGGCCTCAACGGTTACATTCGGTCGTCACATCAAGAGTACTGGGCGCAAGGACTTCGTTGCCCAGAGCCAGGCCACGCCAAACGCAGCCAACGCCTACCCAAAGATTGGGCCCATTGTCACATCAGAGGTCATGTATCATCCTGCCGACACGAACAGCTGCGAATTTGTCGAACTCTATAACCCCGGTCCTTCCGCAGTACATCTGTATGATCCAGCCAACACGCAGAACCTGTGGCAGCTTGATGGTGCCGTTTCCTACACGTTCCCGTCAGGCACGATCATGCTCCCGGACACCTACGCACTCGTCAGCGCGACGAACGAAACGGCGTTGCGTGCCGTATACACGAACATCCCACCTTCGACGGTCTTTCTGGGACCCTGGACTGGGCGCCTGGACAACGCCGGCGAGACACTACGCCTGCTGCGACCGACAAACCCTGAACCAGACGGCACGGTGCCGTATGTATTGGTCGAACGCATCAGCTACAGCGAAGACGCCCCCTGGCCCGCTACAGCCAACGGAAGCGGACCCGCATTGGAACGTCGCCTCACCAGCCTATACGCGAACGATGGCATCAATTGGATCGCTGGTTTCCCCCGCGGCTCGCCCGGACGCGCACAGCCTCGCGTGGTCGTAGGTTCACTGGCCGTGACGTTCGAGGACGCGGTCGTAGACGTTGTTCCCGATATCGTCTGGTCCAACGGGACCGTGACGCAAATCGAACTGCTGGTTGGCACCAATGTCGTCGCGACGGAGCCCCTCAGCTGGAACGGGGCTTCGCCAGGCAATACATACACGCTCTCTTTGCGTATTACGGACGGTGACGGCACACATCTTTCGCCGCCGGTTTCATTTGTCTGGCCGCGCGTCGACGCTGGACCAGATCGCGTTATCAAACTGGGCGAAGCGCTGGCGTTAACCGGCGACATCACCGTCGGCGAGGCGGCTTATGCTGCGGATATCACAGCATGGGACACGCTGAGAGGGCCAACGGCAGTGTCGTTCAGTGCCCGCGAGGCGCTTTCGACATTCGCGAGTTTCGCGTTGCCCGGCGACTACACATTGGCGCTCTCCGCCACCATCAATAGCATTGCCTTCACCGACCAGTTGCACGTATCGGTGGTCGCAAGCAACAGCCCCAACCGCATCCCCTACCACGAACCATTTGAGGTCTACGCCGTTGGCGCCGAGATGCCCGGACTCGCCGGTTGGGCTGGCAACGCGGCCAATGCAGCTGTGGTCATGACCACCCAATACACATGGTCAAATCACTACCCTATCGCTGGCGCGCATAGCGCTGTGCTCGACCTGCGCGACACCGTCACAAACACCTTCGCTGACACACATGTCTTCACCAACATCTGGATCGACACCATGCTCGAGTGCATGTTCTGGCGCGAAGAAACGCCCCCAGAAACGCGGCTCACGGACCAGTTTGCGATCTACGTGAACACGAACGCACACCCAGTGGTCTGGCATGGCGCACCGCTCGGCACATCAGGCTCCAACCGCTGGACGGTCCTGCCGGAGGTCAGCCTGACCGAACAGACGTGGTTTCGACTGACGCTAAAAAACGACTACGCCCAAACACCGCCGCGCTGCGCACTCTGGATTAACGCGATGCCTGTGACCAATACACACGCCATGTTCGCACTGGCCTACACCAACAACCTACAACTCAATGGCATTCGCAACGCGGGCACGTTCAAGATGGATGATCTGGTTGTGGAAGACTACGACATCCTGCACTATCGCAAGCTAACGGCCACGCACGGACCCAACGGCGCCCTAAATCCCACCGGCAACATTTTGGTTCCCTACGGCGCGAACACCAACGTGAACGTTCAACCAGCTCCCTACTACCACACAGCCGCACTGTTATTGGACGGGCTGTCACTGCCGCTCACCGACAACGTCACGTTCACGCAAGTCGTTTCTCGGCACGCATTGCATGCCGACTTCGCGGCGACTCTCGCGACCAACGCCACACCCCAATGGTGGCTCGCACATCACTATGCCATCACGAACAATTTCGACGCCAGCGCACTGAGCGATTCTGATGGCGATGGCCGTGCAGCCTGGCAGGAATGGATAGGCGGGACGCTGCCCACGAACGGTCTTTCGGTCCCGCTACTCACGATTCAATTAGGCACCAATGGCGTAGCGTTGACATACATGGCTTCCGAAGACCGAACCTACGACATTGACTATTGCCTCAGCCTAGACCCCGCCACCCCGTGGCAACTGCTGCAAGGTAATCGCCCAGGTCCAGGGTCGACCCAGACACTTTTCGATGCCACTGCCGACACAAATCGTCTCTATCGACTGCGGGTTCGACTGCCGTAGCATACGTACAACCCAGAACGAGAAGAACGCGATGAACGCACAGAATCTCCGCTTAGCCCTTGCAACCGTATTGATCAGCTACGCTTTTGCAACCACCAGCCTGGCATCGCTAGAACTGCCCTGGCTCTTTGCCGACCACATGGTGATCCAACGCAACGTCCCCGTCCCTGTATGGGGTACGGGCACGCCGGGCTCCACGATCACCGTCACCTTCGGCGGACAGGACCATCTGACAGCGGTCGACGCTGCAGGCGAATGGATGGTCACACTCAAGGCCATGGCGGCAAACGCGCAGGGACGCGCGCTGCGTGTCGCATCTAGTTCCGAGAACGCGTCGCGAACGATACAAGATATATTGGTGGGCGAAGTATGGTTGTGCGCGGGCCAATCGAATATGTGGTATCCGCTAAAATCGTGCACTGGGGGCAAGGACGCCGCAACGGCGGCAGGCAATTCGGCCATTCGACTCCTGAATCGGCGCGGCAATGCCTACCCCGCAGGAGGCACCTGGAAACCGGCCACACTCGAAAAATGCACGGCGGGAAAGTACTATAGCGGCACGTGGGCGATCGACGCCCCCGAGAGCGCCGCGCAATTCTCCGGCGTGGCCTATTGGTTTGGCAAAAAGTTGCACGCGGAACTCAACGTGCCTATCGGGTTGATTAACGTGGCCGTCGGCGGGACGACCACGGAAGCGTATACCAGTCGCGAGGGCCTGCTGAGTCATCCACGGCTACGCCCCATCGTCGAATCGGACGGCTATTGGTTCGACAATGAGACCGTATCGGCCTGGCCCCGCAAGCGCGCTAAGGAAAATCTGTCGGGCTGGTTGAAACACAAAACAGAACCGATGCCCCGTCACCCATTCGAGCCCACCTTTCTCTTCGAGTGCGGCATCGCCCCGCTTGTCCCGATGGCGTTTCGTGGCGTGATCTGGTACCAAGGCGAATCCAACGCCACCGACGCTGACAACAAGATTCCTATACCCAAAGCCTTAGTGCGCGCAGGGATCGAAACCATGATCAGCGATTGGCGCGCGCAATGGAAACGAGACTTTCCATTTCTCTATGTACAACTGCCCGGCATGGGACGTCCTTGGGAACTCTTTCGTGAGGTCCAACTCGAATGCCTGGACATCGCCAACACGGGCATGGCGATCAGTATCGATGTCGGCGATCCAAACGATGTGCACCCCAAAAATAAGCAACCCGTTGGCGAACGATTGGCCCGCTGGGCACTGGGTACGACATACGGCAAGGAGTTGGTCTACTCGGGACCACTGTATCAGGTGTCAAGGGACAGGGGGCAGGAGTCAGGGGGCAGGTTACGGCTAACTTTTGAGCATACAGGCACAGGACTTTCCACGAGCGATGGCAAAGCCGTGCGCGGATTGGAGGTCGCGGGGACGAACGGGGTTTATCATCCCGCTGAGGCAACGATCGACGGACACGCTGTTCTGGTCAGAAGCACCAAGGTAGCAAAACCCGTCGCGGCGCGCTATGCCTGGGCGCCGTTTCCGGACGGCAATCTCGTCAACAGTGCCAACCTGCCCGCTTCGCCCTTTCGCACCGCAACGAGTTCACACACGCAAGGTCAAACACTGAGCACGCGCCATCAGAGCGACTAATGTACGATAATCAGCGACCCGTCCAAAACTCTGACTGGCGCATATGCACCGGAATGATCAAAACGCACATAGTCGATGTCGACCTCGAATCCGTTCCCAAAGCCACCCGAAGTGTAGTCGCCCAGAATCAATCGACTATCATTGCTGGCCGAGTCATACGCAGCGCCCGCCTCTGGTGTGAGCTGCGCGCCATCGCGCCAGACATGATACGCCTGTTCTGCACTGTCATGCGTAATCCGGAATCTGTGGAACAATCCGTCGACGTTGTCGTGTGCCACATTAAAGGCGCCGCCGCCCTCGTCTTGCGTGCGGTCCGCATATACTTCAACAAGAATAAGGTCCGCATCGGTCCCCAACCACATGATAAAGCCAGCCGGATTCGCATCGAATTTTAGACGCAACTCGATCGTCCAGTCGCCGTCGTTGCCTTGGTTCCAATCCGTACTCCCACCATCAGCACTGGCCGCCGTGCCCTCTACCCATGCGCCCCCTGCACCTGGGTTTCCCGCTGAAAAAATCTCATTTGTGAGGAACTCCGTAATAGCACCGACGTCGGCCCACCCGTTCGTGTAGATTGTGCCGTTCCAGATTTCATGGCCGCCGAAACGATGTGCGAAGTCGCCGGATGATTTGGTTTCCAACGCGATTGATGTCGCTGCGTTTGTGACAATCATGCCCATTCCGGCCGCTATCGCCTGCCCGACGTGGGTTTCGCCGGCACTGTTTGGATGCACATTGTCGTAAGTCATCGTGTCAGCATCAAAGTCTGTCGTGACATCAATGACCATTACCGCCGAAGGTCCATCCGACCATCCTGGGGCGTCCAGTGAGAGGAGCGCGTTGTAGTCATCAACCGTCGTATTGAAGGCGGGATACAGGGCATGACCGGAGCCGACATAGGTAATCGTTGTCAGAAAAATGGTGCTATTCGAATTGGCGGCCTGCAACTGATCCACCATCAGTGCCACATCGGCCAGAATCTGATTGGTGCTGGAGCCGTCCCCCATGTCGTTGATGCCGATCATGATGAATGCCGTGTCCTGGGTGTACGTGGTGCCCGTATTGCCACTCCCTGCGAAGGGAACGGGATAGCTGACCCAATTGCCCACGCTGCCTGACTCGTAACGATTGGTTTGTCCGGTCCAGTTGCGGATCGTGCCCTCGCCTCGGTTGTTGGAGTGACGACTGGTGGGTATCGGCACGCGCCCGTTTTCCCAGAACGCGCGCCAGCCGAAATGACCGTCATGCACATTACTGAAGCTTTGCCCATTCACATCCGGTGTGCTGACGGCGCTCAGTTGGTAGGCGCCCGTCCCCGACCCCACAAAGGTAAAGGCGGCATTATTCTGCGCCAGTTTCGAGAACACCTCGTAGCGATAACTCGGCTGTCCATTGCCGCCCTGCGTAATAGAATCGCCGATGAAAACAAGGTCGCCATAGTCGCGCGAAAACGCCCCTGCCTGAATGAAGGCATCGGCATAGCGTTTACCGATGGTCAACTTGGCGGCTTTGTTGAAATGCAGACCGTCCGTGACTTCAGCTTGAAGATCCAGGTTACTGAAATACGTTACGGATGCGTCGCCCGCTGCAAGCGCGGCCTGCTGAGCGCGGACAACATCCCGCGTGGCCCCGGACAGCGCAATCCCGCCGATCACGGCGACCATGCCGGATGCGTTTGGAAGATCCGTGCGCAGATTGGCGATCAGCAGCGACAGACGATTGGAGGCAAGGGCGGCTTCGGCACCGCTGTCGCTTTCGCCCTGCAGGTACATCAGACCAACGACTTCAAAGGTATGGCCATTCGCCACCAAGTCCGCAGCGGCCTGAGCCACCGTCGAGGTGACATGCGTATACATGTGACCGCCATCAGCCTTGGACCAATTGATATTGCCGCCCCCACCCC
>JBLHHU010000072.1:0-13825 GCA_047615735.1 Kiritimatiellia bacterium | reverse complement strand
AGTTACCCCATCGCGGCAGGCGATCATTTTTTCCACACCAAACGGCACACGTTTTTCGCGGCCATGTTTCTGAATGCATTGCCGATGTGGCGACGCCAAGCGGTCGGACACGCGCTAAACGACCTGCGCGCCAAACTCCTGACGAGCGAAACCATTTTTATCCTGTTTCCCGAAGGAACACGCTCCCGCAATGGCACGATGGGCGCCTTCAAACCCGGCATCGGAAAACTGGTAAGCGAAACGCAGATCCCGGTGATTCCGGTCTATGTTGACGGAACATTCAACGCCTTTCCTGCGGGCGCCAAGCTGCCGCGTCCTGCGCGCGTTTCGCTGACGTTCGGACCAGCTCTGTCGTTTGAAACGACGCCCAACACACGCGACGGTTGGCGGGCGGCGGGTGAGACATTGCGGAACGCCGTTGCGGCCTTGCACCCCTGAGTTGTACCCTCAGGTTGCGTTGTCGGTCTTCTCGCTCAGCGCGTTCTCCACCTCAAGCAGTCGCGCTTCGAGAATCGCAATGCGCTGCGCCGTCTTGCTTTGCTTAAGTTCCATCGACGACATCGTTATGGAGAAGTGAAACGCAACCAGTAACAAGAATGTGAACATGACCGAGACCACGGCCATGACATAGCTCATTCCGGCCACGGCGCGAAACAAATCCACGGCCTGCGGAAATAGCGCACATACGAGAACAATGACCGCTGTGGCCACCCAAAGTAACGCATAACGCTCCTTTAAATGCGTACTACGAACCGTCTCCCAAGTAATCAACAGCACCAGCAAGCTCAAGAAGCCCATCATGATACGAACGCGCGTCAGATAGTCTGTGCTGATCACGGTCGTGATGAAATTCTGCGGATTACTGGCAAAGAGAATGACGACCGCCCCCAGCAAGACCCATAGACAGGTGATTGGACCGGATACTTTCCCGCGCGAACGTGCTCGCAGGGTGATCGCGATGATTACCGCCCCGATAACGCCCACAACAACGCGGGCCGGCGCGGCACGTTCCCAGTGCGCGATCAACTGCGTCACGAAATCATTGAATTGGGTATTCATGAAAGATGCTCGACGATGTTTTCCTTCGAATAACGTGGATCGATGCGGCGTGCACGATCCACGACAAGGGCCAGAAACACTTTAATAATGTAATAGATTGTATCCCAGTCGCCAATCGACGACACCCCTGTTTCACGTGCACGAAACGTCGCTGGCACTTCGGAAAAATCGTAGCCCTGGCGACGCATCAACGCCAGCGCTTCCGGCTCCGGATAATCCGTCGGATAGCGCCGCGCGAAGAAATACAGTAGCGGACGATTGAAGGCCTGCAAACCCGACGTCGGGTCGGTGACTGGCTTACGGCAAATGCGAGTTAGCAACCAGGACAGCCCCAAAATGCCACAGCGCCGCATAAGCGTGTTTTTATATTTTTCATCACTCAAGTGGCGGGAGCCGATAACGAGGTCGACCTCGTTCTTGCGAATTTCGGCAAGAAGATCCCCAAGTACTTCCGGCGGGTGTTGGCCATCCCCGTCACAGCGAACCGCGTAGTCGTATTGACGATCGGAAGCGTACATGAATCCGGCCTGAACGGCGCCACCCACGCCCAGATTACAGGGCAACGACAACACGATGGCGCCGCTGGCGCGTGCGACATCGCTGGTTCGGTCGGCCGAGCCGTCATCAATCACAAGGACATCCAGATCGGGGTAGCGCTCACGAATTTCGGTCACAAGCGTCCCAATACTGGCCTCTTCGTTGAAGGCAGGAACAATAGCGATGGCTGTGGAGGGAGAAGATGTCATGGCGTTGTTTGTGTTACGCCTATACTGTGCACGGCTACCGCGCGCGGGCAAGGACAAAGCCGATATCGGAATCAGCCTGCCGCGATAGCCTCTTCGAAGCAGGTCATCGTCTGGCGCGCTGTGCGCTGCCCGTTGAATCCACCAACATGAATGCGGGCGGCATCGGTGAACACGCGCCGTTGTGCTTCGTCCCAAGCCAGGATCTCACGCAACTGCACGATTAAACCATATAGGGCACCGGCCTCAAAATAGGCAACACAGTCACCGCCGACCTCGGGAATGGATGCGCTGCGTGTCGACACAACCGGCGTGCCCGCCGACAACGCTTCGAGCACAGGCAACCCGAACCCTTCATATACCGAAGGAAACACGAAAACATCGGCGTTCTGGTAAAGCGCTATCAAATCGCCTCGATCCAGATAGTTGATCCGCAGGATACGGTCACCCGCATCGGCCTCTGCGATCGCGCTTTCGACGCGTGGTTCACCCAGGCGGGGCTGCCCGACAACGACCAGCATATGTGGAATCTCATCCTTTAAAGCCGCGAAGGCTTCAACCGCCAGATGCATTTGCTTGTGTGGATAGGTATTGGACACGGCCAACACGAAGGGTCGATCGCCCAAACCGAGGTTTTCGAGGCGTTTGCGACGCTCCGTTTCATCAAGCGGCGTCGAAAAGCAGGGATCCGTCGCTGACGGTGTGGCGTGAATATGCGCCATGGTGGTCTTTAGAAAATGGTTTGTCTCTGTAGCAGCAAAATGCGACACCGCAATCAGGCGCGTGCTGCGACGCGCAGAAAGCCCAATGAGAATGCGCGTGGGCCATCAGGGCCGGCAACGTGAAGTCGTCCGTGTGGCGTTTGTACTGCATATCGTGAATCGTGGTCACCTGTGGACACTGGCAGAACACAGGGCACGTATACCCCGGCGACCACAGTAAATCCGTCGCAGCACGACGGACCAGACTCGGCATATTGACTTGCTCCTTGATGATGCGCTCAAAACGATTCATGGCACGAATGCCCGTTGGCACAAATTCGGCGTGCGGGTGTCCTGCGACAAGATCCTTGAGATAGGCGTCATTCTCCACGTTGGTAAAGAACACAATCTCGAGCTCAGGGTGCAACGCCAGTAGCGCCAGTAGAACTTCGCGAAAGTAGGTTTCGCTTCCGCCGACTTCGCCGGGTATCAAAAATAACGTGTTAATGCCAAGACGCATGGTCCTCAAAGTCCTCCCGCATTCGTGTCGCCCGCCCCGCCAGCAGCACGTTGGCGAAAAAACGACATGACCGAATAGATAGCGACAATCCCCCACCATGTCATCAGATGAATTAGCGTTTGCAGACTGATGATCCCGGCGTCTTTCGCTGCGACCTGCCATGCCTCTCGAAACTGACGTCGAAACCCTTGGGCGCTGATCGAGGTTTCGTGCCACCGAAACTGGGCCAACGGGTCGCCGTCAAGCACGACCGCCCCCCCTTGACGCCACAGACGCAAAAGCAGGTCATAGTCCCAGGCTGCGTGAAGGGTCGCGTTCAATTCGCCCGCGGCCAGCCACGCCTCGCGACGAAAAAAACAGGCCGGTTGTGACACATAGTTAAGACACTGTATGGCGAAGCGGCACGAGACCGGGTAAAACATTTCCTTGAAGCGCGTAATGCCGTGTCGAATCTCGTCGCCCTTTTCATCGACGATGGGGCAACGGCCGAAACAGAGCGCTTTGTCGGGATGCTGCGCGAAAGCCTCGATCACTCGGTTCAACGCGCTCGGCGCATAGAGATCATCCGAATTGAGCCAACACAGAATCTCGCCGGTTGCGACACGCATTCCTTTGTTGATGGCATCCGCTGGCCCGTCGTCCGGTTCCGTAATGACATGGTCAATGGCGTCGCCGTAGGCGCGTACAATATCTAGCGAGGCATCCGTACTGCCCCCATCAACGACAATGCACTCCAGGTCGACGCCCGCAGCGCGTTGCTGGAGTACGCTGTCGAGCGTCGCTTTCAGATAGGCGGCGCCATTGTAGTTTGGCGTGATAACACTGATTTTCATAGTCCGTACATCCCGGTGCAGTGCATCTATTTGTCCGTGCGCGTTACGCCGAGTTTCAAGGTGGGAAATATTTCTCGATCCAGTACAGGGGTCAGTTCGTACAACGTAAACCCACGCGCGCCCAGCGCACGCGCACGTTGAATCTGTTTGATTGTCCCAATGGCATCCAATCGACTCTCGTTGGCCGTGACTCCAATTCCAGGGTACACGCGCCCACCCTGTGTTGGCAGCGCCAACTGCGGTCGCGTATACCCAGCGAAACGATCAACGTCATCTGTATAGTTCATCGGGCAAATAAAGTCGACGTAGCCTTGCTTTAACCACAAGCCCCAATCCTGTCCAACACTGGCAATGCACAGCGGATACTTGCCGTAAACGGCCGCCGAGAGGCTCGCCTCCGGACGCAACGAATCAACGATCGCGTTCACATCACGCACGAGACGCGTGATTTGCGTTGCCCGCCAGGCACTGTAGGCCCGCCAGTCGCGACCGCCGTGGCTGGCGTCTTCTGGCCAATTGGCAACGCGACGCCCGCGCTTCGCCTCGAAACGTGACCGACAGCCTTTGCAGAAACAGGACCCTGAATCGGGGTAGCGAATATAATCCAGATGAATACCGTCCACGGGATAGTTGCGCAGTATCTCGCGCACGGCATCTTTTTCGTAGGCCAGATTGCGGTCATCCGAAGGACAGAGCCAGTTGATCGTTTTTCCGGCGCTCGTCACTTGCAAGCGCTCTGCTTTTCGCATCGATGCCAGCAAGGCCTCAGGCGCGCCGTCGAGGCGCCAGCAGACTTTCCAAACGTGCAATTTTAGATCGTACTTATGCGCCGCAGCGAGCGCCTGCTCAAGCTGGTCGCCCCAAAGTGCAAAGGTTGAGGACCGTGGCAACACGGCGCTGGCGTAATGCGCCTTGCCCGGCCAACTCACGTTGGTCAGAATGTCGGTCAGGCCTGCGTCGGCGACCGACGCACACGTTCGAATCCAGTCCCCGGGATAAGGGCCCGTCCCCTGATGTTCCCAGACACCGCGAAACAGGTCGGGTGCGGGTTCGTGAATTGCACCATAGGCCATCAGCAAACGTTGTTCATAGTCCTTCCAAGCAAGCACGGCGTCGGCGTAAGCTTTCTTCTGGTGAAGCGAGATCGCCCGTTGCCTCGCCGACGCGGCAGCATCCAAAACAGGCAACACGGTCCGAGCACGGTCCGAGCTATTGGCACGGCGCCGAATCTCTGTGGCAAATCCTGCCCGAATCATGGCCGCTTTTTTGGTGTGTTCGGCCACGCGTCTCCAGATGGATGTATCCAGAGCGCCCAAAAGGCCTATCAGCATCTGCGCTTTAGCTTCGGTATCACCGTCATCGAGTAAAACATGGCTCATCCAGAAACCGCGAGGCGTTTCCACCCAGGCGGCATGACCGGTCAGGCCGCCATGGATATTTTCCCATTCCGCGATCACCTTCCCTGCAGCGCTCAACGGTGCCACGGGACGAATGTTACGTGAACGTTGGCGCACACGTTTGGGTAAATGATGAACACCCGGATTCGTAAATCGCATCGCACACCATGATTGCGCGCGCGCGTCGGACGCATAGGTGCCCAACTTTACGCCCATCAGTGCGGCCAGATCAGGGTCGGCCGAATAAAAGACGATCAAGCGTCCCCCCTTGGCGACGAAGGACTGTACCTGCTTGAATTCATCGGGCGGCAAGTCGGGATTATACGCCAGGATGGCAAGGCTATGCTCCTTCAAGCCGCCCTTCACAACGTCATCATCTGTGATGCGCTTCGGATCCAGTCCGTGGGATGTCAATAGTCGTTCAATGCGGTCCGACACACTGCGAGCATAATTGCGCTCCGCCTCGTTGGGTGCCGAACGCGTCGCCTGCACAATGGCAATCGATTGCGCCGACGCCGTGGCAACGCACAGACCTGTCAGTAAAAATAGGCACGTGCGCGTGAGTAGCCTCGACGTTCGCGATAAGGATGCGTATGTTTTCATATCGTTGCGGATCCGCATCGCGGACATTTTTAGACTATGGGCACGGAACCCGTTGTTAGCATTATCAACTAATATGAGTTGGGTTGTACTATATCTTCGACCGCGGAGCGAAAAAAAGATGGCGGAGCACTGCAACCTGCTTCACATATCCCACTATCTGCCACTGCGCCAAGAAACCAAGGTTTATCAACGTCGGCGCGTTACCGTCGAAAAGCCTGTATTCCCGGGCTACTTTTTCTGCTCGATCGACCATGACGACCTTCAGAAACTGGCGACAACAAATCACATTCTACGCGTGCTTCCCGACGATGCCTCGCGATTGCTGACGCGACAGCTCGTGCAGGTGCGCCGGGCCCTACGTGTCGACCCCGGCCTGCATTCGCGCAATGCTCTCAAGCGCGGCAAGCGCGTGCGCATCAAACAAGGGCCCTTCATGGGGGTCGAAGGCATTGTCTCGACCGTCAAAGGCGTCACATCCGTGTGCCTTAATGTTGAACTGATTGGCCAGGCCGTCGCGGTTGAAGTCGACCAAGCCTTCATCGATCTGATATAGAAGCAGGAACAACGTTGCAATTTTTCGCGCACAATACATACAGGTGACACATGACAGTCAGTAAAACAAAGCCATGCAAAGGCATCGTGCTCGCCGGTGGTGCGGGCACGCGCCTGCATCCCATTACACGCGTCACGAGCAAGCAAATCTTGCCGGTTTACGACAAACCGATGATCTATTACCCCATTTCTATTCTGATGCTCGGCGGGATTCGCGATATTCTCATCATTTCAACGCCAAACGACCTTCCGCGCTTTCGCGAACTGCTGGGCGACGGCAGCGATATTGGCGTGTGCTTCAGCTACTGCGAACAAGCAGAGCCTCGCGGCATTGCCGAAGCGTTTGTTTTGGGTGCGAACTTTATTGGTGACGACAACGTTACGTTGATCCTCGGCGACAATCTCTTCTATGGCAGCATGCACTACTTGCGCAACGCGTTGACGCACGACGAAGGGGCCACCATATTTGGCTACCCTGTCAACGATCCAGAGCGCTATGGCGTCGTCGAATTCAATGCCGACGGAAAAGTGCTAAGCATTGAAGAAAAACCGACAGCGCCGAAAAGTCGTTTCGCCATTCCAGGGCTCTATTGCTATGACAACAACGTGATCGACATTTCCCGCAACCTGGCCCCCTCGCCGCGCGGCGAACTTGAAATTACGGACGTCAATAAGGTCTACCTGGAAAAGGGCTTGCTACGCGTTGAACTGCTCGGGCGCGGCATGGCCTGGCTCGACACGGGCACACCCCAGAGTTTGTTGGAAGCATCCAGTTTTGTGGCCACCGTCGAGAACCGTCAGGGTCTCAAAATTGGCTGTTTGGAAGAAGTCGCCTTCCGCATGGGCTTCATTGATCTTGCGCAACTTGCCACCAACGCGGCCGCCTACAAGGGCAACGCCTACGGGGCATATCTCGATCAGCTTGTCGCCGAAAAACAGTCATAAAAAAACGCCGCGCAGGCACGCTTCGCATCATTGCTTATACAAAAGGATTCTGGCCATGCCGTTACTTTTAGCCCTAGCGCTCTTAGGGGCCTGCTGCCTCAATGCACTGGCGCAGCCCAAAACCGTTGTGTTGACCTTTGACGATTCGGTCAAAAGTCACATCACGTATGTCGCGCCGTTACTTGAGAAGCACGGCTTCAACGCGACGTTTTTCATCACCGAAGGGTTCGCGTTCAAAACACGCAAAGACCTCTACATGACCTGGGACGAAATCAAATCACTACACGACCGCGGTTTTGAAATCGGCAACCACACTCAACATCATCGCGCCGTCCATCAACTGAGCGACGACGCCTTGCACGCGTCCCTGACCCACATTGAGAATCAATGTGCGAGCAATGGCATTCCACGCCCCGTCACGTTTTGTTACCCAGGTTATGCGACGAGCGAGAAGGCCCTCGTGGTGCTGAAGCAGCGAGGGTATGCCTTTGCGCGCGCCGGCGGACAACGCGCCAGCCATGTCGCAAATGAAAACCCGCTCCTGCTCCCGCAGGCGTTCGACGGAAAACCCGATTGTACGCTTGAAAAATTTAAGGCTGCCGTGGATGCCGCGGATGACACCCACATCCCCATTCTGACCTTTCACGGCGTCCCCGACACGGACCATCCCTGGGTAAGCACGACGCCGGAACTGTTTGCGGCCTACATGCAGCACCTCAGTGATGGGGGCTTTAAGGTCATCGCCCTACGAGACTACCCGTCTAGAATCGCAAAGTAGGCGACGCCCGAGCGCCTCAGACCTACCACATATTGTCTACAGAAACCCGCTTCGGCGCTTGAATCCGAGAACGCCTTCCTCTAGACTTCGTGGTCATGCGACTGCGATATCCATTCACCACGTTGTCCTGCCTGCTGTTGGCCGCCACCCTTCAGGTACACGCCGCCGAGCCTCAGCACCCATTTGCCCTGACGGCCGAGCAATGGCATGCGCTACAGAATGAACTACGCGACTTACGCGAACGCGTATCCAGCCTCGAAGAAGAGAACCAGTCGCTGCGCGACCAAAAGCCGGCAATAATTCAAGAGGAGACCGCTCCTGCAACGCCAGCGCTCGAACCAAGCAACCCCTTTGGCCAGCGCGTTCTCCTGGGCGGCGAAGGTGGTCTGATCTACCTCGACACCGGCAAAAATGGCGCAACACCGAACCGTGAATTCCGTGTCGACGAAGCACGCCTCTTTTTGGATGTCCTGCTCACGCAGGATATCTATTTGTTCACCGAGTTGCTTCTGGCGGAACGTGAACGCAACGACATCGCGCTCAACACGGGTGAGCTGTATGTCGACATCGAGAACATTCTTCCAGAAATCAATGACGCCCTGACGCTCAATCTGCGCGCAGGCCGCTTTGACATCCCCTTCGGAGAGGAATATCTCCGGCGCGACGCCAACCAGAACCCGCTGATCTCACACAGCCTGCCTGACTTCTGGGGTATCGATGAAGGCCTGGAACTTTTTGGCATGCTGGGCTCGGTCGACTACACCGTCGCCCTACAGAACGGCAGCACGAAAACGACGCGCGACGGCGATCCGGCCAAGGCGCTCACCGTCCGCCTTGGCATGCACCCGACGTCATGGATGCGCGCGAGCGTCAGCGCCATGCGGACGGGCGATTTGAGCACCTCTAAGGACCGCTTGTCGGAACTGTGGTTCGGCGACGCATTCATTCGCTCCATCGGCGGCACCAATACGACAACGCATTTCGACGCCAAACTCCTGCAAGGCGATTTATCCTTCGACTGGTCTTCCGGAAGCCTTTGGCTGAGCGGCGGCGTCATGGATTACGCCGACGACGACAGTGCTTCACGGAACGAACGCGACGTCGCGTTCTACGTTGCCGAAATCGTCCAAGACCTCACCCCAAAGGTCTATTCGGCGTTACGATACAGCGGCATTGAGGCCTCGAAGGGTATTCCCGTCGTTGGTCAGGGTGACTTTGGCTCCTTTTTCTCGCCTCTTTTAACCGAAAACATCTGGCGTTTGGGCTTAGGCGCGGGCTACCGCTTTTCCGATCACGTCACGACGAAAGCGGAATACAGCGTGGAGCGTGGCGAGTTAACCAATGGCAAAAAACTGGAGGCCCGCGACCAAATCGGGGTCGGAGTCTCTTATGACTTTTAGCCGTCTGATACCCTGCGCCACCTGTCTGGCGTTGTTGATCGTTGCCTGGTCGCCCACGCCGCTGATCGCCGCTTCAGTATACGGCATTGTGCGCGCCCAAGGAAAACCGGTCCCACTATCCGCACAACGATCCGGCAAGTACAAAAGCCGTAAACACAAGTTCACGGAAACGGTCGATTATACAGCGATGAAGGAATTCGTCGTTTCCATCGAAGGCCCCTTGCGTGGCGACGTGCCGCAGACACCCGCTAAAACCGTTCAAGTCGTGGTTCAGCGCGACGCCCGCTTCGACCCCCGCGTGATGGTCATTGAAAAAGGAACCACTGTAGAATGGCCCAATAAGGACGACATCTTTCACAATGTTTTCTCAGCATCTGAAACCAAACCCTTTGACCTGGGTCTGTATAAGGAAGAAATTAAATCCATCACGTTCGAAAAACCCGGCCGCGTGGATGTCTTCTGCTCCATTCACAAAAACATGAGCTGCATTATTCTTGTTATGGACAATCCGTATTACAGCAAGACCGACAATAAGAATCGCTATCGAATTGATGACATCCGCCCGGGCACATACACCCTGAAGGCATGGCATGAACGGCTGCCCCCGCAGACGCGAAAAATCACCATTACCGAAGACGGCGACCTCGAGGTTGATTTACTCATGGGCATCACAGGATTACCTCAATACTAAACTTATGTCCTCCTCAACGCGCGTTCGACTCAGATTCCCCCTGAAGGTACTGATCCCCATGCTGGCCATCATGGGGCTCATTACCTTCATTATGGTGTACACGACCAAGGATCTGATTCGCCGCCAATTGGATCGCGAGGCCACCCAGATCTTGTCCCAAAGCCTGCGTGCCATGGATCACTTTATGAATTTCCGTGCTCAGGAAATGCTTCTGAGAACCAGCACGGCGGCCAACGATCCGCGCTTTAAATCCGTTGCTCAACTCGGCGACGCCAACACGATGCAAGTCATGCTGAAAGACCTGAGCGCCGAATTTGAACTCTCCTTTATCCACTACCTGCTACCCTCGGGCGTATCCTTGGCCGGAACTGCCAACGAAAACATGCGGCCATTGAGCAAGCCCGACATGGCCTCAGACATTGTGTCCGCAGCCGCGCAGGGCACGCCATCTACCGAAGTCGTTATTATACAGGAGCGCATTTTTGATGTCGCGGCGATCCCGGTGGACCTCAACGGATCCGTGCAGGGCGTGTTGTTGGTGGGTCTCGAACTTGCCGACCAAACGGCGCGGGAACTTGGCCAGTTGACGGGTTGTCAGGTCGTGATTTTGAATGACCATGCGGAAGCCGCATCCAGCATGGATCCCCGCATCTCTCAGCACAAGCTTCTTGAAGTCATCGATGCCGTCGCAGATGTAGGCGCCCATATTAGCACGCGCCTTAACAATGAAACCTACTTGATAACGACAGGAAAAATAGCCGGCGCGCGCGACACAAACGCCGCCTTCTTGCTACTTTACTCCTATCAGGACCAAATCGAACAACTGGCCGCAACACAAACAAAGTTAACCTTAATCGGCCTCGCCGGTACGCTGCTCAGCGGCCTGCTTGCCTGGCTCATCATTCTCCGGCTCACGCGCCCACTCAAAGATCTTCAATTGGCCGTCGAAGCGCTCGGGGAACAAGATTTCAGTCACCGTGTTCCAGAAACGTCCAAAGACGAATTTGGCAATTTCGCCCGCTCATTCAACGAGATGGTTGAGCGATTGGAACAGACCATCGGCACCTTGAGCGAAACGAAAGTTCGGCTGGCTCACACTGAAAAATTATCCTCCGTTGGCGAGTTCATCGCCGGAATCGCGCATGAACTTAACAACCCACTTACCGTGATGGTCGCCTATGCTGAATTGCTTGAAGCGTCTGACCTCGACCCCGCTCATCACAAAGAAATCCAACTCATCAGCGAATCGGCAATGCGATGCTGCAATATCGTACAGAACCTGCTCAGCTTTTCGCGCCAACGTCAGCCCGAAAAAAGCAACATCGACGTGCGGGAACTGTTGAACGGCACATTGCAATTCATGGGCTACGAGTTACGGACGTCCGGCATCGAGATCGAAGAAATCACGCCCGCCTCGCTTCCTGATATTTTGGGCGACCCCAATCAGTTGCAGCAAGTGTTTTTGAACATCGTCAACAATGCCCGACAGGCTCTTGAGGATGTCGGAACGGGCGGTCACCTTACCATCGAAACGCTGACAGCCGGCGGCCGCGTGATCATCAAGATTGAGGATGACGGCCCAGGCATCCGGCCCAAGAATCTCGACAAACTTTTTGATCCGTTTTTCACCACAAAAGACGTCGGAAAAGGCACCGGCTTGGGCCTCAGTGTTTCGTACGGCATCATCAAGGAGCACGGGGGGGACATAAAGGCGCATAGCGCCCTGGGCGTCGGGACCACATTCATCATCGACCTGCCCGCCTATGTGCCGCCCGTCGCGAACTCTGCCACGCCAGAAAACACTAACGAACCGGCGCAACGAAGATCCTTCAAGGGCTATCGTTCGCTGGTGATTGACGACGAAGTGGATGTCAGAACCGCGACGCAGCGTGCTTTGGCAAGTTTTGGTTTGCTGGCCGATGCGGCCAATAGCGGAGAAGACGCGCTGCTTCACATTAATCAGCACACCTATGACATCATCCTCTGTGACTGGAAAATGCCCGATATGAACGGCCGCGAACTCTTTACGCGCCTTCAAAAAACAAACATCGAAAGCACGTTACACTTTGTCTTCTATACGGGCGACGTCCTGAATAAATCGGCCATGCGTTTTATCGAAGACTGTGGACTCGATCACCTGAGCAAGCCGTTCACACGCGAGGAGCTGTATCGGCTGCTGTGTAAGAGGATTCCGAACGCGCAGCCCTGAAAACAACGAAAGGCTTTAGGACCGAGGACGCAAGAGCGCACGCGCGGGGGCCCCATCGGCGCCCTTGATTTTCATCGGCAAACAGATCATGTCGTAGTCCCCTGCTGAAATGTCAGCCAGATAAAGACCTTCAATGACCCAAATGCCGGCACCAAGCATGACCTGATGCACTTCAACGCCATCTTTTTCCCAGCCCCCGATGCTAAGATAATCGACGCCAACCGTCATCACGCCCGCATCAGCCAAGACCTGGCCGGCGGCTTCACTGATTGAAATGAAATCTTTGTCGAAGGTGGGTCCCATATCCCAGCTACGCGTTGTGTTCGCCGTTTTGAAAATGATGCGTTCGCCTTTTTGAAGATCCAAAGGGGCAAGATCTTCAGGCATGATTTGCTTTTCGACATCCATTTCAACCACGCGGCACGGACCGATGGTTGCTTCCAGCGGCATCGCTTCCATGGTGGCGCCATCGGCAACGAAATGGCGCATCGCGTCCATGTGCGTCGATGTATGCGCACTGAGCTCCAGCTTGGTCAGGTTGCAAGGCGCACCATCTTCCATTTTGACCACGCGAAAAATTTTACACGCCGGATCACCCGGCCAATGAACCATACCGTCTTCAAGGGCAACCGTTACGTCTATCCATTCATTGCTCATTATAGTGCACTTTCGTTTTTGGCGGCGTTCGCTCAGGACTCTTGATCGAAGGCGATCACATTTTTGATTCCGCCTGGTTTACCCACGAGCAATTCATTGTAGTCGTCAGGTGTAAAACGTGCTGTGATGATTTTCTGCAGCGCCTCAGGCCAGCGCGTCTGAATCTCCGAAAGATCCGCGATGGCCTGCGTAAAGGCCGGGCCATCCGCATTGACGGTGCCATAAATCAATTGGTTCTTGAGCACCAGATTACGCATGAGCTGATTGCCGGTAATGGTGATTTTGCCTTCCGGCTCAGGGATACCCGTGAAACAGAAGGCGGCGTTCATGCCCATGACATCAATGACGTCAAACGACACCTGAGCAACACCCAGCGCTTCATAAACGAAGTCGATGCTGCCGATATGCTCGGCGAGCTCAGCTGGGCTGACCTCGAGATTGGAAATATACTCGGCACCAATGGCCTCGATAATCGCGGCTTTATCATTGGGCTTCTTCGAGCGACTGTAAACAAAGGTATTGAACCCTTCGAGGATACACTTCATCGCGCCGAGTATGCCGATCGGCCCTGCGCCGAGCACGACGGCATTGAGACCTTCGCCGGGACGCTTGCCGGGTGTGGTGTTTGCCCAAGGCAACCGCTTCTGAAGCTCCCACAGTTGTGCAATGCCTTTCTCGGCAATGGTCAGCGGCTCGGCCAACACGGCATAGTCGCGCAAGGTTGGCGGAACGAGCGT
>JBLHHU010000071.1:0-13917 GCA_047615735.1 Kiritimatiellia bacterium | reverse complement strand
AGGCGCGATGGGTGTTGAGCGTGCAGAAGAATTCTCCTTCGGTGGCCTGCTGAACCACCGTCAACGCAAGACTGCCCGACACGTGCGGCGCTTCAGTGACAAGATCGATTGCGTCACTGGCCACCCAGGTGGCCTCCTCGGGTCCGGCCTCGGCCGCAATGACGACGATTTTGCGTGTCAACTGACCAGCTGCACCGGTTGCGCTGAGCCGATACTGCGCAGACGTCTTGCCGGGGGGAATCGCGACTTCACCGGCAGAGGTGATCCCGGGCGGGTTTGTGAGCATGCGTACACGAATTTTTTTATCGAAACCCTCGTCGCGGTCCACATGCACATTCAGATCCATGGTGCCGCCATGCAGAATGGGCACAGAGGGTTGCTCCAGCGTGATTCGGAATTTCTCCGGCTGCGTCACCGCCAGAGCGGCGCGTTCAACACGCGTACTGAAATAGAGTGACCTGTTCGGATTTCCATACAGCAACTCAACGTCTTCTTTCAGGTGTCCCTTGACGCCATTCTCGACGCCGGTTTGCTGAGCGTCGACGTTCACTAAAACGGCGCTGAACGGTGCGTTGGTCGAGGCGTGAAAAATGACAGGAATGCGATCAAGGTCGCCTGCCGCAGGAAATACGGAAGCGGTGACCCCATCGGGAAGGTCCGGCATGTCGAGGACGATTTCGCCTCCGAAGTCCTCGCGCGTGATGCCCAGCAAAGCCGCGCCACGATTACCGCGCGGAACCACGATGTGCTGGCGTTGCTGCGTGTAGCGTTTAAATTCTACGAAGTTGATTGAAAGCGCAGGCGCGACAGCTGTGATTTCGAGGCGATAGGTGGCGTTGGAAGATCCTGCTCGAAGTTGGTCTTGGACCCTTGCGAAATAGTGCCCGTCTTTGGGAGCCTCCCATCGCACATAGGAATCCATGCCTCGGCTGTCATCATTTCCTTTCAAGTATTTTCCGGCGGCATCAAACAGATTCACGACCGGATCAAGCGGCGAGCCCAGGCGTCGCGCGAAAATCTCCACATGATAGGTGCCTTTGGTTGCCCCGAAGACAAACCAGTCCTGATCCCCATTTGGTCCGACAATGCCATGAAAAGCAAGCGGCAGGGTCGGCACACTATTGGTATCCAGACCCTTCCACCCGGCATTAGGCTCAACCTCGTTATACCAGTCCATGGGCATGACGCGCACGGGTGTGGCCGATGGGCATTCCTGCGTATCCTGCACAGCGTGGACAGAACCGATGCCCGCCCTTGGAAGTACGGCCTGCTGCGTAAAGCGCCCGCGTGGGTCCCCCAGAAAGGCCACGTCCAACGTCTCTCCGGGCTTCCCACCAGGCGGGAACACTGCGGCCGGGCGTGGGTGCTGCCCCAGGTGCAGGCGATAGCGTGCCTGCGGGTTGCCACCATAACTGCTTTCCCGCACCTCGATCACGTAATCGCCGTCATACGGCGCGATGAATGACACTAGCGGATCCTGCAGGAACTGGGCACTGTCATCACTTACGGCAATTTCGAATCGATTTGTATCCAGCACGGAGAGATAGCCATCCAGCGCATAATGCCCCAGGCGCACGGCTTCCATTTCAGCACTCACGCGCTGTCCGCGCGTTGCCGCAAAGCGATAATAGTCAACGTCCTCGTTAAGAATAATGCCTTCGACGGTGGTTCCAACAGAAATGCGTTGCGCGACATCGCGCTTGCTATTCGGCTCGTGCTCGTCGACCTGTGGGTAAGGGCCAACGGAAAAGGTCTTCAGGTCCGACAGCCCGCTGCGGGTGTACAGGCGAAAGCGGTGTTGACCCAACGTGCACTCGGGCGTGATGCGCAGGGACGCCACGACGTGATTGCTTTTGTCGCCTTCGCTGCGCAGCGACACGGTTTCGATCCCGGGGTCGTACCACACGAGGTCTTGTGGCGATTCCAGACGCAGCCCATGCAAATGCAGCTCGATCGCCTGCCCGCGCTGACCGCCCTGCGGCGTGAGGTGATCGACCTGAGGCATGGCGGCCCAAAGCGTGTGGGCGACACTCACAACCGCCATACAGAAGAATGATCGTATCCGTTTCATAAAGTATTGCAGGTCGTCACGCCATCGCTCCGGTCAACATCACGCGAGAATGTCAGTGATCACGTTGCCACCCGCGACGATCTCAACAGGCCGGTTGCCGGGGGACATCAGTTCCTTCTCACCGTCGATGCCGATCTGATGATAGAGGGTTGTCGCGAAATCGGCGACCGTGACGGGATCGTCTTCAACCGCCGTGCTGGTCGCATCGGACGCACCGTACACATGTCCTTTGCGGACACCGCCGCCCGCCATAGCCACGCTGAACACTTTGGGATAGTGGTCGCGACCACCGTCTTTATTGATCTTTGGCGTTCGCCCGAACTCTGTGGTCAGCGTCACAAGCGTGTCTTCCAACATACCACGCTCCTCGAGATCCTGAATCAGCGTCGCAAAGGCCTGATCAAGGGGAGGCAGGTTCTTGTTCATGCCCTCCGTGATGTCGGCATGGTGATCCCAGGCGCCCAGCGTGAGCGAGACAAAGCGGACACCCGATGCGACCAGTCGTCGAGCCAACAGCATGCGTTGGCCGGCTTCGTGGCGCCCGTAGCGGTCCTTGACGGCATCCGTCTCCTTGCTCATATCAAACGCCAGGCGAGCCTGTTCTGAACTGATCAGGCCATAGGCACGTTGATAGAACGAATCCATGGCATCCAGCGCATCGGACGATTCGAGCGTTCTGAAGTGATGGTCGACTTTCGCGAGCAGTGATTTGCGACGTTCGAAATGCTCGGGCGTGATGTCGTCCGGAAGGCTGAGGTCACGTACTTGAAAATCCTTTTTGGCGGGGTCACTGCCAACGCTGAAGGGACCATAGGCCGAGCTGAGGTAACCGGTTCCGGCATACGTGTTGGGCACGTTAGGAATGGCGACATAAGGTGGCAGGTTTTTGCGTGGGCCCTGCTCGTGGGCGACCACGCTGCCCATGCTAGGGTACTTCAGTGCCGGACTGGGGCGGTATCCCGTAAACATATTGTGAACGCCGCGTTCATGTGCAGCTTCGCCATGGGTCATGGATCGAATCACAGTGAGCTTATCCGCGATGGCGGCAATCTTCGGGATTGATTTACCGAAACGCACCCCCGGCAATGCGGTGCCGATGGAGCCGAATGGGCCGCGATATTCGATAGGTGCATAGGGCTTGGGGTCAAACGTCTCCTGCGCAGCCATTCCCCCAGGCAGAAAGATCTGGATCACCGATTTGGCCTTGGGCTGAATGATCTTGCCCGTCTTGGCCGCGGCCCCTGCGTTCAGTGTAAGTACATCCCCAAGCGACAGCCCGAGCCCTCCCAAGACGCCGATTTGCAAAAAATCGCGTCGCGTGGGTGGCCTAAAATGCGCCGGATCACTTTCCCACGTGCCAGACGGTCGATCTGATCTGTTCATAAATAACTCCGGCAGTTTGGCCAATTTCCAAGTACTAACACTAGAAGCCTAGACAGTTCTCGCAGCAACATTCAAGTGGTTGATGGAAGAAAATGGAGAAAAGATCGTGATTCACCACAGAAGCGACACTTTACCGATGCTCGCTTGTCGCAATACGATGCGTCGCCTGTCGCAATTGGGATGTTCTCGGACGAAGACTGGCGGCCTATGGTTTATTGGGCCAGTAAAGCCAGGCCTAACGCAGCGCAAATCACAATGGCTATTCTAGAGTACGATCGTCGAGAGGAGACTGGGATGATGATTAGGATGATGACGAGCATACTTGCTCTCGCACTGGTGCTAACGGTTGAAGCACAGGACAAACCGGTGAAGGGCGAGAACCTGATAGAGGTGCCGGCCATCGGTGAGGGCTTGTGTGTGCATAACCTCTTTCAGTCGAACATGGTCATCCAGCGTGATAAACCGATCAAGGTCTGGGGCTGGGCCGCACCTGGTAAAAAGGTGACCGTCACCTTCGCAGGTGCGTCAGCGTCAGCGACCGCCGCGGAGGATCGTTCGTGGGCCGTAACCTTGCCTGCGCAAGAAGCGAGTTCAGAGCCACGTGCGATGGCGGTGGCGGCTGAAGACACGACGCTTGAGCTGGACAACATCCTTGTGGGGGATGTCTGGCTGTGCGGCGGGCAGAGCAACATGGAATTCGAAATCGCCAAGCTTGTCGGCGGGCGTCTTGAGATTGTGTCGGCGAATTTTCCGGAGATCAGACTACTTACCGTTCCTCACCAGAATGGTCCGGACGAAAAGCAGGGCTTTGCGCGCATACACGAATGGAGTGCTTGGTCCGGTAGGCACTTTCGTCGCGGCGACTGGGATGTGTGTTCCCCTGAAACCGTTCCACTGTTTTCTGGAATCGGCTATGTGTTTGCTCGGCGTGTCCATATGGCAACGCAGGTTCCCATTGGCATGATTGATATCTCGCGTGGCGGCACCTGCATTGAGACCTGGTTGGCACGATCCGAGCTCAACGCGATCGATGCGCCCGAAGTTGCTTCAAAACTCGCCGAATGGGACCAGAAAATCGCCGACTTTGATCCGCAGGAGGATCTGGAAGAACGGATCAAGCGGCACGACGATTGGGTGGTCCGCATGAAAAAGGATGGAAAGGACATTCCCGCTAATCGCACCGCGCCAACCGACCCGCGTCCGGGTCCTGCGATGGATATGAACCGTCCCGGCAACTGTTATGCAAGCATGATGGCACCAATCGCGGGTCTATCGGTCAAAGGTGCGCTCTGGCATCAAGGATACAACAACGCCATGCAGCCCAATGGGCACGTCATGTATTACCAGCTCTTCTCGAAGATGATCGCCTCCTGGCGCGCGACATTTAACGACTCGGAGATGCCATTCGGGATCATTTCGCTCTGCACAGCCGGTGAGCCTCAGAACTTAGATAACTACGTTGAAATGATGGCCGACGAAGGCAACTACATTCGTGAGGTACAGTATCGGACCTTTCTTGATCACAAAAACGCGGGTGACCCAAACGTGGGCTTCGCCAGCAGCTTTGATCAACGTCGTGCTTGGTATCATCCTCAGATCAAGATTCCCGTCGGCGAGCGCATCGCGCGTTGGGCGCTTGCAACGCAGTATGGCATGTCAAAACACATCCAATGGGAACCGCCGACCTACCAGGAAATGGTCATTGAGGACGGTCGGATTCTGCTCAAAGGGGCCAGCGCGATGCTCGCCTACTATGACGGTCCCATCCAGGGTTTCTCTATTGCGGGCAAGGATGGCATGTTTCAGCCAGCCCATGCAGAGCATCTTGTGACAGGCAAAGACAGTCGCGGGAGGCAAAAGCGCGACAACAAAGTGATCGTTCTGAGCAGCCCACTCGTGCCCGAACCGGTGCATTTTCGTTATGCCTGGGGGCGCAACCCCTTGGCCAACCTTAAGGCGAACAACAGTGACGACATTCCATTCGCAACGCAGCGCAGCGACAACTGGAACCTGGCCGACATGTACAAGGCCTACACAGGCAAAGCATGCGAAGTGCCCGGGCAACTTGGGCGCGCTGAACGAGGCGAACTCAAAAAGGCTCTCAAAGCCGAAGACCAGCGTCGCCGTCTTCACCAAGCCCAAGCCATAATTGACAAAGCATCGCCGCAGACAGACAAGTAGCTTGATCTCCGGTAAGCGTTAAGCCTGATTCTTTCCACGTAGCCGCGGGCGCCAGCCCGTGGATTTTCAGACCGACCACCGCTTACTGACTCCTGCTTGCCCGCCGTAGCCCGAAGGGCGTAGGAGCCCCCCCCCCTAACCCTACCGCGACCGTCCGCTATCCCGGTACTGATTCAGAAGCGCATACAATGCTGCCACCTTCTCAGGATGCTCTTCCGCGAGGTCCTGTTTCTCGGCGGGATCGTTCCTGAGGTTATACAATTGAAAAATATTATCTGGCGCCAACTGAAAGTAATCGAGGTCTTTCCAGTCGCCGGTGGCTTCGTCGCGCTCGGGATTCCAGACCTTCACATCGAGCCCGCCGCCGGCTTTCAAGGGATAATCCCCGTCACCAGCCCCTTCGACGAGCTTCCAGTCGCCTTGACGAATGGCAAACTGCCCGGACACAGAGTGGTGAACCGTGGCTTCGCGCAAAGGGCTTTTGTAGTCGCGCCCGAAGAGCACATCACTGATATCGTAGCTGTCCTCACCCGCACGTGTCGGCACGGGCTGCTCCAACAGGTTGGCGAAGGTCGCAAAGAAATCGGTCAGACAAACCGTCTCGTCCGATAACGAACCCTTTTTGATCTTTCCCGGCCAGCGCACGATGAGCGGCACGCGGTGACCGCCTTCGTAAATATGTCGCTTGGTCCCGCGCCAGGTGCCGTTGCAGGCATGTCCTTTAAAGGCGGCCTGATCTTTGAGCCGCCCCGGAGGCCTGGCACCATTATCACTCGTCAACACGACCAGCGTATTATCACTCAGCCCATTGCGTTCGAGCGCGCGCAACAGCTCCCCCACCGCCCAATCAAACTCGACGACAAATTCGCCGTAAGCGCCCGCACGGGTTTTGCCTTTAAAGCGACTGTTCGGCGTCAACGGAAAGTGAATATTCGTCGTGGGATAAAACAGAAAGAAGGGCTTGTCTTTATGTCTGTCCACAAAGGCCACCGCCTCCCGTGACAGATCAATTGCGGTATTTTCGAGATTGCGCATCGTTTTAGCCATGGCTTCAGGACTGTCGAACGCAAGGTCGGGCGGCAAATCGACGATTCGGCGGTCACGCACAAACACACGCAGCCGTTTCCCGCTATTGTGACTGAACGGAACGCCGAAGAATGAGTCAAAGCCCACTTCAAGCGGGCCGGGTTTGACGTCCCCGTTGAAATCCGTCTTCAGATCGGTGCCCCAACCGAGATGCCACTTTCCCACACAGCCCGTGGTGTAGCCGGCTTTTTGAAACAGCTTCCCCATCGTCAGACGGTTGGTCTCAACCAGAAGCGGGTGATTCTCCTGCAGCACCCAATTCTTCATCCAGGTGCGCCAGGCATAGCGACCGGTCAACACAGCGTATCGTGTCGGTGTACACACCGCAGATGGTGAGTGGGCATCGGTAAAGCGCATGCCCTGTTTGGCCAGACGATCAGAGCCCGGCGTCTCAAAATGCGTGGCGCCATAGCAGCTCAAATCACCGTAGCCGAGATCATCCGCCATAATGAAAACCACGTTGGGCTGCGCCTTCGGCGCGGCGTATCCACTCGTTGGCGCGAGGCTTGCAACAACAGTTACAAATATGCCGATCGACATCAGCAGCTTTCTTATTCCGGGGCATGTTGACTTTTTCATAGGACCTTTAACGGATAGGAATTCACATTTAGCCTCAGCGCGCACATTATCCAAAACTACCGTTAAACGTATTTAATGTCACGAGCATCCAATGTCGAATACACGAAACTCTCGCCTTTTGGGATTGTTCGCGTCCCCGCTTGCATTACACTGTGCCAAAACTGATTTGGATGTGCTCATGTTGAAAAAATATTTCCCATTCCTGGGCTGGTTTCCAATGCGCGGCGATGGTATCCGCGCCGACTTGATCGCAGGCCTCACGGTGGCCCTCGTGCTAATCCCGCAGTCAATGGCGTATGCCGAACTGGCAGGTTTGCCAATTTGGATGGGATTATATGCCGCATTTATTCCTGTCGTACTGGCTGGACTTTGGGGATCGTCCAATCATTTACAGACCGGACCGGGCGCCACCATGGCGTTTATCATCTCCTCGGCCCTGATTCCGCTCGCGGCTGTTGGATCAACAGAATACAACGCGCTGGCCGTCCAACTTGCGTTCATGGTTGGAATTATCTGGGCCCTCGTTGCGATACTACGACTCAGCTTTGTCATGAACTTTCTGTCGCGGCCTGTCATCGAAGGATTCATCAATGCGGGTGGCATCCTGATTGCTGCCTCGCAGGTTGGCAAAATTTTGGGGATACAGTCCTCCGGCGCCATGCATGTGGTTTCAGATCTGGTTGCCATGATGGGCCAACTGGACACGATCAACTGGATCAGCATGGCGATGGGCACAGCTTCGTTGCTACTGCTTCTATTAGGCAGGCGCTATTTTCCACGCATCCCTGTCGCGCTGATCGTCGCCACCGTATCGACGGCCATGGTCTATTTTTTGGGCCTGGCCAATCCGGAGCACGTCGCGTTTCCCTTGACCATTGTCGGCGAAATCCCGTCAGGCCTTCCCAAACCGATGTGGCCCGTTCCGACTGGCGAAAATGTTCTGCGCTTGCTGCCAGGGGCCTTGGTTTTTGCTTTTGTTGGCTTCATGGAAACAACGTCTGTCGCGCGCGGCATTGCGGCACGCAGCCATCAAAAGCTGAGTGTAAACCAAGAAGCGGCAGGACAAGCCCTGGCCTCCCTCGGCAGTGCCTTTTCTGGGGGTCAACCGATAAATGGCTCATTTTCGCGATCGGCCTTGAACTTTGCAACTGGCGCGAAGAGCGGAATGGCCGCGGTGTTTACCGGACTGTTTGTCATGGTCTTCCTTTTATTCTGTACGCCACTGTTCTACCACCTACCCAAGACCGTCCTTGCCGCCATCATCATCTCGGCCGTCCTAAAACTGATAAACTTCCGGCAGCTTGCATCGTTCATGAAGGTGAGTAAAGCCGACGGCGCCACGGCATGGATCACCTTTGCAGCGACCCTTGCCTTTGCGCCTGAGTTGGAGAAAGGCATCCTGTTGGGAGCATCATTTTCAATTCTGATGCATCTTTACAGCATGATGCGCCCGCACGTTGCCGTGCTGGGCCGGCATCCAGACGGTGCTTTGCGCGACGCGGATTTACACGATCTCGAAATCGACCATGTGCTACCCGCCATTCGTTTTGATGGCCGCCTCTTTTTTGCCAATGCCGCCTACTTTGAAGACCAAGTGCACAGCGCCGTCGACCGCATCCCCGATGTGCAACACGTGGCCATCATTTTCAATGGGATAAATGCCATCGATTCATCCGGCACCGAAATGTTAAAAGAACTTCACGGCCAATTGAACCACCGCGGTGTCCAAGTGCTGTTCGTCGGCGTCAAAAACCAAGTGCTTAAGGTCATACGTGCCAGCGGGCTAGAAGACACCATTGGAAAGCAACACTTCTTCGGAACCTACGATCACGCGCGTGATCATGCCGCCGAAACCCTAGCCACCGCCCAAACGTACTCGATCTAAACGAAGCCAAGAAAATAGGCTCCGCATGCCCACAGATCCTGACGGCGATGCGTTTCGCAGACAGGCAAACGTCATCCTAGGTTCTTAAACGTCAATTCCGACCCCATTTTTGAGCTCTAAGGCACCAAAACCACCTCTGGAATTTTGTATCCGCCTTTAACATGAAACTTGGCTTGTCGAATGCACGAAGCTCTCATAACGGGGCATAGCGGACCTAGATGGGGCGGGCCTAAGAAACTCAACACTTGCCTGTGAATCGCGGCGGGGGTAGATTTCTAAAGATGAGTGAAGCGATTCCATCAGAAACGGTTCCACGCGACGTCAGAGATCAGGCACTGGCATTGTGGGAGCGCAACCGGCTGCAGTGCGGCTGGTTCGTGCGCGATGATTTTTCCCCAAAAACGCGGAGTGATTTTCGTCGATGCCTCAATCTACTCGCGAAACACGGCGACCGCGCAACCTATGTGCTCTCGAGGAAACTGATTAAATGCCTCTAACCGAGTACCAGCGGACCGTCTGTCAAATACTGGCAGCAGAACGTGTCGCGCAAGGGGAGCGTTATGTCGGCGGGGGCGCAGCGCTTAACGAGATACTGAAATCGCCCCGACTCTCCCATGATGTTGACCTCTTTCATGATACGCGCGAGGCCGTTCTTGCCTCTTGGGTGTCGGACAGGAAAGAGCTCGAGAAGGCGGGATACGACGTTCAGCCCATTCGCGAGTTTCCAACCTTCATCGAGGCTGAAGTCACTCGAGGGACTGAAGGTGTTATACTCCAATGGGTACAGGACAGCGCCTTCCGCTTCTTTCCCTTAGTTGCGCATCCTGATTTCGGACTCACCCTGCACCCCTTCGACTTGGCGACCAATAAAGCCTTGGCGCTGGTCGGGCGAGTTGAGGTCAGAGATTGGGTCGACATCATTCACTGCCACAGCCAATTGCAGTCATTTGGCTGTTTGGTTTGGGCCACCTGCGGGAAAGACCCCGGCTTGAGTCCCGTGTTCATACTAGAACAGGCCAGTCGCTCGACGCATTACTCGAGCGAAGAGTTTGAAACGCTCGCGTTTAAAGGCTCCCCACCCGATGCTGTGGCGCTCGGCCTGACGTGGCGAAGCATGCTACGCGAAGCCGCGGAGATAATCGATCTCCTTCCGGAACACCAGATCGGGCGCTGCGTCATGACCCTCGACAAAAATCTATTCACTGGCACACCCGCAGAACTAAAAACCGGCCTGCAAAAGAACGACCTCCATTTTCATGCAGGCTGCATTCGAGGCGCCTGGCCTACGATTGCGCCATCCACAATCTAGGCAAGAAACGTTGGGCAAAACTCTGCGAAGTGTTACTTCCCACGATTGCACCGTAGTGCCGCCTGATTTGCGTCAAGAGTGCGGGCGTGAGGGGTGGTGCCGTATTTTGGGAATGTGGGTAGCGCCGTTGTGCCGTTCTATGGCGATCAGCCTTCCTGCTGCTGAAGTGAGCCCCGTGCCTCTTTTCTTGCTTGGTAGAGCGTGGACTCTATAGAAAACAAGGGTCAGCCTTTCAATATTCAATTTAGGCCTCCAACTTCTGTATAAGCTCTGCTTGCCGCTCCGACATGTCAGGGTCATTCGTCACAAGCTCCCGCCAGCGTTTGATCGCCATGCTAACCGTTGACGGCTTCATCGATCCTGCAGATTGCCCGGCTTCACGAAGTGTACAGCCCGTGTAGCGCCGCATGGCCCACAGGTAGATAAGTCGCCCCCAATCGCCTCGGCCCTCGCGAAAGCTCTGCCATGATTCCCCTCGCACCGCAACAACCGCATCACGCACCTGCTTTTCGTTGAAACGCTTGCGCAATTCGCGGCGATGCGTAATCTCCGCGTCCGAGTCAACCGAATCGCGGACGCGGCGGGCAAATGCGGCGCCGCCGATCCCTATCACATCTCGAAGCCGCTCAGCTCGATCCGGGTCGACACCATGTGTCAGTCGTTCTTTAAGTTCGGTTCGGTAGGCGCCACGCTGTTGGCTTGGTTGCGCGTGAGCCCGAGTCCAAAGTGCCTGCGTGGTCACCCAGGGTAGCGGCGCGCAGTAGCCTGCATAGGCGCGATACGAACTCCAACGATATTTTCGCAGCCTTTGAAGCCGCTCCGTACATTGCTCCCGTGTGGGCTCCCTATATCCCTTGCCTTCCATCATCCGACCACGCTTATCCAACCCGAGGCGTGCAAGCCGTAGAGGGTTGAGATGGACGTAGATACTCAGCTCGTAGGCCCAGGCGCTATCCTCAATGAGAACATCACGATAGCGACCTTGCCACAGTGAACCGACTCGGCCATGGCGGGCATTGAACCACGCGCTATAACTGGTGTTGAACCACTGCATCCCCTGGCTCAGGTTCGCATCCGGTGTTTGAATAATGCCATGCCAGTGATTATCCATCAGCACGAAAGCATGAATCCGAAAACGGAATGACTCGGTCAATCCTTCAAGCAATTCCAGAAAATGCAGACGATCATGATCGTCTGTAAATACTTGACGGCGATCCCAACCACGGCCAAATACGTGATACCACCCGTCAGGAACAAGTTTTCGCAAGGGCCTAACCATCAAGCAAACATAGCGAACTTCACCCAGATTGCAAGTAACTTTTGGAAATTGAAAGGCTGACCCCTATGGCCGACGAAGCAATCCGGACGTA
The DNA here is from genome assembly GCA_047615735.1 of Kiritimatiellia bacterium. Classification (GTDB taxonomy): domain Bacteria; phylum Verrucomicrobiota; class Kiritimatiellia; order UBA8416; family JAIOPI01; genus JAPKCZ01. The sequence continues at coordinate 2,053 of JBLHHU010000071.1, read as the reverse complement.
TGACGTCTCTGGCAAAACGGGCCGCAAAAAGTTATGCGTTTTGCCAGAGGCGTCGTAGAAAAAGCGTGGTGGTGACAACCCCATTTTGCCAGAGGCGTCGTACGCGCTCGTGAAGGCTACGACAGCAATGGGGACAGTTTACGATCAGAGCAGGGGAAAGGATGCCAAATCAGACAGCTTTAATTTGGGTATGCCGTACGGTATCAATCTGATCGGCAATAACAAGTTTTCGCAAGGGCCTAACCATCAAGCAAACATAGCGAACTTCACCCAGATTCCAAGTAACTTTTGGAAATTGAAAGGCTGACCCCTATGGCCGACACGAACTGCGGAATGTAAGTCTAAGGCACAAAAACCACCACCGTAATTATGTAACCGCCTATAACAAAAACACTTATCGTGTCGAATGCACGAAGTTCTCACTCCTCACTTCTGCGGGTTGCTCTGCCTCGGCAAGGCAGGATGTCGACCGGATCGGAAGTCGTCGAATGACATTCCTTCGCAATAAACAGATCCATCTTCTAGAAGGATGAAGAACAGTTTTCCCGAAAACTTTTCGGGATCGATTGTCTTCAAATCAACATCTGCCCATCTTTCCTCTTTATCACTCGAAACCCAGACGACTCTAACTTTATCGACAAGCGGAACAGGGATGCTGGAATCTGTCTTCTTGATTCCCGGCTTGTAAGGACCACCTATTGACTGATAGCCAGAAAAAGTAACGTACGCGTTACTCAATCGATGTTTCGTCTTGTTCCATACCACAATATCTACGTCTGGCACCTTGTTACGCTCGATGCTAACACAGCTCACATTCGTAATAAGTGCGCACGTAATTACTGTAACGAAGAAACTGTTTTTCAAATAGATCATGGTTCAATCACAATACTGTTCGGCATGCGTGGATAGAGACTACGGTCCACAGAAGAATGTACTCGATCACCAGGTAAGATTGCACGTTGAATCTCATCGTAAATCTTAGACATTGAATCACGAAGTTCACCCTGCGGATTTGGCTGGGGTGCACCAAACTGCTCTGCGTAGCTATCCATATCAAACTCCAAACCAGCGCCTGTTGCTTTCTGCATCATCCAAAGAAGAGTGGTATCAGATAAACCAGTATCTGCATAACCCGAACCGATGTTGCTATGAACTCCTCTGAACCAAGTTTCATCGGCGCCCGGCACACGTGTAACATCAAAAGCATCTCGAGATTCGTCCAACCCCATTGCATGATATGCGTTCTTAACGTTGTCTGGGATGCTAAGATCATACATCAAATTCCACTTCTGGAATTTCAGAGGTCCAATGTTCTTAGCAAGACCCATCGCGGCAACAACGTCATACACGCCAACAAAACGGATTTCAGGAGACTTGGTACGGCAAGTATAAAAAACTTTTCGGCGACGACCTTTCCCCCCGGAACGACGAACCCAACGAACCTTCTGTGAAGAAAGATCAGGAATCCCTCGACGTTTGATCATGTTTGCAAACTCGAGAGCCATGGCCGAGCCTCGGCTAAAGCCAATGACATCAATAACATGGTCGCCATCGTTGTACTGAGCGACCAAATCCCAATAAGCCTCTTCGAGCTTACTGCGCCCACCGAGACCTGTTGCACCTCCAATAGTCTGCATCACCTTTCCGTACTCTTCTTCATTCCCGATTCCGCGGTAATAGAAGACGTCACCGGAGGTATAGCTCGTTGCCATCTTCCGAATATTTGTTGGACGTACAAAGCCTCGATCCTTCTGGTTGGGATGATTCCATGTTCCATCGAATGCGTACAACGCCAACCCGAGGGGGTCAAATTTGTTGATAGTGGCGTTAACACTCATCGCGTAGATATTCATGCCGCCTTTTTCTGCTATTGGGTCGCGGGAGAGCCACCGCCCTGATGTGGGGTTGTAGCATCTAAAAGTATACGCGTAATGGGTAGATTCAGGGTCTTGGGGTTTGGTGGAGAACCAGTGGGTGAATTGGGGGCCGGTCTGGGAGAGGGTTTGGCCGAAGGGGGTGTATTCTCGGGTAGCGACGGGGGTGCCGTTGGTGC
>JBLHHU010000070.1:0-14058 GCA_047615735.1 Kiritimatiellia bacterium | reverse complement strand
CGTAACTATCGAGGATCTGCGTTTCATAGCGACCAAAGGTATACACGCCGCTGTTTCCGCGGCTCTGGCCTCTGGCGTCCGGCATGAGCGGCAGGCGAAATTCGAGATGCAGTCGGTGACTGCCGAACAACTGCTTGGTGACAATATTGCCTTTGCCTTTTGTGACTTCCATGATGCCGTCCATCAGTGCCCATTCGGCAGGGAAGCGCGCGCGTTTTCTGCGCACGTTTTCCCATGCGTCCAGGTTTGTCGTTTCGGCGCCAAGCAGCACCGTTGCGTTTTTGGGCGCCGGCTTGCCAAGTGTTGGCGAGAGGCGGACTGTTTTTTTCAGCGTGAATGTCAGCGGAGGCTGGCCCGGCGTCTGCCCGGGTTTCGTTTCAGTTGGCTGACTGCAGGTAAAGCTGTTGCCGTCGATGGTTCCTGTCCATAGCGAGGCCTCGCCTGCCGCGTCTGAAAAAGCGGCCTTGAAGTTTGGGGCCTGAAAGGTGCCGGTCAGCACGACCACGCCGTCACGGTTCTCGCCGGACAGCTTGAGCAGGGGTTTTCCGGATACGTCAAAGCCGTCGAGAATGTGCGCTTCATAGGTGTTGCCACCCACGGCGATCACTTGCGCGACTGCCGCTTTGCTTTCCTTGCCCAGCACAAACGTGCCTTGCCAGTCGCCCATGAACGTGTCGCCCATCGCACTTGCGCAGAGCGCGAAGGCTGCCAATGTGAGTACGGAACCTTTGAATCTCATGTCATCTCCTTGGGTGGTGTTGTCAACGTGAGTAGGGTAGGCACGTGTGACGAGCTGTCGGCAAAAAATCGTTTCGCGAGTGGTGCTTCCTGTTACTTAAAACGTGGCGCTATCAGTTCAGCTTGGCACGAAATGCCAAAAGGCCAATCCCGTTGCGGTTGATGACCCATGCGCCCTGGCCGGCGCGTCCGGCGTATATGATTCCTGTTGCGGCTTGTCCGTCACCTGAGAGTGTAAGGATGATTCTGTTTTCCTCGGTGGTTCCGCTGATGACGGAGACGCCCTCAACGCCTTCCAGTCGAAAGTCGGCTTCCGCGCCGGGTTGAAACTTTAGCTCACTGCTGTCGCGAGTCAGAAGGGTGATTTCGGTGTGATCCGGCGAGCTGAACGAGGCGGTCGCGATGTTCGGTGGATTAACGACGTCGCTCGACTTCTTGCCGTACAGGTCGCGCTCAGCCAGCCCGAACAGGCGTTCGCCGATCTTGGCGTAGCCGGCGTACGCATAATGGCAGCCGTCATGTTCGTTAATGCCCGTTGTTGACATGACTGCCATGTCGGGGAATTTGTCAGGCAGGAGGCGTTGTCGATCGCGCAACGTAACGTCCCACTGATTCACGCCGCAGCCAGCGCGCAGTTGCATGAGGTACACCTTTTCGAGGGCGGGATAATCCTCTTTCCATGTTTGGTAAAGAGCCACGAAGCCTTCTTCGTGAGCGTCGGCGTTTCCGTTATCGGATTCACCCTGATACCAAAACATAGCGCGCGCGGCCTGTGCTACGCCCGCGGCGCGGCAGCGAAAGAGCAGGCGCCCGTAGTTCGTGTTTAGGTTGGCGTGGTTGTTGGCGTCACGCGGGTAGTGCCCGATGGGCTGGCCGCCGATAGCGCCGTTGATGATGGCGACGGGCACCTTATAGGTGTCCATGATTAAGCTTCCCAAAAGGAGGCCCCATTGCCCGACGGCTCCATCGCCGTTCGTCATATCACCATCGGCCTCGTACCAGTTCAGGTCGTTGGCGACGCCGGCATCGTGCCGCCGGCCACTGAAGGAGCGTAGAAACGGTCGCTTGTTCCCGTTTGCGCTGCCATTGAAGGCGCGCGCTTCTGCGTTGGATTGACCGTTAATGAGAATGACGTCGCCTGCGACAATGCCAGATGCTTCGCGAACGGTGATCTCTGTCTTCGCTTTGCGTAGGCTGACGCTAAATGTGTGGTTCTTGAGTTCGGCGGGGATGCGTGTGTCGATGCTGAACGCGGCGGTACCGTCTTTGTATTTCAGTTTCTGTTTGCGGGTCTTTGGTTTCTTGGCGCCGTCTTGCTTTACCCGAACAACGATTGCATCGTAACCGAGTGTTGCGACCGTACCGCTGATCTGGACGAGGGCCTTGTTGGATTTGACGTCTCGCGGGTAGAGCTGCATGGCCTTGGGCATGGCGGAAAAGGTTACCGTTGGCGTGGCAGAAGGCTCCGCCGTGGCGCCGCTAATCAGTGCCCCGCCGAGTAAAATGATGTTCAGTGGTCGCATTTATTAAATCTCCGAAGTGATTGTTAGTTTAGGGACAGGATGCTAGCGGAGGTGCGTTGCGCGGTCAAGTAAAGTGAGCGGTGGTGGCACGTGTCGGCTTTCTGTATCAGGGGCGCTTTTTCGCGTCTGCTTGTTGTTGTTTTTGCGCGAGCAACCTTCTGGCACGTTCGCGTTCCGTTTCGCACTTTTGCTCGTCGCCCGCGTCACCGTTTTCGACAATTTCTTGGCATGCGTTTATAAACAGCCTTGCGGCATTGTCTTTGATGTAGCATCCGGGGTGGCGCTGTAACGCAAAACGGGCCTGGGCGCGTTTGCACCCAGGCCCGTACGGGGATGACAAAAATACTTAGAGCGCGGTCATGTTGCTCATGGCGGCACGCAGCTCTTCGCCGATGATCTCGACGTCGTGGTACGTGATCTCCGTGTTCACGGCGACCAGCAACTTGTTGTCGACGGCGGTATCGACCAGGTCGAGTCCTTTGCCGATGACGTCGGTGTCAATGCGCGTCATGAAATCCTGCAGCAACGGTACAGCCGCATGCGAGAAGAGGTAGCAGCCATACTCGGCAGTGTCCGAGATGATGCGGTTCATTTCGAACAGCTTTTTGCGCGCGATCGTATTCGCGATCAACGGTGTTTCGTGCAGCGACTCGTAGTAAGCCGATTCGGGTTTGATGCCGACTTCCACCATGGTGTCGTAAGCCAGTTCAACGCCGGCTTTGACCATGGCGACCATCAGAATGCCGTGATCGTAGTATTCCTGCTCGGAGATCGTGACATCGCCTGCGGCCGTCTTTTCGAAGGTTGTTTCACCCGTCGCGTTACGCCATTTTAGCAAGTTGACGTCATCGTTGGCCCAGTCTTCCATCATCGTGCGGGAGAATTCTCCGGTGATGATGTTGTCCATGTGCGTTTCGAAGAGCGGCAGCATGATCGTTTTTAGCTCGTCGGCCAATGCATAGGCTTTGATTTTGGCAGGGTTGGACAGACGGTTCATCATGTTGGTGATGCCGCCCTGTTTGAGACCTTCTGTGATGGTTTCCCAGCCGTATTGAATCAACTTGCTGGCGTAGCCGGCATCGATGCCCTTTTCGACCATCTTGTCGAAGCATAACAGGGAACCGGTCTGCAGTAGGCCACACAAAATGGTTTGTTCGCCCATCAGGTCGGACTTCACTTCGGCCACGAATGACGATTCAAGAACGCCGGCGTGATGACCGCCTTGTGCAACGCAAAGCGCTCTGGCGAATTCGAGTCCATCGCCGTTGGGATTGTTCAGGCGATGGCAGGCGATGAGCGTCGGCACGCCGAATCCGCGCTTGTACTCTTCGCGCACTTCCGAACCCGGTGATTTAGGGGCCACCATGATGACGGTCAGGTCCTCGCGGATCTGCTGTCCTTCTTCGACGATGTTGAAACCATGCGCATAGGAAAAGACCGCGCCTTGTTTCATGAGCGGAACAACCGTGGCGACCACGTCGCTGTGCTGTTTGTCCGGCGCGAGGTTCATGACAATGTCAGCCGTCGGTAACATGTCGGCGTAGGTGCCGACCGTGAATCCGTTTTCGGTCGCGTTAAGATAGGACTGACGCTTTTCGGCGATGGCGCCATCGCGCAGCGTGTAGGCAACATCGAGACCGCTGTCGCGCATGTTGAGGCCCTGGTTGAGGCCCTGTGCGCCGCAGCCCACGATGACGATCTTCTTGCCCTTGGCATAATCGCAACCGTCCGCGAATTCGGCGGCGTCCATAAAACGGCAGGTGCCAAGCTCGTCGAGTTTGAGGCGCATTGGGAGTGAGTTGAAATAATTCTGGGCCATGATGTTCTCCTTCTTTGATTGAACGGGGGCACTCTAGTGCATGAGTTGTGTTGCGTATATTGATTTATGGTGCATATTATGTTGCGAAATACGCAACGAGGCGCGCACATGGACATGCAAGAGCTTGAAATCTTCGTAAAAACGGCGGAAATGCTCCATTTCGGCAGAGCCAGCCAGGCCAGCAATCTGAGTCCGTCTGCCCTCACCAGAACCATACAACGCCTGGAGCAGGAGCTCGGAAAGCCTGTTTTTCTACGCGACAACCGTAGTGTGGCGCTGACCGAGGCCGGACGTCAGTTGTTGACCTACGCCAGAAGTGCCACGCGTGACTGGCAGCAATTCCGCGAATCCATTGCGGCCGAGCGCGACGTATTGGGGACACTGTCGATCTACGCCTCGATCACCGCTGTCTACGGTCTTTTGCCGGATCTGTTGGCCGCTTTTCGATCGGCGCACCCCAAAGTGCACTTGGAGTTGCGCACCGGTGCCGCCGAACACGCGGTCGAACAGGTCTTGAGCGGAGAGATCGATCTTGCGGTGGCGGCGTTGCCCGACCAGAAGCAGGCGCGCTTGGAGTTCATGCCGTTGGTCGAGACGCCACTGGTCTTTATCCGCCCAAAGTCGCCAACGTTCGCCGTGCCGGAAAGCGATCAGCCATTTGATGTCGCATCTGTGCCGCTCGTCGTCCCACAATCCGGGCCAGCGCGGCATCGTCTGAATGTTTGGCTGCGCGCGCACGACATCACGCCGAACATCGCACTGGAAGTGTCCGGCAACGAGGCCTTGATCGCGATGGTCCGTCTCGGCACCGGCATCGGGATCACGCCGCAGCTGGCGCTTGAGCGTAGTCCGTTCCGGGATGACGTCGACGTGATCTGCGGCGCTCCGCAACTGGATCCCTATGTCGTCGGACTGTGCGCCAACAAGCGCAACCTCAAACGGCGTACGGTTAGTGCCATGTGGAATCTGGCGCGCGACCTATAATGTGCTGTTTGCTTTTGTGGGCTGTGAGGAGCTACTATGCGGTGCTTTGTAGAAAGACACCGTCCAAGGCTAGGCGCCTGTCCATAAGGATCGAAAATGACGATCGCATTGATACCAGAGCCAAAACGTGTAAATACCAAAAAGGGGAATTTCGCGTTTCCTTCATCGGCAAGCATCGGCATTGCGGATCAGGGCTTATACAGCGTGGCCGTAGAGGCTGGCGCGCTTTTCCGTAAACCGGAGATTCATGTCTCGATCGCGGATTGTGTCGACACCGTCACCTTGCGCATGGATGCGTCGCTGAAACCCCATGGCTATCAGCTCCGCATCACAAAGCACGGCATCGACCTTTCAGGCGCCGACACGGCGGGCGTCTATTATGGGGTGCAAACGCTCAAGCAGATCGCGCGGCAGTCTGGCGCCACGTTGCCCGCCATGGATATCACGGATTGGCCGGACTTCGTAGATCGCGGGGTTTACTACGATGTTTGCCGCGGCCGGGTTCCGACGCTGGATCGATTGTGCCAGCTTGCCGATGAACTGGCGCATTACAAAATCAATCAACTTCAACTCTATGTTGAACACACCTTTGCGTTTCGCGGGCACCCGAAGATTGGGCACGGGGCGTCGTCGCTAACGGCCGCGGATATTCTCGAACTGGATGCCTATTGCCGGGCGCGTCACATCGAGCTTGTGCCGTCGCTGGCTTGCTTTGGCCACCTTGCGACCGTGTTGAAGCATCCTGAGTACCATGCGCTTGCCGAAGACCTTGGCGTCGGTACCTTCGTGGGTGACGAGATGGAGATGCCGGCATGGTTTAGGGGGCGCAAGGGCTGGACGCTCTCGCCGGCCAACCCAAAGAGTTACGATTTCCTGGATAGCCTCTTCGGTGAGTTTCTCCCGCTCTTCCGCTCGAAGCGGTTCAATATTTGTTGCGACGAGACCTTTGATCTCGGCTTGGGTCAGAGCTTTGAGATGTGTCGCAAAAAAGGCAAGGGTGTCGTCTATCTGGATCACATCAAGACGGTCCGCAACTTGTCGCGCAAATACGGAAAGCAGGTCATGTTCTGGGGCGACATCATTCGCCACTATCCATCGCTTATTCCCAATATACCCAAAGACGTTACGGTGCTCGATTGGAATTATGATGCGCGCGCGGCCTTCGACGGCATTAAGGATTTCAAGGCGGCCGGCTTGCCGTTCTACGCCTGCCCGGGCACCTCTAGTTGGGTTAGCCTGTTTCCGCGCCTCCCCGAGGCGATGGCCAATATTGCCGGATTTGCCGCTGCAGGGTACCAGCACGGTGCCCAGGGGTTGCTGAATACCGATTGGGGCGACGGCGGGCATTTTAATTTCATGGAGTTCTCCTACCATGGCTATCTCTTCGGGGCCGAGCAGGGCTGGCATACAGGGGCCAATCAAAGCACCTTTACGGATCGCTTCGCGACATGCTTCCTTGCTGAAGGCGCAAAGGAATTGAGTCGCGCAATCGAAGGGCTGGGGGATGTGGCGCAGACCAGCGCGGCCAGCTACTATCAAGGCATCTGGCATCACATTTTCTTTGCCAGTCCGGGTGATGCTGTGTTGTCGCACACGTCGCCGCTGGATGGATCAGTGGCAAAGCGCGGTGCGATATCTTGCAAACCCATCCGCCTGAATGCCGCTCTTGGCCGTCGGGAACTGGCGCGTGTGGAGAAACTGCGTGCGGTGTTGGATCGTTACGCCAAACGCAAAGGTTGTGATCCGGTGGGTGTGCTTCCGTACTGGGTATTTGCGGCGGACACCCTCGCCCATGCGGCGCGTAAGCTCACGGTACTCGGCCCCGGCGGATTGGACACGGCAACGGCGCGCCGTCAGCTCAAACGCGAGATGACGTCACTCATGAAGCGATTTGAAACGCTCTGGATGGCTCGCAACCGTCGGTCCGAAATCAGCATCACGCTCAAACGCTACCGCAAGGCGATCAAGGCGTTGTAGCTGCAAAACCGGCGGGGCCCGCCGGACTCCAATGGTCATTTCTGAACCTTGGTTGTTCTGTTGAGTAGCGTGTCGCAAATCGGATTAATCTCTGGAGCCCGGCGGGCTCCGCCGGCCTGTCCTGCGGGGCACATTCTCTGCGCGTACGCACAGTAAGAATCAGCGCAAGGTGCTCAAGTAAGCAATCAGGTCGCGCTGTTCGCGTGGCGTGAGGATGTCGCCCATCGGTGGCATTGTGGACACTTTAACTTCGGAGCGATTCGTGATGTCGCTTTTCTTCACGCTGCGCTTCTTTCCTGCCGGGTCAACCAGTGTTAGCGTTCGCGCATTCTCTTCGATCACGTTGCCGGCGAGCGTCTCGCTTTTGGTTTCCAGTGTGACCAAGGTGAAGCCTTCGGCGATGTCGGCATTTGGGTTTAACATCGAGGAAAGCAACTGGGTTGGGCTGAGTCGGCGGGAGACCATAGACAGGTCGGGTCCGAAGTCACTGCCGGGCCCGGCGTCTGCACGGTGGCAGCGAATGCACTGGGCGACGGCGTGTTCGTTGAAAATGGTTTGGCCGGCAGTCGCATCGCCGCCGGCGAGTAGGTAAGCGCCGGGCGCAGCCTCTTGTGTGAGCTTGTGTTTCTGGGCTGCCTGATGAAGTTCAAACTGTGCGCCCGTCGGAACGGAGGCGATGGCCGATAGATACTTTTTCATCCGAGGAATTGCGCTCGCATCGGGCCAGTCACGCAGTGTCCGGTAATAGATCTGCAAGGGCGCGGTCGTTGTCGCCTCGCTCAGGCGGGTTTCGAGCGCGGAAAGGGCCGTGGTTGCGTTGATCCCGGCCAGCCGACGAATCCCCTCGGCATGAATCTCCGGCTCCGGATCTTGGATGGCGATCGCGAAACTCTGTTCGGCGTTTTCGCCATCAGCCAGAATGCGCAGGGCTTGAAGCTTTACGGCTGTTTGCTGATTCGGGTCGCTCAGCCACGCCAGAAAAATGGTGTCGTTGAACGTGACGCTGTGTGTTTCTGCCAGCTTGGCTATGGCTGTCTGAATCGCCTTGTCGGGATCGTTCAGTAAGCCCGCAAGCTGTCGTGTGGCGGTCTGAGCATCTTCAAGGGTCCCTTTCGGGTCCTCGACCAGGCGACCATTGACTCGGTCGAAGGTCTCGGGGTTGGTCCATGTGCGCAAACAATCCAGTGCTTCGATCCGAAGTGTGCTCGCATGATTTGTGTTTATGGCGAATGCGGCAAGCGTCTGCGCAGCGTCGGTTGTGCCTCGTCGTACGTTGGCGTTTAGAACCCGACGACCAATGGCTTCGTCGTGAAGGGATGACCCTTGAAGACCAGCGAGGTCGGCCATCGCCTCCGCGATTCCACCGTCATCGTGAATGGCTCGCGCGGCTTCGCGCAGCACGGTTGTATCCGGATCGTCTAAAAACGCGCGGACTTCGGGTGCGCGCATGCGGCGCAAGGCGACGATCGCGCCGATGCGTGCGGCGGGATTCGGGTGTTTCGAAATGGACTGTAGCGCTGCCGGCGAGCCTAACTCGCTAAGCGCGAGTACCGCGCCATGGCGAATAAAGGGATCGTCTGTCGAGGCCAGCAGCGCAATCAGCACGGCGAGGTGGTCTGCGTTCCCGCAGCGTCCCAAGGCCATGGCTGCATGCATTTGGATGTGCGGTTCATCCTGTAGGCGCTCAACCAGGTGCGCGGCCAGCGACGCGTGTGGGATTTCGCGACAGGCCTTCGCGGCCTGGTTGCGAAGCTCCGAGTTTGAATCCGCCAGCAAGGATTGTAGAAAGGTGATGTCGCCGAGCGGTGCGGCCCGATGCGCTTGGGCGAGCCCCCAGATGGCATGAATGCGTCCAAGCAGGGGTTGCTTCGCATTGCCTGCGCAGTGCTTGAGCCGTTTGGTCTCTCTTTTTTCGGCCAATGCGAACTGTGCGTCAAGGCGCACGCGTTGATCGGGATGCGAAAGCAGCTTGATCAGTGCGTCAGGATCGCCGGGTAATTGGGCGAGCAGAGCGGCGGTTTCAATTCGGATGGCCGACCCTGCCGACTCGGGGTCATCAATCTTGATGACGCCGCCCTTGTCGTTCCTGTCCCAGCCGCCGCCCCAATCGGCGAGGTAGAGCGCCCCGTCGGGTCCGAAGTTGATGCCGGACGGGCAACCAAGTGCCGGCAATCGCTTGGTCTCTTTCAGCTTAAAAGAGGCGCCGCTTGGCTCAAGCCATAGCGCCTCCAGGCGTGTGTTTGGTGCGTAGCAGAGGATAAAGGCATTGCGCCAATCGTCGTTGAGTGCGGTGCCGGGTTCAAAGGTGAATCCGCAGGGGCCGCCGTTGAGGTTGGCGATGGTTGGTGTGATGTGTGCCGCCTGACCTGGGAAATGGGGGACAAAGTATTTTTCCGTTACCCACGGATTGTATCGTCGTTGAAATTGCCAGTTACGTCGCCATCCATGATCAGAGCCTTCGATGTAGTGCACCAGTCGCTCTCGTTCACCTTTCATGTCACCGTCGTTATCCGCGGCAATCCAGTTGCCAAAATTGTCAAAAGCGATCTCCACCGCGTTGCGACAGCCGGAGGCGAACACTTCGAAGTTTGAACCATCCGCTTCCGAGCGTAGGACGGCGCCGTGGTAGGGATAAGCAAAGGTTTTCCCGTTCTGCTCAACGTGGAGTCCGCGGTCGCCGATTGTCCAATACAGCCGACCGTAGGGGCCGAAGCGAAGGCCGTGCATGTCATGCCCGCGCTGACCGATCTTGACCGCGAAGCCTGTCACTAGTGGTTTGCGCTCGGCCTTGTCGTTCAGCTTCCATAAGGTCGGAAAACAGGTAAACCAGACCTCGCCGTTACGGGCGAGCACACCACTTCCAACGCCATCCATCTTATCGTTAAAGGCGTTCGAGAAGATGGCGTGCTGGTCTGCCTTTCCGTCGCCGGTTGTATCGCGCAAGCGATGAATCACCTCGGCATTGGTCACGAGGTCTGCCGCATTGACCTTGCCGTCGTTGTTGTTATCTCTCGCGCCCTGAAGATGCGCCAGGGGGTTCGCCTCCAGCCAGGCACGCTTTTCGGCAAGGGTCTTGAACGTGTACGATAAGGATTGCGGGCCTTCGGACCATTCGCCGCCTTTTCGGCGATCGGTCTGAACGACGTAAACTGTGCCGTCGGAGTCGACGGAGACCGCCGTGGCATTTTGGACCAGATCGTTGCCCGCAAAGGTCGTGGCCACCAAGTCGCCGGCTCGCGTTTGGGCGGGCATGGCCAACGGAAGAAGGATAATAGCGCATGCACTCAGCGCTTGGTGTGTTTGTAAATGGCTCATGTCGTCTCCAGCGCTTTGGGTCCGTCCAAAGCCGCATGTTGTTTTCGAAATATTTCGCTTCGCGTATACACTGCTTGTTTTTTCGGTTAGTGGGCACCTATCGTATGGGCCGATGGCAACCATATCAATTCTATTAGAGGAACGTGTTCCATGAGTCGATGCATACTAGGGCTAGTGGTCATTCTTACTGTCTGTGGCAATAACCTGATGGCTTCCGGTGAGGTTCCAGAAGGGTACACGATCGTTTACGAACAGGACTTTTCGCAAGAAGAGAGCCTGGCACATTTTGAGTTTACGGACCCCAATGTCTGGAAATTTGGAAAAACGACGGAAGGCCGGACCTATATTGAGCACGTCGCGAAAAGCCAATATAAGTACAAGGTGCGTTCGCCCTACAACATCGCCTTGCTGAAAAAGCTTCAGGTAAAGAGCTTTGTGCTCGAAATGGACATGCAGCAAACCGGCAGAGAATATGGGCATCGGGACATGTGTGTTTTTTATAACGTCATAGACCGTTCGCATTTCTATTACACCCACATTGCGTCGGCCACCGACAACAACGCGCACAACATTTTCATTGTAAACGACAAGCCGCGCACGGCGATTTCCACGACGACTAGCAAAGGTCATCAGTGGGGAAAACAGTGGCACAAGGTGCGGATCGTACGCGATGCAGGCGAGGGCACGATTGAGGTTTACGTCAATGATATGGCCGCGCCCATTATGGCCGCAGAGGATACGACCTTCGATTGGGGCTACGTGGGCTTCGGTAGTTTCGATGACACAGGGCGCATCAGCAAGCTCAAGGTTTGGGCGGCTGAATCCAGGCCCGGCGAGTCGGGTCGCGCGGTTTTTTCAGAATAGATTGATCTGTGTTTGGCTAAACGAAGGATGGGTGGTGATGCGAGTTGGGCTACTGGTGTGCGGGTTGGTTTTTGCGCTGGCGGGCGTCACGGAATGCTTGGCGAAGGACACGACGCGTATTCTTCTGATCGGCAACAGTTATACTGGCCAGATACGGAAGACCTTTACGCAACTGGTAAAGGCGTCACCGCATGGCGCGTCTACGGAGCTGGCTTTCATCGCGCCGGGAGGAAAGACGCTGGCATATCATCTCGGTGATGCAGCGACGGTACGCAAGATCACCGAAGGGAACTGGGACCTCGTCGTGTTGCAGGATCAGAGTCAGACGCCGGCATTGTCTCCCGATGTTTTTGCAGCTGCCGCTGTGGGGCTCGATAAGTATATCGACGCAGCCGGGGCAAAAACGGTTTTGTATCAGACATGGGGACGACGCGATGGTGACAAGCGCAACGCCGAGCGTTTTCCTGATTATGCATCGATGCAGAAAGCACTCAGTACCAGCTATCGTTCGGCGGCCAAGCGATGCGATGCGATTTTGGCGCCGGTAGGGGACACGTGGTCACGTGTTCGTGCTGCAGATACCCGTCTCGGTAATGCGCTCTACAAGACAGACGGAAGCCATCCCTCCGACAAGGGCGCGTATCTCGCTGCATGTGTACTCTACGCCGCCATATTCGAAGAATCGCCGAAAACCATCCCTTTCAAAGATGGTGTTTCAGGAGCGGACGCCACAATGATTCTAGAAGCCGTGGCAGCAACTCGGGAATGATGATGGTTTCGGCGGTGAGTCTTCTTCAGGCGCTATCGCAAGGCGGTCAAGGCATTGTAGTCGGGTGTTGTTGCGTGTGACAGCGGCGAAAACCGGCGGAGCCCGCCGGACTCCAAGATTCGATTCTACATGTTGGTTGTTCTCTCTGGTTGCGTGTCCCGAAAAAGATTAGTCTCTGGAGCCCGGCGGGCTCCGCCGGCCTCTTTCTGTCGTGTTAACCAAGGTGCTCAATGCAGGACCGTTCACCAATTCCCGATGAGGCTCCAAAGGCAGGCCACGCGCGCGAGTGGGGCTCGTTGGACATACAGGACGGTAAGCCTTATTCGCCTCTGTTCGAGGATGTCTATTACTCTGGAGACGGTCTGGGTGAGGTGGGGCACGTCTTTCTGGAGCCATGTGGGCTCGCCGAGCGGCTCGCCAGAGGGGAGCGCGTCGTTGTCGGTGAACTTGGGTTCGGTACGGGGCTCAACTTTTTGTGCGCGCTGCGTATGTTTCGTGAATCTGCGTCGCCTGAAGCACGACTCGACTATGTCAGTTGCGAGCGCCATCCGTTATCATCGGAGGATTTGCAGCGCGCATGTCCCCCTGTGCCTGCGCTTCAGTTGCTGGCGCGTGAACTGTGCGAGCGCTATCCCCAGAGTCCGTTCGGCGTGCACGCGTTGTCGTTCGACGATGACCGTGTAACGTTGACCCTCGTCTTTGAGGACGTTTCTGACGCAATGGCCTCGTATCCTCGTGATGTCAATGCGTGGTTCCTGGATGGCTTTGCACCCGATCGCAACGTCGCCATGTGGTCAGGTGACATCATGGCTGCTATAGCGGATTGTTGCGCGCCTTCTGCTTGCGTTAGCACCTATACCGCATCTGGGATCGTTAAGCGTGGTCTGCGCGAGGCAGGGTTTACAGTCAAGCGGCACCCTGGCTACGGAACGAAGCGCCACATGCTGGTTGGAACGTATGGGGGATCCGCTTAATCCCTACTTCGCCTCGACGGGCAGGATTCCCTGTTCTGTCAGGAAGTCGACGGTCTGTTTCATCGTAGCGTCGAACATGGCATCTGATGAGCCTTTGCGGAAGAGGGCGCCATTGAAAAAGCCGTGGCCCGCATTTTCGAAGGGCATGAGCGTGCAGGTGTTGCCAGCGGCGTTCATCAGTTTGGTGAAACGCGCCACGTTTTCGAAGGGCACGGTGCGATCGTCGGTGCCATGAATGATGAGGGTGGGGGGGATGCCTTTTTTTACATGATGGCATGGTGAGATGTCGGTCTTGCGGTCTTCGCCAACCTTCTTCAGGCCATAGCCCTTTTCGGTCGTATCGATGACGGGATTGAAGAGCACCATGGCGTTAGGCACGGAACGGACGTCGAGGTTCTCGTTCTCCGAATCGAAGCCCGCAATGACACCCGTACACGCCGCCACGTGGCCGCCCGCCGAGCCGCCGGAGGCAACAATCTGGTCGGGATCCACGCCCAGTTCCGCCGCATGCTCACGGATATAGCGCACGGCTGATTTGCCATCCTCGACACAATCGAAAGGTGTCGTTTTTACCCGATACCAAGCGCATATCGCCACCATGCCTCTGTCGGTCAAGAATCGCGACTGCTGGTAAAACTGGCGTGGGTTGCCACCTGTCCAGCCGCCCCCAAAGAAGAAGACGATCGCCGGACGTTTGTCACCCTTCTTGTGACCTTCGGGATTAAAGATCTCCAGATTGAGCGCACGATCTTTTGTCGGTGCTTGCAGGCTGCTCTGTACGCGCTTGTAGGGTACCTTTAGGTCGGGGGTATATCTATTGCTGTTACCGGCCAACATCGTCGTTCCTCCCAGTGATAGTATGCACAGCGTGGCTGCTAATCGTTTCATGTTGCTCTCCGTGTCTCTAGTGTAGCGCGTTTGCGTCAACTTAACATCATCGTGCCGCTCGTAGCACAGAAAGTATTCTATTTTGATGGAAAACTTGGAGTGTTATGTGGAGTTGGGAATTATGTTGAGTAGATCTGTGCCGAGTCGGTGCTTGTTGGGCGAGTCCACGGAACTACTTAACATAACTGCATTTGGCTGTGGTGCTGA
>JBLHHU010000069.1:0-14077 GCA_047615735.1 Kiritimatiellia bacterium | reverse complement strand
GCAGCACTGCCGCGTGTGATCCAGTGGATGTTGCGGCGGTGGCATTCCTGCAGCAGGTCCCACACCACGAGGAAGTATTCGGCGTAGCCGACGTCTTCGATGATCTTGAGTTCGCAATCGATTTGCGCCATGACGCCGTCGGCACGTTTGCCGTAACGCCGCCGGGCGCCGGCGCGAACGAGCATGTGCAGGTATGCATGGGGCGTGCTGCCGTCAGGCGGGGTGAAGTTCGGGAACTGCAATTTGCCAAAATCAAACGCGACATTGCAGCGTTCGGCGATCTCGCTTGTACGTTGTAGCGCGTCCGGATAGTCACGAAAGCGCTGGGCGAGTTCGTCCGGGGTCGGCCAATGAAGCGCGCCGCGCCGTTTGTCGGGATGTGGGTGGTCGGCCAAGCTGAGGGTGCGAATGCTTTGGATGATTTCGTAGGTACGTTGGTCGGAGGGTCGCGCGTAGTGAATGCCGGGTGCGGCGACGATGGGGGTGTCGCGGTTGGCGGGCATATGTTTGCTGCGTGAGGGATCGGCGATGCCGAGGAAGAAGTTATCCTTGGAGAAAAACGGGCCCGCGTCGGCGCGGGCACCAATGGCAATGATGCCGGTGGTGTCGTGCGTGAAGGTTTTGCCGGAAAGACAATGGCCGGGACCAACGCCGCGTTGCGACCGTTCGGCGCCGGACAGAATACGGCACAGGTTGGTGTATCCGGCATGGGTCTCGGCGTAGAGCAGTAGCGGGAATCCGTTGAAGGCCATTTCTGCGCCGAAAATGGGCTTGATACCGGCATCCTTGGCGGCCTGTGCGAAGGTGACGGCTGCATGCAGGTTACCGGTGTCGGTGATGGCCATGGCGGGCATGTCGTGTTGTGCGGCCAATGCCACCAGTTCGGGAATGGTGATGGCCGAATCGAGAAAAGAATACGGGGAGTGGACATGCAGAGCGCGGAATGTGGTGGCGATGTCAGGTGTGCTGGGGGATGCGCGGCGAAGCGTGGCTTGCGTCCCGTAGCGGGTCTGTGCTTCGTTGACCTGGGCGGGACGGTTTTTAGCGCGGCGCGGTTTGGGCGATGCGGTCTGCACGGTCATGTCGTGGGCGAGCATGATGCTATTGCGTCCGAGGTTCTTGCGAAGTGCTTGAACGGCGTCGCTGAGACGGCGGCGCGTGTCGTAGTGTTCGCGCGGTGTGCCGAGGTCGAACTCGTGTCGTGCGTAGCCCGTGTAGAGCCGAGAGAGCGTCAGCGTGACCTGGCGCAGGCTGACGCGACGTTGCCACGTGCTGCGGAGCAGAAGACGTAGCCGGGGGTAGAGGTCGGCGGCTAAGTCTGTGGGTTCATGCAGATCGTCGACGCGGGTCTGTTCCTGCTGATCATTGTAGCGTAGGCAGAGGGTGAGGGTGCGCGCCAGTTTGCCGTCGGCGCGTACGTCAGCCATGAGCGTGTCGCTCAGACGGCAGAGCACGGCCAACACATGTTCGGCATCAATCGTGTCGGCGTTGAAGATTTCGCGTCGGCGATAGACGGGGGCGGTCGCCGTATGGTCGTCGATGGGGCGCGGGTCTTCACCGAGCGAAAATTGGTGTAATTCGGGCGCGCGTTTACCGGTCAGCATGGCCAGCAGTTGGGTGGGGGTGTGGGCGATCTGTCCAATCGAGGTTAGCCCGGCCAGTTGTAGGCGTTGTATCAGCGATGCGGTCAGGCCGGGTAAGTGATGGACGGGCAGCGGGCTTAGGAAGCGACTTTCATCGCCGGAAGGAACGTGAATGAGGGCGCCCGGTTTGTGAAGGCGTGATGCGATTTGGCTGACGAGCTTGTTGGAGGCGAGCCCTTCGCTGACGGAAATTTTCAGGGAGTCTTTGATCGCTTTACGCAATTGCGTGGCGATGTCGTGGGGTGCGCGGCGGGCGGCGGTGACGTCGCAATAGCCTGCGCCCAGTGTGCTGACTTCCACCGTTGGCGTGAAATCGTATACGTAGGTGAACATCCAGCGGGAGAATTGTTCGTACTTATCGTAATCACCGGGTAGCACGACAAGATCAGGGGCTTGGCGGCGTGCGCGTGAGGTGGGCATGCCGGGGCGAATGCCGAGACGCTGCGCCTCATAGGAGGCCGACACGAGTGTGCCGCGAAATTCAGCACCAATGGCAACCGGTTTGTCGCGTAGTCGGGAGTCGGAGGCTTGTTCTACGGATGCAAAAAACGCATCTGCATCGAGATGGATGATGGAGCGCATGGGGCGTGGTACGACGAGAATGGCACTAGTTTAAGGGGGGTGCAGCACGGTTTTCCCTGCGCTTCAGAATTTCACAGAATTTCACGAAGGTCACGAAGGTCACGAAGGAAAGAACCCTCCTTCGCGCTCCGCGCTACGGCGGGCCAGCCGGCGGAGCCCGCTGGCATTAGTGGTTGAGTCTTTGCGTTCTTCGCGACCTTCTGTAAATGGTTTTAAACGTTGATGTGGGAAAGGCTTAAACTAGGCCATTCTGATATGACGAAGGTGCGCTTGCGTCATGACTTTCCAATGGTGTTGCTGCTGGTGCATTTGCGGATGACGGCGACCACCACACCCTGAATGACAAGCTCGGTGGCCGGGATGAGCTCAGGGTATTTGGGGTTTTCCGCTTTCAGATAAGGTGCGTTATGGCGTGTCAGGTACGTCTTGAGTGTGCTTTCGTTGTCGATCAAGGCGGCAACGATATCGCCCGGGTTGGGCGTCATGCCGTGTTCACAGATGACGTGATCGCCATCCATGATGTGGCGCCCGATCATGGAGTCGCCGCTGACGCGCAAGGCAAAGGTGCGCGCGGTGGGGCGCAGGCCGAGGGTGTCGACATCGACCGTGATGCATCCTTCGGCTTGCTGATCGCGCCTGTCGGGTGTGCCCGCGGGGATGTCGCCGAATACGGGAATGTCGATCAAGGGGCGGCGTGGGGGACGGTTCGGGCGCGTCACTTGAAGGGCGCGCGCGCGGCCGTCGGTTTGGTTGAGTACGCCTTTACGACACAGGGCCTGGATGTGTTCGCGTGCCGTGCTGACGCTTCGGAATCCGAAGTGTTCAGCGATGTCGCGCATGGTTGGGATGAGCCCATCGCTGTCGCGGCAGGCTTCGATGTAGGTGAGGATTTCGTTCTGGCGTTGGGTGAGTGTTTTCATGGTGTCCCTGAAGTGACCATTTATAAAGTGCCGTTTATAAAGATGGTATTGCAGGTGTGTTCGAAAGTCAATGGTGCGGGTAGGTTTGAGTTTAACATGCTTTTAACCAGTGAGTTAAAGGCGTGAAGTGGTTTTGGGTTACGGCGGAATCTTCTGCCAAATCAGTTTGATCTCATTGCGGAAGCCAGAAAAGACCGGCGGAGCCCGCCGGACTCCAAAGTTGGAAAGCTTAGGTCGGTTCTCAATGAAAAGTTCGAGGTGAAAGATCCCCCCCCCTGGAGCCCGGCGGGCTCCGCCGGTTTTCTCCTCGCGCTTCAGTTCGCTGTCATTAAGAGTGCGGCGTGTCCACCAAAACCGGGCAACCTCACTCTTCCTCTTTCTGGGTCGGCATGGGCGGTGGCGGGATGAAACGTGTGACCAGAACGTACTGGATATAGAAGTAGGTTTCGCGTTTTAGGAACCAGAGACGCGTTTTTAGGCTGCGATATCGTGTGGTTGGTGTGGCTGAGGGCCATGCGCGCATGTCGTTCGCGCGCGCCATGCGCATGGCGCGCTTCATGTGCAAGGGGTCGCTGACGATAAGAAATGATGTCAGGCCGTAGGCCGCGGCAACCTGTCGTGAATAGACAATATTTTCCTTTGTGATACGCGAGTAAGGTTCAATGACGATGGCATCTTTGGGGACGCCGCGCTGTAGCGCGTAGGCATGGGCGGCTTCTGCTAGTGAGGTGGGCTCGCCGATTCCGGTTCCGCCAGAGAAGAGCAGTGTTGAAACCCTGCCCGCGTGATAGAGGTCAATGCCGTGGTCGATGCGCGCCTTGAATACAGGGGATGGTACGCCGTTCCATGTCGAGGCACCTAGAATGATGGCGGCATCAGCGTTGTGCGTCGTGGTGGTTTCAAAGGTCCAGATACGCCATGCTGTCCAACTCGCGGAGAGTAACAGGCCGA
This sequence comes from Kiritimatiellia bacterium, assembly GCA_047615735.1. GTDB lineage: Bacteria > Verrucomicrobiota > Kiritimatiellia > UBA8416 > JAIOPI01 > JAPKCZ01. The sequence goes on along the minus strand of JBLHHU010000069.1, from coordinate 9,981 downwards.
TCACGGTTGCTAGGCATATACGCCATATCAGGCGCTTCCGGCTTTTTGAATTGTGCCTCATCTGTGTGTCGGCGTTTATGGATCACGGAAATAAAAAAGGATCAGTCGCCGACGCTAGAAACGGTCGGAACCAATCCTTGTTTTACGAATGTCTGCTCCGGTCGGAACCGACTATCCCTTTTTGGCGTTTTTCGCCTGCCGCTTTTCCTTGGGGCTGAGTTTGGGTTGTTTCTTTGTTTCGCGTTTACCTTTGTCTTTTTTGCCTGAATCGCCCATGTGTATTCTCCTTTTAGTGTTTCGACATTACCAAAATGTCGGGTCCGTCAAAAACCAAATGACGTTTATCTGTAAAATGTTCTGCGCACGGGCTCAGATGTTTTTGAGCACACCCGTACTGTCGCCGTGACGCTCGGCCTTAATGTTCATGCGTTCCAACATGGCCATGTGCAGATTTGTCATGGGCTCGTCCTTAAGTTGAACATGGCGGCCGGTGTCGAACGTGTCGTTGCCGCCACCCGCCAGGATCACAGGTAAATTCTGGTGCGAGTGCTTGTTGCCGTCACTGATTGCTGAGCCGATGACGATCATGCTTTGATCCAGCAATGAACCGTTCCCGTCGGTGGTCTGTTTCAGCTTCTCGAGGAAGTAGGCGCACTGGCGTATGTAAAAGGCGTCGATTTTCTCGAGCATCGCAATTTTGTCTTCGTCGTTTTGGTGGTGCGACAAGCCGTGGTGGGCGTCCCTTACGCCAATGTCGGGAAAGCTTCGGTCGCTTCCTTCGCGTGCGAGCAGGAAGGTTGATATCCGGGTGCTGTCCGTTTGAAAGGCAATCACATTGAGATCAAACATCAGGCGAACATAGTCTTCAAAGCGAGCGGGAATGCCGACCGGCTTTTCGATGGGCGGGGTGCCGGGTGTGAAGCGGGAGGATGCCTCAAGCTGTTGTTCGACCTCACGTACGGAGGTCAGGTAGTCTTCCATTTTCTGCCGGTCTGTATACGCCAGCTTTTGGTGCATACGCTTGGCGTCATTGGCGACGTAGTCGAGTATGCTTCGATTCCCTTGCAAGCGCTGCTGACGGGCTTTGGCCGATTCTGCGTCGTTGCTTCGTCCGAACATGCGTTCAAAGACGAGGCGTGGATTAATTTCGGGCGGTGCTGGGACGGTTGAGCTGTGCCATGAGAGGTTGTGCTGATAGGCGCAGGAATAGCCCGAGTCACAATTGCCACTCTTGCGGACGTTGTCACAACTCAGCTCAAGTGAGCGAATCATGGTTTTGTGTCCGACCTGTTTCGCGGCAACCTGATCGACCGAGACGCCCAGGCGGATGTCTGCACCTGCCGTTTTGTGAGCCTGTACCCCCGTGAGGAATGTAGCGGAGGCTCTGGCGTGGTCGCCCGCGCCATCGCCGTTGGCTTCGGCTTTGCGGTGACTTAACCCGCTCAGAATTTGTACGTCCGACTTGACGTTGTCGAGGGCTTGCAGGGTCGGGGTCAGCGCATAGTCGTGGCCCGTACCGGTCGGGGTCCATTTGTTCATGATGACCCCGTTTGGGATATAGATGAATCCCATGCGCAAGGGTGCTTCGGGGACGCCCGCGGCGAGGCTTCGTGGCAGCAGTGATTCAAATGCGGGCAACGCCATGCAGACGCCTAGACCTTGCAAAAAGCGTCTGCGGTCGGTTTGTTGAAACGAACTCATGCGAATAGTCTACGGCGTAATTTTGAGCAGCGTCAAGCACTGTACCGAATGGCACTAAGTCAAAGGCTCTTGCGCATGAGCTACGTTAATGGTGCGTGCCATTGAAATACCCAAGTACCCAAGGACCCAAATACCCAAAGAAATTCCAAGTCCAAAAGTCTGAAAAGGGGAGAAGGCCGTGCTCTTACTTTGCCATTTTTCAATCTACTGCTGCAAAACCGCGCTGATATCAGGGAATCAGCCTTCTTGTCGCTCAGCGCGCTGTTTCTGGAATGGGACACTGCGCACGACCGCGCGAACCATGGCGGAAAAGGTGTAGCCGTTTTGGGCCGTGTCGGCGCAAATCTGATCGAGCGCGGAGCGGTCGTAATATTCGAGTCCGCGCCCGATCGCGAACGTGAGCATACGGTTGGCCATGGTGCGCACGAATTGGTCCTTTTTGGTTGTCGTTAGAATTTGAATCAACGCATCGGCGTCGACGAACGCTTCACCGGTGCTCAGTTGGCCAGACGTGTCGATGGCGGCTTTGCCGTCGGTATCACGCCAGGCACCGACGGGGTCGTAGTGTTCAAACGCCAGCCCAATGGGATCCATCATGGCGTGACATGATGTGCAGGATGGATTGTCGCGATGGATGGCGAGCTTTTCGCGAAAGGACACGTTGTGGTCGATCTTTTCGTTTTTCTCCAGCGAGGGCACGTCGCCGGGTGCGGGCGGTGGCGGGGTGCCGAGAATGTTCTCCAAGATCCAATTACCGCGTTTGACGGGTGAGGTGCGTTTCGGATACGAGGTCAGGAGCATGATGCTGCCCTGGCGTAGCAAGCCGCCACGGCGGTTGCTATTCAGTTCGACGCGTCGGAATTCGTCGCCGCTGACACCCGGGATATCGTAATGCGCGGCAAGGGCCTCGTTAAGGAAGGTGTAGGGCGCGTCCAGCAGTTCCAACACACTTCGATTGTGCTTGATGATATAGCGAACGGTTTCACGCGTTTCCTTCAGCATAGAACTGCGAATACGTTTTCTGTAGAATTCGGCATAGGTTCTTTCGTCGGGTGCTTTGTTGAGCAAGTCCCGAAACTGAAGCCATTGCCCCATGAAGTTGCCGACGAGAGATTCTGCACGTTGGTCCGCTAGCATACGTGAGATTTGTGCGTCCAGTGTGTCGCGCAAGTCTTTCTGTTTTGCGAGAGCGAACAGTTCGTCGTCCGGCATTGAGCTCCATAGAAAATAGGACAAGCGCGAGGCCAGTGCATATTCGTCGATCGGGTGAACTTTGCTCGCACGTCTCCGCGAGGGCTCAACGTCGCCTCGAAAAAGAAAATTTGGGGAGATGAGCACGGCGCGACATGCCTGTTTGATGCCGCTTTCGAAGTCATCGCCATCACGGCGTACGTCATCGTAGATGGTGATTAGGTCTGCCCGCTGACCTCTGCTTAGCGGTCGACGAAAGGCGCGGCTCGCGAAATTCTCGATGATGCGTTCCGCCGCGGCGCGCTGCTTGCGAGGGCTGTTCGAGTCCGGCGCTTCAGTAAGGATACGCTGGCGCGCTTCGCGTCGACCGGGCGGCAGATCAACTGGCCCATGTATTTCAAGACTGTCGAAGTAGATGTTGCTGTCCGCTTCGGGGCGTCCGTCTGCTTCTTGCACGTAGTAGTCATTGATGAAGCTGATCGACACCGTGTTTTCACCGCGCCGGGCGATGAAGTTGACCTTGATGTCCTGCGGGGCGTCGCTCGTCCCTTTGATGGCGCGTGATGTGACGCCGATGTTTGTGTAATGGATTTCGATTCTGGGGTCTTCTTCGCCTGCGTGATCGGCCCAAACGCGGGCCTTGAGCTCGTATTTCCCATCGAGTTTGAAGTCGTGTAAAATTGTGGCCTCGCCGTTCGACCACAAGATAACCTGATCTTTCTGCGCCAAGCCGATTTCACGCGCAACACGAACGGTGCTCGATGGATAGGGTGTAAAGCTGTTCGTTTTGATGTCACTGATGAAAGCGCGATCCATAACTTCGCCCGCTGCGGTGAAGTATTGATTCATGAGCAAAGGCGAGAGCGATAATACATCGCCAATGTTGTCAAACCCGTACCCTGTATCGTCGGCAGGGAAATCTTTGGCTGGCCGGAAATCAATGCCGACCAAGTCGCGAATCGTGTTGTTGTACTCGGCGCGGTTTAAACGGCGCAGGGTGACATGGCCGGGGTCGGGTTTGTCGGGGTCGATTTTATACAGGGTCTGATCGATCCACTGTGTGATGACGTCGCGCTCGGCGAGGGTGGGGGCGCGTTTTTCTTTGGGCGGCATGACGTGCTGCGTAATGTTCTGCGAAACGTGATTCCATAGTTTTTTGTCTGCGAGGACCTCTTCGATCGTGAAAAACGCTTCCAGATTCAGGTCGGCCTTTGTTTTGTCGTCGCCGTGGCAGTCGTAGCAGTAGGATTCCAGGAGCGGTTGCACGTGGGTGTCGAAGCGGACCTGGTCCTGTTCGCGTGTTGTGGGCGGGGTTCCCAAGGCCGTAGTCGCTGTCAGTGCTGTGACGATGCCACATATGATGGCAGAGCATTTGAAGCGTCGGCAACTCACGTGGTCATCCCTTTTCTTTAGGCCCTGGGTTTTGTTTTGACCATTCAAGGAACACGGACAGAATGGTTTTGAGTTGATCAGGGCCGCCGAAGGCGTTGAACTGTTTGTCCTCCACGCCGCAGACATACCAGTCATCATTCAGCGGCTCGGACGTGTCGCTCACGTTCTGCGTGACGGCTTTGAAGGGCGTTTTTTCCAGAGCGGTCCCTTTGAGATCGATCGATAAGGACCAACCGGGATTGTCCAGCGTGCCAATGTTGAGCCCGTAGGTGTGTTCCCACGCCCCGTCACATTGTTCTCGGAACCATGCTTGTAACTGCTCTATTTCGTTCATAGGGGTAGTCCTCGTTTAAGGTCTCGTGCCCGTTGGCACTGCGCGACCTTCGGCCCCGGAGGCCAATGATGCTATGTGTTAACCGAATGCAAAGCAATCGGTCAAAGTACAATATATCGATGGCTTACACAAAAGCTTATTCAAGTCGCATCGACGGAGGCGAAGTGAAATTGCCCATATCCATTGATGTGCTGCTTCATGACAAGGCAGTGGAATGGGAGCGCCTGGAATTCAAGGCCGGATGGAACCCCTTGGACGTCCTGCAGACGATTTGCGCGTTCGCCAATGACTTTCACAATCTGGGTGGTGGCTTACATCCTGGTCGGAGTCGCTGAAGCGGACGGGCGTCCGGTTCTCCCTCCAGCGGGCATCGACCTATCGCGGGTGAACGCGATTCAGAAAGAGATTCTCAGTCTCGGTCACAGCGCCATGCAGCCGCAATACCACCCGATCATTGTGCCCGAGGTGCTGGACGGAAAGCATGTCCTTGTGATCTGCGCGCCGGGTGGGCCAACCCGACCCTACAGGGCGAAACTGGGGCTCGGCAAAGACGGCAAGAACTGGGGCTACTTTATTCGCAAGGGATCGAGCACTGTGCGGGCCAGGAAGCCAGATGAAACTGAGCTGCTCTCTCTCGCTGCATCCATCCCGTTTGATGATCGAATTGATTTCGATGAGGACCATACCTTCTTTATGTGCCGCCTACCGGTGCAGCCCCAGGCAACCATGCCGGAAAGATTGGCCGAACAAGTCGACCTCGAAGACGCGCCCAAAGCGAAGTCGGGGCCAGAGTCGGGGCAGAGTCAATTCTTCTTAGAGTTCTCGTGTTGCTGAAAGACGCATCGTATTCACCTTCTTTTCCTGCAGCCAAAACCCGAAGAAGATCCCCCTGTCAGCTGGGAAAAGCGTGGCGAAGCCACGAAAGCCAATTCCTTCAGCGCCGAATCCGTGTCGTAATCACATAATGGCTGGCAGGTTGCGGGAGTTCGCAATGAGGCGACCTAGGGAGGAAAGGTGCCAGTCAATCCGAAATCGGGCAATTAGAGGCAGAACTGGCGGCCTCAATTGCGGCACGCCACGCTATATTACCGTACGGTAACGACATAGGCGCAGATAATATCACGCTCCTTTCTTTATTACCGTTCGGTAAAAAATATTGCATTTGGTTCGTTTTATACTAGATTCATTACCGTTCGGTAATAACAGGAGTAATCATGACTGCTGATGAAATCGGAAAAATAATTCGAAAAGCGCGTAAAGAGCAGGGGATCACACAGAGTACATTGGCGATGATCGCCAATACCGCGCCCCGCTTTATATCGAATCTCGAAAACGGCAAGCCAACCTGTGAAATCGGCAAGGCTCTTCACGTTCTCGAATGCCTTGGTATATCCATTGAAATGAAGGAACCGGCATGAACCGCCTGATTGTATATTTTCACAGCCGGAACATCGGCACTCTGACTCAGGACTCCATAGGAAAATATTCCTTCCAATATGACTCAGAATGGATTAACGACCAGGCCGCCCAGCCCCTCTCCCAGTCGCTCCCCCTGCGCGAGGAAGCCTATTCGGAAAAAGAATGCGCGGGATATTTCGGCGGCCTTTTGCCCGAAGCGTTCAACCGTGATTTGATTGCCCGTAACATTGGTATCACTGCCGAAAACGATTATGCCATGCTGAAAGTAATTGGTGGCGAATGCGCCGGCGCCGTAACAATCCTGGATCCCGAGCAGGAGATAACGGTTCGTGAACACAGCTACCACCCAATCTCAATGGAAGCACTCGAGACCATTCTCGACACGCTCCCTAACAAACCGCTTCTGGCCGGGGAAGCTGAAGTTCGCCTGTCATTGGCAGGAGCCCAGAACAAGCTGGCCATATACCATGATAAAGATGGCTTTGCCCTGCCCCTTCATGAATCTCCGAGCTCCCATATCCTAAAACCTGAGGTCAAGGGTTTCCCCAGCCTTGTAGAGAATGAAGCGACCTGTATGGAGCTGGCAAGAAAAGCCGGTCTGCCAGCAGCAACAGTTGAACCTATCCAAGTCGGACCACACCGCTGCCTGATGGTTGAACGGTATGACCGAACCCGTGAAGGCTCCGGGTTGCGACGCCTGCATCAGGAAGACTTCTGCCAAGCCATGGGCATCGTCAGCCGATATAAATACCAAAACGAAGGCGGTCCGACCCTCGAGCAATGCTTTCAGCTGATTCGCAAAGCATCTGCCCGTCCAGCCAGGGATTTGGTCGCACTGTTTGAGGCCGCAATCTTCAACTACCTAATCGGAAACAATGATGCGCACGGAAAGAACTTCTCGCTAATCTATCGCCCCGCTGACGATCGGATTCGGGTTGAGCTGGCTCCGTTATATGACCTCGTCAGCACAACGGCCTATCCAGGTCTCTCACCGAGAATGGCCATGAAGATCGGAAGCAAATATAATCCGGCCGACTTACGCCTGCGGCATTGGGAAGCGTTTTGGAAAGCAGTAGGATTTTCGCCAAAACAGGCAAGCCGGCAAACCCAAAACTTTCTGGAGCGGGTTGACCAGATTTTATTGGATACAGCGCCAAACGAAATGGGTGAAAAGATACAGGAAATAACCCATAAGCGCTTGCTGGCCCTGACTCGCATGCTGGCGGGATAACCCGGCGCGCACTGTGGATCTGTCCCGAATGCCGCTAACTTAAGCCATTCGCGCATGGTTACTACGGCACGGTTAAGAAATTCACAGAAGGTCGCGAAGGACACGAAGGAAAGAACCCTCCTTCGCGTTCCGCTCTACGGCGGGCAAGCCGGCGGAGCCCGCCGGGCTCCAATGTTGGAGCGCTTAACCCAGTCCCTGCCGTTCCCCGTGGAGCCCGGCGGGCCCCGCCGGCAGCAGTGGTTGAGCCTTTGCGTCCTTCGCGACCTTCTGTAAATGGGTTTAGAATTTGACGCTGGAACCCCTTAATTTAGCGGCATTCGGGACAGTCCCTGTTCCGTTACCTATTCCGTTCGTCCCTATTCCGTTCCATCATCTACCTTGATGGGCGTATTGAGGGGCAAGTGAATATTTCGTCCCAGTAGGGAAATGTGGCGAATGATCAGAGCTTCACAATAGGCCCGATTTGAGCTGGCGAGCTTAACGCCGGTGGGCTACAAGGCCGGTTTCGCCCCTAATTTCGAACGAAGTGAAAAATCCAGGCCAAGGCAATCTATTTGTTGTGCTGTGTGCTGGGCGGAACCCGAAACGGAATAGGATACGCTTGAGTTATTTGTTAAGAAATGTTTATATTGTGCTATGACTTCACTAAAAGATGCCATATCGGCCCTGGTTAGGTTCGATACTGACGTGTCGCAAAAAGATACAGAAACGAAAAATTGTAAAACATTTACACAGCATATCTAAACCCTTATAAGCGCCAAAAGTTTTATATTCAAAGCATTCCCTATTAAAGTTGTCGTATTTTTACATCGAGGGATGATTGGTACGGCTCCTGCTTGTGTAAGACTCGGTTACGAATCATTTAAGCGAAGGTACACGAGACATGGAAATAATTTACAGCAGGTTAACCAGTGCGGGAGTGACACTGTTCACATCCCTTCTTCTCATAATGACCACACTATCCGGAACGGCTGCCGTTGTGCGTGATTTTGGAGACGACGGCATGGTTGCTGATTTCCCCAATCAATCGCTTCCTGAAGTCGACAGTGTAATTGTCGCCAGCGAGGACATTCCACCCGGGATGCTTATTTCTGAGATTTCCTTGCGTATTATGCTCACGGGCCCCGCAAGCAGCGCCCTGCGCCTTCAGTTGCGCGGCGGTGCGAGCGAGTGGGCCATTAACCTGCAGGTGCCCGCCCATGGTGAATGGGTCGAGTACCACATTCAGACAAGCTACTCGGCCGGTTGGTCGGGTGTTCCGGATCGCGACGCGGCTATGTTTGCCTCGGACCTGCTGAACGCCACGACGGTCCAACTGTACGCCCGGCGTGCGGGACTGACGGGCGCTCAGAGTGTGCACGTCGAGGCCCTGACGGTGGTCGGCGTTGTGCCGCCACCCTCCGTGGATGAGTTGCAGGGCGACCGCGACGGAGACGGCATGCCTGATTACTGGGAAGTGGACAATGGACTTTCCTTTCTCGATCCGGAGGACGCCGACTCGGATGACGACGAAGACTCCATGACGAACTACGCCGAATTCCTGGCCGGGACCGATCCGAACGATGACAGCTCGGCGCTCATGATCGAACAGGTGACGCGCGGCAATGGCGTGAGCGGTGCGAACCACACCCTTACCTGGCAATCCGCCCTCGGGCGCAGCTACTCCGTCTGGCGCACGACCGACTTGAGCCTCGGTTTCGAAGAAGTGGCTCAAGCCATTCCCTCGGGCGGTGAGCAGACCGTCTTTGAGGACACTTCGGGCGGCTCCGGGCGCACCTTTTATTACAAGATTAAACTGTCGACAGAACCCGTTCTTTGATATCGTCCCGAGACGATATGGAAAATATGAATACCCTTAAAACAGAATCTATTTGCGTCGCTGCACCCCGTCGATCGCGCCTCTAGGCCTTGCTGTTCGCAGGGCTTACGCTGTTATTGCTCGATGCGCCGGTTTAGGCCGATTGGTACTCCCCGAACTGGACATATAGGAAGCAAGTCGATGTAGACGGGGGATTTGTGTCGCCGAGCGGCGGAGCATCGGCAATCAATGTTGTCTTGGCTGCTAATGGTGGCGCCAACGAATGGCATTTCCTCGCGCTGATTGATTCCCCGTAAGCCATTGCTCGACACCACGCCTGCATTGGGTCCCTTGGCGCAGAGGTCAGGTGTCAGGTTTCAGGCAGATTCTTCATTTTTTGTCGCAATACACTTTTTTTGGCCTGATATACTAAGCAATATAGCTTAGCATATGGAGGACCTCATGCCAAAGACATCTCACGTATCGATAGCACGCCTGATTCAACGGCGTGATGCATGGATGAAAAAGCTGGCCGAACTCGGCCCGATGACACGCGGATCGCTGGTCACCGCCCAACGCGGCAACCACACCGCCTACCAACTCACCGTTTCTGTACATGCCCAAAGGGCAGGTCTATATCATCCCGGACGACAAGTTCGGCATCCTTCCGCCCTTTTTTCCTACCCCCGACCTCGACCTTTCTGTTGTCGATCAGGAAGTCATGGACAGCGCAGGGCCTGTCCCTTCGGGAGGGTCCCGTCGGCATCGTGCTCAGATGGCCTGTCCCCTAACCCAAGTTTCTTATCCGTCGGCGTAAGTAGTTGCTAGAGAACGACCGGACTTTCCGAGGCACTACAAAGTCGTTATTGTTTCAGCTCGGTTTTGCGCGGGGGATAGGCGCGTTTCCAGTCGATC
>JBLHHU010000068.1:0-14260 GCA_047615735.1 Kiritimatiellia bacterium | reverse complement strand
CCAGTGGAACAACCTCGAAGTCGTCAACGCCGACCGCAGTCACCCTCACCCCATTACCTTCTCCTGGGAGCGTATCGGCCGACGCTGGAGCACCCTCTCCTATGACCTTGTCATCGCGCCAACGCCAGACTTTGACACCGACGTCATGATCACGGGCGGCATTTCGAAACCGACGATGGACATCGGACACTTGCTCCTGGGCACGCGCTATTACTGGAAAGTCGTCGCGCGAAAAGGCGACAATGTCATTGCAGAGTCACCCGTTCGCGCGCTCGACACCGACGCGACACCCCCACGCTGGCTACGCGTTCCTGGCATTACCAATGTGCGCGACCTGGGTGGCTGGCCGCTGCCGAACGGGAAACGCATCCGCCAGGGCATGGCCTTCCGTAGCTCCGAAATGAACGGACACCTACGCATCACCGACCGTGGACGTAAAATAATGGAAGATTTCCTTAAAATTCGTACCGACCTCGACTTACGGGGCGAATTCGACGGCGCATCCCCCGCCCTGGATCCAGATAAAGTCACCTGGATCAACGCCCCCATCTCGCCGTATGACTGCGTCGCGGACATCACCTTCCGGGCCGAATATCTCAAAATCTTCAAACTCTTTGCAGACCCAGACCGCTATCCTATTCTTTTCCACTGTGTGGGCGGAGCGGATCGCGGCGGAACCGTCGCACTGCTGCTGAACGCCTTACTGGGCAAAGAACGCGAATTGCTGATCCACGACTACGAACTGACCACCCTTTCTGTCTGGGGTGAACGCTCGCGCTGGTCGGAACAGTTCAAGGCCCTACTCGACGCCTTGCGTGGATACCACGACGACCCTGACGACATCAACGCACAGGCCGAGAATTACGTCAAATCGATCGGCCTGTCCGACGCCGAACTGCAATCGATTCGCGATCTTCTGATTACGTCCTCATAGCGCCAGCGCGTGCACGTACGTGCGCCAGCAGAGTCGCACCCAATTATCGTTGACAGGCACAAGGCCTAACGATTAGCTTCAAACCACACAAAACGCCCCTTCATGCGCTGCTTTTGCGTTCGGGCTAGGAGAAATATAATGACTAAATATGCGCTATTCATTCTGACCGCACTTTTGACCATTGTTCCGGCCTCGATGGCGATTGATCGCGACGCCAAAATGATCGATACCGCTGCACTCGAACTGATGGAGTTGGATGATGCCGATGGCATCGGCCTTGCCGTCTGGGGTGAAACAGCCTTCAACCCCGAAATCACAGATTGGTCCATTCTGGTCAAAGCCGGCTACGGCGAATTTTCCCCAACCGGCGTGGACGACTTCACGTACTGGTCGGCGGCCGTCGGCCTGAAATACTATCTCACGACCGAAACATCGATCGCACTGATCGGTGATTTCACGCATTACAGCAGCGATCGCGACGCGAAATCGGCTATCGTTGCGGGGAAACATCGCTTTGTGCCTGCCGGCGAAAACGTTTCCCCTTATGTGACGGCCAGCGCCGGCATTCGGGATCGCAGCTCCTTTTCCGATGATGATCAGACCAACGACTCCTTCGGCGAAGCCGTTTTCTCAGCGGGTGGCGGCGTTGAGTTTCGCATGACCGACACGCTGTCCTTCATCTTCGACCTGAAACTGGTTCAAGCCGATGAAAGCGACGACAGCACCGAAGATCTGGACGGCTTGGTTGGCTTCCTTGGACTTCAGTACTACTTCTTGAACGAAGAGTAGGCCGCGACCGCTCCCTGTGGGGCAACCGACAAAACGACCCACAGCAAATGCGCTGCGGGTCGTTTTTTTGTGTCGCAACGGCGCTTGAGATTAATTCGCGGTGACGAGGGGATTTCGAATCAGCGACTTAGTCCAATAAGATCCGTTGGAGCCCGCCGGGCTCCAACGTTGGAAAACGTAACGCAATTCCCTGCGAAAAGTTCGAGGTGCAAGATTCCACATGGAGCCCGGCGGGCTCCGCCGGTTTTCTAGCGCTAATCAAGCGGGGCGACGCCGAAGTCGAAATAGTTGGCCGCATTGTTGTAGCCAATGTTTCGAATCATCTGACCGAGCAGCGCTTTGTCATCCGGCACCAGCCCTTTCGTCACGTCATTGCCCAGCATGTTGCAAAGGACCCGCCGGAAATACTCATGACGGATGTATGACAGAAACGAACGACTGTCCGTCACCATACCGACGAAACGGCTGATGAGCCCCATTTGCGACAGCGCCTCCATCTGCGCCTCCATGCCGTGCTTCTGGTCCATGAACCACCATCCGCTGCCCCACTGAATTTTACCCGGCATAATGCCATCCTGGAAATTGCCAAGCATCGTTGCCATCAGCGCATTATCGCGCGGATTTAAATTGTACAGAATCGTTGGCGACAGCTGGTCGTCTTGATCAAGACGGCTGAGAAATTTCGACAGCGCCGTCCCGTACGCCATGTCGCTGATCGAATCAAAGCCAGTGTCCGGGCCAAGCGTGGCAAACCGACGCGCACTGTTGTTGCGCATAGCACCGATGTGGAATTGCTGCACCCACCCTTTGGAATGATCCATGATGGCGAACTCGTACAGCATGGCTGAGCGGAATTGATCAAGCGCCTCACCAGTGACGGCCGTGCCCGCGCGCGCCTTGGCGAAGGCCGCCTGAATGTCACTTTCGGTGTACGGTGTGGCGTAAACGGTTTCCAAGCCGTGATCCGAAAGACGACAGCCCTGCGCGTGAAAAAAGTCGTGCCGTTTCGCAATGGCGGCGCGAAACGAATCCAGTGTTGAAATGTCTGTATCCGCAGAGGCCGCCAGCGCATCCACCCAATCATTGAACATGGTCGGCGTATCCAAGGCCAATGCGCGATCCGGTCGCCACGCCGGAAGAACCGGAATGTCAAACGTCTCATCCTGCGCAATGCTGCGGTGATCCTGCAGGTCATCAACCGGGTCATCCGTGGTGCACACCAGCTTCACGTTGCTTTGCTGCATCATGCCACGTGCCGAAAAATCGGCATCCTGCAAGCGGGCGTTGCATGTCTCCCAGACCTGTTCGGCTGTATCCGGGCCAAGCAGTAGATCTTCAATTCCGAAAAAGCGTTTCAGCTCGATATGCGTCCAGTGGTAGAGCGGGTTTCGCAGAAGCGCCGGCACCGTTTCTGCCCACTTCATGAACGTTTCTTTGTCCGGCGCGTCCCCCGTACAATACGCCTCATCAATTCCGTTCGAACGCATGGCCCGCCACTTGTAGTGATCTCCGGCAAGCCATAGCTGCGTCATGTTTTCATAGCGCTGGTCGGATGCAATTTCTGCAGGCGGCAGATGGCAGTGGTAATCAAAAATCGGCAAATCGGCTGCGTAGGTGTGGTACAGCTCAGCGGCCACGTCCGTTTCCAACATAAAATTATCGTGAATAAACGTTTTTTCGGGTGCCATCATCGTTTCCTCAAAACAGACTAGAACAGGCAATATTACCCTCCATAATGAAATCATCGAGAGGCGCATTTTGCTCAAACAATCACTTTAACCGTTGCAATCCATTAGATTCAAGGCCACACTTCGAACTCGTAATTATAACGAATTTGTTTGGGCGCGGCCAATTGCTATTTCAATTGTTGCCCAGGGGCTATTCTAACAACAGATTCAGGACATTGACTGTTTGTATCACGCTGCATGAAACGCAGCGTGGTTCCAAAGCGGTGATGCTTGACTGGGGAGAGAAGTTAAAGCACCCGCAGGAGTTGGCCGTGGATACCGAGATATTTAGAGAACAAGTTCAGGTGGAACGCAAAACAATCACGTTTGATTTACGAGAAAACCCACGCGGACGTTTTCTCAAAATAACAGAAGATGTCGGCGGGCGCAGGGATGCAGTCATTATCCCAGCACCAGGACTCGCAGACATCCACGGCGTCCTTACAAGGGTGATCGAGGCCGACACAGAGGCCGGTCCACCCCAAGTAGAAGACGTCGACTAGGAGATACTGGCGGTTGAAGTCAACAATCTTTGTTGCCACCCTTATTGTGGCCGCCATGACGGCCTCGGCAGATGTCGAGGCTGAGGAGCCCGACGGTAGACGCATTCTACAGGCCGTAGTCGCCGCCCTACCCACAACCCCTCTCGACATTTCTGGCGACCTCTTGGTCCGCAAGCGTCGCGGCGTTTCCGTACACAAACGCAAATTCGAAATCAGCCTGAACTGGGGCGCCTTGCCGCCTGTGGCCGAATACACGATTCGCGACGGCTTCGGAACGGCCCTGGAACGCCTACGCGTCTCGCACCCCGAAAACAGCGATGAACAGATCGAATTTGCTGTGGGCGCCGCGCTCAACCCAACCAACCCGCCCCCCCTGTTCGCCACCGTTCAGGACACCGACTTCACCTGGGCCGACTTAACCCTGTCCTTTCTCTGGTGGGACAACGGCAAACGCGTCGGAAGCGACAAAGTGCGTGGGCGCGACTGTTACATTGTGGATGTCCCCGCCCCGCCCGAAAACAACACAACCACGGGTGCCGTCTACGACCATGTACGTCTCTGGGTCGACAAAGAAATCCTGCTCGTACTCAAGGCAGAAGGACGCGACAAAAACGCCGAGCCAATACGCCGGATGTGGGTCCGCAGCTTCAAAAAAATGAACGACCAATGGATGATCAAGGACATGGAAATCCAGGCCCTTCCGGCGGACCAACGTACAAAAATGACAATACGGGAGGTTAACGCAGCGGAATAATCCCGGCCCGAGATGGCCAAGGAAACTCCGCAAAAATCGTTTCATCCTAATGAGTCTCATTGTCATTATTGGTATCCCCGTGCTGATCGTCCTGCTCGGCATCTCTGCCTTTTTCTCAAGCGCCGAAACGGTCTTCTTTTCGCTGAACACGATCGAGGTGACGCGCATCACCAAGCGACGCCCACGCATCGGTCAGCGCCTGAAAACCCTTCTCGAAACGCCCACGCAGCTACTTTCAACCATCATCATCGCCAACACGCTGGTGAATGTCGTTGCCGCCGGCCTCGGCTTTATGGTCGCCGAAGCGATCTTCCCCGGTTACGGCGAAATGGTATCCATCATCGCCATGACCCTGCTCCTGCTAATTCTTGGCGAGATTGCACCCAAACGGATCGCCATCGATCACGCCGCGCGCATGGCGGAATACTACATCCCCATTTTGACCTTCCTGATGCGCGCACTGGCCCCCGTGCGCGCCGCACTGAACGCGCTGACCTCCATGTTTCGCGACGCGTTTACACGTCGCAAACCAGGCTTATCCGAAAACGAATTTCTGACCGGCATCGCGGTCGGCGAAGAAGAAGGCGTGCTCGATCAAGAAGAACGCACCATGGTCAATGGCATTGTTCGACTTGAACAGATCCAAACCAGTGACGTGATGACACCACGTGTCGACGTGATTGGGCTGGATCTGGATGACACACCAGAGAAACATCGCGAGATCGCGAAACACGTGACCTACCGCTATTTACCCGTTTACAGAGAATCCCTCGACAACCCAACAGGGGTGCTCGATGTACCGCGCTTTCTACTGTCAGACGACGCCGACATCGCTAAGCACGTCCAGCCCGTCACCTTTGTTCCCGAAACGGCCCCGTTGGATTCACTGTTAGCCACCATGCAGCGCGAACGTCAGCGGGTCGCTATTGTCGTCGACGAATACGGCGGCACAGCCGGATTCATCACGCGCGGCGACATTCTGGAAGAAATCGTCGAAGATGTAGACGACGAACACGGCGAGTCCAAACTAACGATTCATCCGCTGCGCGAAGGCGCCTGGTTGGTCAGTGGCGACACAAGCCTCGAAGACATTGCATACGAAATCAAATTGGACCTTGCCGCTGAAGGGGTTGATCGCATCGCCGGTTGGGTGACCGCGCAGCTGGAACGTATTCCGCGCGTCGGCGATACCGTCGACGCGCAAGGATGCCGCGCGACCGTGCAGCGCCTTCGACGTCACCGCGTCGTGTTGGTGCTTCTGGAGTTATCTTCGAAAGGAGAAAGCTCATGACGGAATGGCTTGAACTATTGCTATGCGCTGCCTGCTTGATCGCCAGTGGGTTCTTTTCCGGCATCGAAACGGGCATTGTCTCCATTCACCCCGTTCGGCTGATGCATTTAGTCAAAGAACAGGTCAAAGGCGCGACAATGCTGCAGGGCTTTTTTGACAACTCAGACCGCCTGCTCGGCACGACACTGGTTGGAACAAACCTTTGCAACGTCACCATCTCTGTCCTCACAGCAAGTATTGCCACCGCACGCTTCGGCCCCATAGGCGAAAGCGCGGCGGCAGCGGTCACCGCACTGATGGTTCTGGTCTTTGCGGAATACCTGCCCAAAGCCTGGTTCCACAGCCGTCCCACAATACGCAGCTTGCGGTTTGTACGCGTCTTGCGATTTTCAGAAGTCGTGCTTCGTCCGCTCTCCGTCGCCTGCATGCGCGTTGCGAAACTCATCATGCGCCGAAACGTCTCCTTTGTGCGCAAGGGCCTTTTCGCAACCAAAGAAGACTTCAAACATCTCACCGCAGAAGGCGCTGTCCACGGCGCTTTAACCCATCGCGAGCGCGACATGATCGAACGCGTGTTTGAGCTCTCTGGCAAAACAGCCCGCCAGATCATGATTCCACGCGACGACATGGTCGTGGCGAATACAGACGCGAGCATCGAACGCTTCTTTGAAATCGTTCGTGAATCCTCCTTTACGCGCATCCCGGCTTTCGACACCCAAAAGGGCGCCTTTACAGGTGTCATCAACGTTTTCCACGTCTTGTCACAGCATGAAGACACGCCCGCCGCGAACGCCGGAAAATTCGCCCGTCCTCCACTTTTTGTAGATGAAGACATGCCTGTTGATGATATTCTCCCTCTGATGCGACGACACCGTCAGCCGCTATGCATGGTGCATGATAAATCGGGAGCCGTGGTCGGCATGCTGACGACGGAAGATATTCTGGAAGAAATCGTAGGCGCGTTATAGAGAGGATCCTTTTCGGATCCGGACGCATTACACCAAGGACTACATTCATGTTTGGTAGAGAAAAAATTTATCGACGCCGCAAAGCCTGGCGCAAAATAAGCAACTCACTTTGGTCGCTTTTGATTTCAGTGGTTGTGATTATCCTCCTTCTTTTCTCCGGCATCATGTGCGGTAAGTACGTGAAGCTCATGAACAAAGAAGGATTGCCGGGGAACGAAGCGCGATGAGCCGCCATCGGCCCTCGGGCTTCGGCCTCATCATCATTGGCTCCGAGATTCTTGACGACCGCCGGCAGGACAGCCATTTTGCCTTCTGCCGCGACCGCCTGATTGAACATCGCCTGCCGCTCATCTACACCAAACTTCTGCGCGACGATCCCGCCCTGATCACCGATCAACTGCGCTGGGCCATCGCGCAGCAAACGCCGTTCTTCTGCTGCGGCGGCATTGGCGGTACGCCTGATGATTACACACGTGATTGCGCGGCCGCAGCACTGGACGAACCCGTCGCGACGCACAAGGAAGGCCTCGCCATTCTACACGACCGTTTTGGCGCTCAGGATATTCCTGAACCCGTTCTGCGTATGGTTCAGTTTCCAGCCAGCGCCACATTGATCCCCAACCCCGTCAATCGCATCCCCGGATTCACCGTCGGCCACGGTCACTTTGTGCCAGGATTTCCCGAAATGGCGCACCCCATGATGCGCTGGGTGCTGGACACCTATTACGAACCCGGCGCCATCACCGCACGACACACGATGGTATTACCCGAAGCGCGCGAAGCGAATTTGACAACCATGCTCGACGCACTCACCGCCGAGCACCCGCAACTCGCCATCTCCAGTCTGCCACGCTACACGCAAAGCGGAACGGAAGTTGAACTGTCGATCAGTGGCGAGCCCGATGCGGCCGACGCGGCCTTCGCACAATTGCGCGAAATACTGGCGACAACGGGAACGAACTACACCATCACCGAGACGCCCACACAAGCGTGATGCGCCCGTGAATTGACTTGGATTGTGCCCCTGATCCATGCATATTACCCCTTCTCGTTTACGCACCCGTGGCGCAATTGGATAGCGCATCTGACTTCGGATCAGAGGGTTGGGAGTTCGAATCTCTCCGGGTGCGCCAACATGATCTTTCCGCCAAACCTCCAAAACCGACAAACCTTTGTCGTTTAACGACAAGACTTTACCGAAACCCGACAAAACTTTTCCACGAAAGCCGTTTTTTGGGGTTTTGGGCTCATAGAGCGATCCGTCGAGCGATCTGACACTTATTTCTGGAATGATGTGCCGCATTCATGCGGTATCAAGGGTGATCGCTACTCGTCTTTGGGCTGGCCATTTCGAAGCGACCCCATGACGTCGGTCATGCTGACCAGGCTTGCCCTGCCGATTACGAGCGTGCGGAATCCCTCGGCCTTCGCCCGGTTGAAGAACCCAGACGATGACGCTAGGCCCAGAAGG
Organism: Kiritimatiellia bacterium; assembly: GCA_047615735.1. Lineage (GTDB taxonomy): Bacteria > Verrucomicrobiota > Kiritimatiellia > UBA8416 > JAIOPI01 > JAPKCZ01. Next base: position 5,823 of record JBLHHU010000068.1, on the reverse strand, counting down.
CGCATAGCCTCCGCCTTTGTCATCCAGCCCTCGCAGAGAGCGTCAAGAAAAGACGCCGAGTAGAATAATCTCTTCTTTCTCTCAACAGCTGCTTTTTCCCTTATGGCGTGCTCCCGCAGCGAGCGCCAACTGATGCCGAGCGATCTCACCTTCGCAACAGCCTCCATCTCAGGCACCGAAATATCTGTCGCCATCGCCTGTGGGTTTGGGTCGGAATCTACAGCGTTTCCGTTTCCGTTGGCCACAACAGCCCTGTGCTGGGCTTCATCGAGAAGCGGATTGTGGGACACATATACGTCTATAGTCGTGCGTATATCCTTGTGGCGGTACCTGCGCATCAGAAAATAGGGTGATAGCCCACGCGTTCAGAAATCATTTCCATGGTGAGGTCGGTGGCCGCCAGCAGTTCCCGTGCGTGCTCCATCCGAATCCGTTTCAGCATTTGTTCGGACGTCAGATCGTAGTTCTCCCGCATGAGTCGCCGGAACTGCCGAACCGATACCCCCAGCGCCAGCGCCAGGTCGGCAAGTTTCCAGGACGCGCCCGGCGTCGCGTTCACGCGTTCCCAGAGTTCGTGCAGGTCCAGCATGGCCCGGCGGCCCTCATGGGGCTGTGTGGGCATGAGCTGACGGACCAGGTAGAGAGAAATGTATTCTGCCAGAGCGCTGCAGGCCTTATGCGTCAGCCCTGAGTGCCTTCAATCGATCGTGAACCCTGGAAAGGAAGTCATTCCGGCGACCCGAATCTAGATAGCTTTGCCCGGTAAGGTCTTCGACCTGCTGTAGCTTGGCTTCAAAACGATTCACTTCAAACAGTGCGTAATCCTGCTCAATGCCGAACTTGTCTGCCAGAAGAGAGAAGTCTTCCAGGCCATAGTAGCTATTGTCTCTGAAAAACCTTGTTTCATCATGTTCGAACATGTCGAGGGCACATCGTGCCTCGCTAGGGATGTGCATCGAGGTGCACAGGAGGTCATAGGCTGGGGTTAATACATGGTCACCATGTGCCGTTTGATGCAGGGAAAAATTCTTCAGGTGGGCATCACCATTCGAGAAAACGTAATTGAAGACATGGCGCAGAAATAGCTTTTCCAGTTCAATGCGGTGTGCGGCACAGAATTGCTTTACGATGCGACCTGTTTCTTCCTGCGTTGAATCGTATTTGTAATTCCTATCCGCGTTTTCCTCGCTGCGATTACTCAACTGACAGAAATCTTCCTGGGGGGTCTTGTTCCCATCTTTTCTGCGGTCAAAGCGTCGAACCAGGTAAGCCGGTTCTCCGTCGCTCATTTCAACCAGGGCGCATGGAGGCACGCTTATGTTGAACAACTGACCCGCCAATAACATGCAGAGGTGTTCATTTGCCGGTACCGACGCATTAAAGTGTATGTGGTCCCCTGAAGGGATAGGTTTTAGGATGTACTCCCCGTTCTCTGTCACGGGCGCCAAAGTTCCTCGATGCAACCTGAGTGATATCTTGTCTTGAATGCCGGAAATTGAAAAGCGTTCTGCCTGCTGATGGCGGTAAGTTATTACGTCTTTCCTGGTAAATTCCAGCCTGCACGCTGGGGGCTTCCTGTTGTCGAAAAGTTTCTTTGCAGCGGCAGGGCTGAAGCCTTCCTCATTGATGGGATTCAACGTTGAGCAGCAGCGCGGCATTATTCTTCCTCCTGATGCACTGTGACTGCGCCGATGGTATCTTGGTGGGTCGTTTTCAACAGCCTTCCGAAATGGTCATTTTCATCCAGGCGAAGTTTTATGCACTGCTCCTTCTTCAAGGCGCCCTCGGCTAGTAGTCCATGGAAGAAGGGGAATAGAGTGGAGGACTCAAAGGCCTCAGAAGCCTTTGGTAGTGTCAGGCTAACTGAAGGATTTTCGGTAAGCTCAAGATAGGAATCCAGGTAGGTAAATCGATACCCCTCAGCTGTTTTCTCCAGGCGACCGGCTGGTTTGCCATTAACTTTCACCATAGCCTTACGCATCTATACCGTCGGCTTTCTTAATTTCCACATGCAGGGCTAAGCCAAGTGCTTCGAGCACCTGCTGCAATGTTTCGAGTGTCGGATTGCCTTTGCCCGATTCAATATCACTTAGGGCGTGGACTGAGATTTTGGAGATGCGAGCTAGATCAGCCTGCTTAACATCCAGTAGGCGCCGTCTGTCTTTAACAACTTTTCCGAGTGCTATAATATTCACAATAACGAATATATACTCATGTTTTCCCCTGGGTCAACCCTCTATCTTTCCAAATATTCGATTTAATGAATATACAGTCTGCTTTAATGGCTGATATGGAAGACTAGTGCAACATATTCATTATAGCGAATATTATGCTCAGCATGATATGAATCACGCGGGCTTGGTGAACCGTGTAGAACTGTTTTCTGTTTTCTGTAACACGTTACTGGCGATGCAAGCATCTCTGTTTTAACGGCTTGCACACATTCTGTAATGGGGGCTGACGGGAGAGTGAAAATCTTCGTGTCGGGGATTCAATTTCCACGCTCGCACCAGTCTCTTTCTCTTTAACGGGAAACGACTTTCAGGAATGCTCTGACTGTCGAGATTCGTTCGAAAACACTTCTGCATGACATCTCGCCTAGTGTCGCCGTGCAGGAAGATCGCGGTTGCTGTTCTGGACTGGGTGAGATCGCCGCAGTTCCAGCGCCATAGTCCGATCCGTAGTTCGATCTGACACTTTTTGCGGTAAAGTTTTGTCATAGATTTCGTAACTACCTCTTATTCAGATCGTTGCAATCGGTAAAGTTTGGTATGGTTAAACCATCTGACTTCGGATCAGAGGGTTGGGAGTTCGAATCTCTCCGGGTGCGCCAGTCTTCGGCTTCGTCTCGGCAGGCCGACAGAGCTCTTCCACGAAGGGGCTTTTTTGGGGTTTTGACCTCATCGAGCGATCTGACACTTATTTTGGGAAGGACGCCGAGGCCAGACGGCATCAAGATGTAGGCGGTTGCTACTCGTCTTTGGGCTGACCGTTGCGAAGTGACCTCATGACGTCGGTCATGTCGACCAGGCTTGCCCTGCCGATCACGAGGGTGTGGAAACCCTCGGTCTTCGCCCGGTTGGGGGCATCATTAGCGATACTGACAGTCTATTTCTGTAAGTGCGAATCTATTCCCCTGAAGCGGAGAATGTCTTCATCCAGAACGCCAAAACTTTTGAATTCTTCCTTCCACCCAACCACAGCATCGAACACCTGGGCCACGATGACATCAGCGTTGCGAACGCCCCACCGTTTTCCGAGATATTCTAGACTGCTTCTGCCTGGATAATACGCGCCATGGTCAAAGAACAGAACATGTTCACCCCTCCGCCCCACGTCCGGTATCAGATCGAAAGCGGGCGAAAGCCTCCAGCCATGATCGCCATCATGAACCATCCAGAAGTTCTTCAGGTGGTCATCCGTATTGCCCACCACAGCGTTAAAGACCATCTGGCGGTAAAGCCGTTCCGAATCATCCAGTGGATCCTGACTGTATTTCCGAACAACAGCCAGCAAATCCGGGTATCGGTGTTGATAGTATCCATGCGCCTGCAACAGGGTCTGAAAGCTGACCATATGGCGGCGCCCAGAAGGAATGACATCAAACCTCTGGACCAGGAGCACGGACTTACCAGAACACCGAACAAGCCGAGTATGGGGAACAACCAGGCCCGCCTTAACCGCCAGGTTCATGGTGGCTGCCTCAATTCTCACCACATCCACCTGATCTCTCGTGCTCGGGAACTTGGCGAGGTAGTGAGTATCACGATCTTCATCGAACACCACGGCTTTGGGGCGGGCACCGCCGGGCGAACTCCCGGCACTCAAGAGCAGGGATATGTCCGAGTCTCGAATTTCACCACGCTCATACGTCTCAGCAGCTTCGACAAGCGTTGCGAGGTGCAGCGTTGAGATGTCGGGAGACGGTTGCTGTGGCTTTGCATGGTCAGTGAATGACAATGCCCCCAGGCCTGTGCTGCCAAGGGCAAGAAGCAGGTTCGGCAGGTTTTGCTCATGCCGTGGGATCTGGTGCTTACGGATGAGAAGATTGCGACCCCAGTTATCAGGGAGGCTGTCTTCAAACACACCGAACATATCAGGGCGCTCGGTTAAAAACGAATCAGACGTCAAGGGGAGAGAGACGGGATCAATCGCGAAAACATCGCTTCTTTCAAGATATTCGCGCTCATACCTGAACGCCGTTCTTGTGCGACCGTTCTCGGCGATCTCGCAGATCATCTCGCCGACAAACCGATGATCACCGCTCAATCTTTCCCATACCCCGATCCGTTGGATCATCGAGACCTCCTCGATGCTCGACGGGGCAGTGGTGTCTTCACCTGATCGTACTTAGCAAACAAGTCCTCTGGCGCAGCCAGGATAGCATCCAGATCTCCTGCACGATCGAGAACATTCAAGGCGGCCACCCAGTAGCCGACTAATACGCTAGGGTCGCCAGACTCCATTTTACGAAGGGTTGGCACACTAATACCGAGCCTAGCCGCAAAGATTACCTGCGTATCGTTCCGCCTCAAGCGCTCAGCCCGAAGCCTGGAACCAAGACCTTTCAATTTCTCATCGACTCGAAGCATGGAAAACCTTCTTAACAGCAAGCATTATTTGCATTATGCACTTTTTTACTCGTAATACAAGCTATGCTTTCTATTATAATCCGAAAGCATAGGTAGCGACCCAAGGCCGCGGCCAGGCGACGCCGTTTATGCCTTTGGCCTCGTAGGGTCAAAAAAATCATCCGTGAGTGTGAACGGTGATTGAGTCGATGTTTATTGGGTGCTCTGCTGTTGCTGCACCACGGCGGTGGCGAAAAACTCGTCCGTGTATGGTGGGAATGTTGGTGCTGGCGGAATGACCGGCTGGTTTTTGACGCAATTATCCCGTCCGTTGGCTTCCGTGAAAAGGTTACAACAGGTTACGCCGCATCACGGTGGTAGAAGTTGAGCAGACCTCCCAGGCGCTCGTGCTTTCTAACCTTGCCAGCTCGGCTTAGCCGCTCGTCAGGAAACGGTATCAGGTTCCCGATTCCTTGATGATTACGCTCAGAATGGTAGTGGGCTAGATACTCTTTGAGGACATGCCGCAGCGATTTCTCCCCAAACAGGATTAGGTGGTCCAGGCACTCCTCTTTGATCGAGCGCACGAATCGCTCCGCGAACGCATTCAGGTTGGGTGAGCGCGCTGGCAATTTGAGCGGCATGATACCAACCGACTTGAATATATTCCCGAATGACGTGGTGTACTTCGTGTCTCGGTCGTGAATGAGGAATTTTGAATCGGTCATTTCACCGTCGAATCCGGTCACATTGCGGGCGACTTGTTTCATCCACTCTTCTTTCGGATATTCAGTGACGCCCCCGAGAACGACTCTGCGCGCGACGACGTGAATGAAGAAGAGGACATAGAACGTCGTCAGGCCCGTCTTCGTCCAAACTTCGGCAGAGAAGAAATCTGTCGCCCATAACACCTCCTTGTGCTGGCGAATGAACTGCGCCCATGTTGTGTTTTGGCGTCGTTCAGGCGATGGGGCAAAACCGTGTCGCTTAAGAACATTGCCGACGGTCTGGTCGCTGATGCTATGCCCGAGGTTGTCGAGCGCGCCTGCTATCCTGTCATAGCCCCACGAAGGATTTTCTTTCGACATGACGAGGACAAGCGTCTCAATTTCTGGCGTGACCGGTGGCCTGCCTCGGCCCTTCCTGAACCTAGTGCCATCGAATTTTTGCGCCACCAGCCTTCGGTGCCATTTGAGAATGGTTTCTGGTCTCACGATCGTGACGGTATCGGCCATCAGCTTGCCGAGGGCAA
>JBLHHU010000067.1:0-14360 GCA_047615735.1 Kiritimatiellia bacterium | reverse complement strand
CGCGCCCCGCCCCACCACCCCCCCTACTCTGCTCAGCCACAGCGCAGCAAACGAATCCAAAAGTAGGGCCTTTTCTCGAGCGAGGAACGAGCGGGGAAATGGCCCAACACCAGAGCAGGCTCCAATCCGCAGCCTGTTCTGCCCTCGCAAGCTCGGGCAGAACAGGCCGTACTTTGGGCAAAACGAACGTTACGAGCATTCTCGAATGACTGTTTTGTGATCAGCGACGTGATCGTGATGCGACGGTCTGGCCGGTTTCGGCGCTCTTGCGAATCATGTCCATCAGCTTCGCGAAGCGCAGTCCGGCTTCAGGCGGACAGGGATTCTCCATTTTCCCATCCCGCACACGTAGGAACTGCTCCCAAGGGCCTTGCGATTTCCGATATGGGACATCCGAAAAATCAGCATCGTTGGCCATCTTGATCATCAAGCTCTCGCCCCAGATGCCGGTTTTAATGACGCCCTTATCGCCGAATACCATTATTTGAGACGCACATTGAACCGAATCGCCAGCCCCTGCTATGGTGAATGTGATGCCACTGGCGCTGGTCCCACTGACAGATGAGTTGATTTCGACAGGCGTGCCTCTGTTGTCAAACAGTGCTGAAACACGTGCGACGTCTGATTGCATTAGGTCAACAATCGTATTGATCATGTGAGATCCGGTGTCGAACAGGAAGCCTCCTCCTGAAACGTCTGGAATCTGACGCCAGGTGCCAACCGTTGCCGACTTCCATTGTTGCTGTGCAAAAGCTGAAATAGAACTCACGTCGCCGATGGTCCCCCGTGCAAGTAGCTGCTTGGCCTTCCATATGGCCGGCGACAAACTGCCCTGAAAGGCAACCATGAGCAGGCGCTCGGTTTTGTCGCGCAGCGCGATCAGGCGACGGGCTTCGGAGGCATTCATCACCATGGGTTTTTCGATGAGAACATCCGTGCCCGCATTCAGGCAGTCTCTCGCGTTCTCGAAATGAAATTTGTGCGGGGAGCAGACCAAGGCCGCATCTGGCGCGCCCAGAGCTTTGACCAAGGCTTTTACCGTAGCGAAGCATGGCGGGCACGCCATGCGTTTGTCTGTAAAGAGTGCTGTCGTTCTCTCCCGCGATTTATCATCGGGCTCCACAAACCCGATGATGTCCGTGCTGCGCGGCATGCCAATCATGGCATTGATATGAGCACGCGCCATTCCCCCCGTCCCAATAACAATCGCTTTAACCTTCGCCATCGGGACTCCTTTTGGGTTCACAAATCACAGTTTTGCGCGCAGGAGGGCGGTGAGCAGGGCGGCCCAGCCGACAATCAGGGTCAGGCCGCCCAAGGGCGTGACGGGGCCCAGAAAGCGCATCGGGCCGAAGGGCAGCAGGGAACGTGAGGCCAGCAGGTAGATCGAACCGGAAAAGAGGGCTGTGCCCACGGCCATGCTCACACCGGACACGTTTAAGGCACGTGACGGGATGTGGAACATGAGCAGGCCGAGCAGTAGCATGGCCAGCGCATGCGTGAATTGATACTGTACAGCGGTGTGCCAGGCGGCCAAGGCATCCGCATCGAGGCGTGCCTTGAGTGCATGTGCGCCAAAGGCCCCCAATACGACGGCTAGCCCGCCATAAAACGCCGCAATACATAGAATCGTTTTGTGCATGGCGAAAACTATATTATCGTTTCGCCATTCATTCGAGTTGAAACGCCTTCACTACCGGAGATTTCGTGCAAACGCCTACAGGCTCATTCCGCAACAGGTTCTATCCCGACGTTACCGACGCGGAATGGGACGATTGGCATTGGCAACTGCAGCAGGCCGTTCGCGACCGCGCTGCGCTTGAGCGCTTTCTCACGCTCAGTGAAGACGAGGTCGCGTTCTTCGACCGCGCCGAGAAGCCTTTTCCGGTATCGATACCGCCACACTATCTGGGTCTGATGCATCTGGGGGACGGGTCGGACCCGCTACGTCTCGCGATGGTGCCGCGCCAGCAGGAGCATGTTACCCATCCCGGCGAACGCCTGGACCCGTTGGGCGAGACGGATCACAACCCCGTGTCGCGCATCGTACACACCTATCCGCACAAGGTTCTGTTCCTCGTGACCGATTTTTGCGCGACCTATTGCCGCTACTGCACACGCGCGCGATCGGTGGGTTCCGGTGATTGGCCGACACTGGAGCGCGACTGGCAGGAGGCGCTGGACTATATTCGCATGCATCCCGAAATCAAAGACGTGCTCATATCGGGCGGTGATCCGTTGACGCTGTCGGACGCGCGATTGGATATGCTGCTGAGCGCCTTGCGCAGCATACCCCACGTCGAACTGATCCGCATCGGCACCAAGTTGCCCGCCGTGTTGCCGCAGCGCATCACGCCCGAGCTCGTGGCGATGCTCGCGTCGCACGGCCCGCTCTGGCTCAGCGTGCACTATACGCATGTGCGCGAATTGCATCCCGCTGCGCGTGCCGCCTGTGACCGCCTGGCGAATGCCGGCATTCCCATGATGTCACAGACGGTGTTGCTGAAAGGCGTCAACGACAGCGTCGAGGCGATTCGCGAACTGAACGAAACCTTGTTGTTGTGCCGCGTGAAGCCGTACTACCTGCACATGTGCGACCCCATCGTCGGCTCCGACCATTTCAAAGTGCCGCTTTCCGTCGGGCAGGACATTATCCGAGGTTTGCATGGCCACTGTACGGGTTACGCCGTCCCCATGTTGATGATCGACGCACCCGGTGGTGGCGGAAAAGTTCCGGTCGGTCCGCACTACATTGAGGGACGCGAGGACGATCGTCTCGTGTTGAAGAACTACGTCGGCGATCGCTATTTCTATCACGATCCGCTCTAGCGCGGTTCAGTCCAGACGTTGCGGTTGTGTTTCTTCGAGCGCCGCTTTCATGAGGGGCTCGAGTTCCATCTTGGCTTCCGCGTCGCTGATGGCCGATAGGCGCAGGCGCAGTTCGGGGTGCTTTGGCACAAAGAGGCTGCAACAGTCGTCGTAGGGCAGTGATGAGATGTCAAAAGTTCCGATGCGGCGTGCAATGGCCGTGATCTCGGTTTTGTTCAGTCCAATCAGGGGCGACAGAATGGGTAATTCGGCGACATGATAAATCGCGGCAAGGTTGTCATAGGTCTGTGAGGCAACCTGGGAGAGGCTGTCGCCCGTCACCAGCATGCGCGCCTGATTGCGGGAGGCCACGCGGGCCGACATTTTAAGCATCACGTGGCGGTAAAAGAGCATCCGTTGCTTGGCTGGCACGACTTTGATGATTTCGTTTTGGATGGCGCCGAAAGGCACAATGTGGAGATGGGTGCGTGGCTGGAAGTGCGCCAACTGTGCCGCGAGTTGCTGAATTTTGTCTTCCACGGAGTCCGTCATGGCGTGGCTGTTCTGGTAGTGGGTCATAATGACTTCACAGCCACGCTTCATCATCATGTAGGCCGCGACGGGGCTGTCGAGTCCGCCCGACAAGAGGGCGACGACCTTCTGGCGTGCGTTGGTCGGCAATCCGCCCACGCCGTTGATGCGCTCAACCGACACGTACGCATGCGTATGCGTGATTTCGATTTTGAGCCAAACATCGGGGGAGGTCAGGTTGACACTCGCGTCCGGACAAATGCCCAGTACGGCGGCACCTAAATCCCGGTTGATCACCGCAGAACGAAAGTCGTTGGCTTTGTCGCGACGTTTTGTGACGACGCCGAAGGTCTTGAACGATTGTGCCTTCATGAGGGCAAGGGCTGTTTTGCGAATGGCGTCCAGATCGTGTTCTACCTGCCAGGCCGGCGAGAAATAGGCAATGCCCGGGACTCGGGAGAGGGCGGTGCAGACGGCGTCGCGATCAATGTCGGGCGCCAGGGTAATCGTCTGCTGCCCCGATTCACGGCGTCCGGCGATGACGGCGTCGCCCAGTTTGGCGCGAATATTCGTCATCAACAACTTCTCGAAGTGGCCACGGTTGGCGGCTTTGAGGCCTATTTCGTCGTAATGGATAACAATGTGTTCAAATGGTTTCATAGGGGCGTGGAAAGGTAGTCCTTTCGCGCGTTGGAGGAAAGGGCAAACTGCGAGCCGCGCGGGGAGCGTGCATTTGCGAATCGACCTCATCAGATTTTATGCGTTTACTGACGCGGTTCGAGAAGACGATAAGGGTAAGGAGTCTTGGTGATGGCTGAAAAACTTCAATGGGGCATCATTGGTGCCGGTAGCATCGCGGCGGCCTTCGCCGAAGGCGTACAGTGCAGTAAACGCTGCGAACTGTTGGCTGTTGCAAGCCGTTCGCAGGCAAAATCGGATGCGTTTGGTGAAACGCATGCTATCGCGCGCCGCTACGGATCGTACGAGGCCCTGCTCGAAGATGCCGATGTGCAGGCCGTGTATATCGCCACGCCGCATCCCATGCATGCCGAATGGGCGATCAAATGCGCCGAGGCGGGCAAACACATTCTTTGCGAGAAACCGGTCACGCTCAATGCCTTCGATGCGATTGCCGTCATCGAGGCCGCGCGCCAGAACGATGTCTTCTTTATGGAGGCTTACATGTATCGCTGCACAGCGCAGACGCGCAAATTGGTGCAGCTCCTGCGCGACAAGGTGCTCGGCGACGTTCGCCTGATCGAGGGGCGCTTCGGGTTCAACGGTGGCGCTGATCCCGAGGGGCGCCTTCTCAACAACGCACTCGGTGGTGGCGGTATTTTAGATATCGGCGGCTACACAACATCCTACGCGCGCATGATTGCGGGTGTTGCACTGGATGGCGAGTTCGCCGAACCGATCGCCATCAAGGCGACGGGTCGGTTGCACCCACAGACGGGTGTCGATACATTCGCCTCCGCGCTGTTGACGTTCCCCGGCGGCATCACGGCCAATCTGCAGTGTTCCGTCGATCTGAGTTTGCCCGACCGTATCGCCGTCTATGGCACCAAAGGCTGGTTGGACGTGCTCACGCCATGGTTTGCGCAAGGCCGCACGGGTGGCTCCAGTCGGATTCTCGTGCATCTTCAAGGTGAGCCGGTTCGCACCGTGACCGTACGCTCGCAAGAAGCGCTCTATGGTTGCGAAGCCGATCACGTGGCGCGTCATTTAAAGAAACGTCAGGGGCAGTTTCCGGCCATGAGCTGGAATGACAGCATTGGCAACATGCAGACCCAGGATGCCTGGCGCAGCCAGATTGGGTTGCTTTACGAGTCCGAGAAAAGCGTGAACATGAAAAAGCCATTGTCGGGACGTGCCTTGCGTAAGCGCGAGGATGCCTGCATTCCGCAAGCGGCTGTCGCGGGCCTGGAGAAGCCGGTCGCACGCCTTGTCATGGGCACGACGATTAGCGACTATCGCGCAAGCAGCACCGTGTGGGACGCCTATGTCGAACAGGGCGGCAACGCCTTTGACACGGCAAGTGTATACCAGACGACAGATCGCGACCTCGGCCAGTGGATTGAAAATCGCGGCATTCGCAACGATGTCGTCATCATCGCCAAAGGCGCCCACACGCCGGAGTGTAATCCGGTGGACTTGCGAGCGGAGCTTGAGATGTCGCTCGAACATCTACAGACCGATCATGCCGACATGTATTTCATGCATCGCGACAACACCGATATTCCAGCTGCGGAGTTTGTGGACGTTCTGAACGAGTTGCGCGACGAAGGTCGTGTATCTGTTTTCGGAGGCTCTAACTGGTCTTTTGAGCGATTCGCGGAAGCCAACGCGTATGCCGAACGGACGGGCAAGCAGGGCTTTTTGGGGTTGAGCAATAACTTCAGTCTCGCTCGCATGGTTGACCCGCCGTGGGCCGACTGTCTTTCGGTGTCCGACCCGACATCGCGCCAATGGTTGATTGCGAACAAGGTTCCGCTCTTCGCCTGGTCAAGTCAGGCACAAGGGTTCTTCGTGCCGGCAATTGCCGGACCTGATAAACCTGACTTCGCATTTGCGGCGAGTTGGTATAGCGATGCAAACTTCGAGCGCTTGCGCCGTGCGAAGGTCTTGGCCGAGAAGCGCAATGTGATTCCGACAACCATTGCGCTGTCGTTCGCTCTGCAGCAGAAAATCGACCTATTTGCGCTGTTCTGTCCGCACAATGTAAGTCAGTTGATGCATTCACTGGATTGTCTTTCCGTGCGGCTTTCCGAATCGGAAATGCGTTGGCTGGATCTGGAAGCCGACACACAGCCCTGACGGAACGATGTTTCCATGACCGCTAAGATGCAGTCGAAAGTAATTCACAATGCAGAAACAGATAACGATTGATGATCGAACGATGCACGTCGAGGACTGCGGCAACGGGCCGGCCGTTCTTTTCGGGCATAGTTTCTTGTGGAATCACACCATGTGGGCCGCGCAGCGGGCGGTGCTGTCCCCGTTCTGTCGGTGTATTCTGCCGGACCTCTGGTCGCACGGCGACTCGGACCGCGCGCCCGGGGTCTGTTATTCCGTCGATCGCCTGGCGGAAGACTATGTTCGCCTGTTGGACCATCTGGAGATTGAAAAAGTTGCTATTGTTGGTCATTCGGTTGGCGGTATGTGGGGCGCGCAGTTGGCGCTGTCACATCCGGAGCGCGTGTCATGCCTTGCGCTGTTGAACACCTTCGTTGGCGCCGAGCCGGAAGCAAAACGAGAGCGCTATTTCGGGATGCTGGATACGGTCGAGGCTTTGCGGACCGTTCCTGCGGAGATTGTCGATGACATCATACCGCTCTTCTTTTCGCCGGCATCGATAGCGGCTGAGTTGCCTTCGATCGACGCGTTTCGCGACGCGCTCGACGCGTGGCCTGCCGATAAAATCAGCGGACTGGCAGCGGTTGGGCGGGGCATTTTTTCGCGCCCAGATCTCCTGCCACGTCTGGCTGAGTTGGCGTGTCCCTTGTTGGTCATCGGCGGTGAACACGATGCCTCGCGCCCGGCCGAGGAATCCGCCGAGATGGCACAAGTGGCGCCAGACGCGCGCCTCAAGATTCTCAACTGCGGTCACCTTTGCGTCATCGAACAACACGCTGCGGTGAGTCACGCGCTGTACGGGTTCCTCGACGAAGTCGCGTGGGTTAGCCCGGCCTAATCAGCGCGTGGACCTATAGTGCTTTGTTGTCGCTTTCGTCTTTGACGGTATAACCGCTGTCCTGGCGCTGGACGTTGACGTCGTGTTTCTTCATGTAGAGTTCGTGCACATCTTCTGCGCTCATGCCCATGACCTGCGCCAGCGAAACAAGAAAGTGCAACATGTCCACAATTTCGACGCGCGCATTCTGTTTGTCAAACGTCTGGTACTTGGCCCACCACTTCCATGGCACGCTATCGGTCAGTTCGGCCAACTCCTGCGACATGGCGCGGCAATAATTCAACACCCATTCGATCTGCTGCTTTTCGTCCAGATTGCACACATCCACGCCAATGCGCTTGTTGAGGCCCTCTTGCATCTCGAAAATTTCTACCAGTCGGTCTTTTGTTTCCATGGGATCCTCGTGCTGAAAAACTTGAGTCGGCGTCGACTCTTTGCTTCAATGTTCCTTCGTTCGTTTCGTCCGGCTCATTTTCCGCGAGGGTGAACGCCGCGTCCGGACGCTCGTGATACCTTGACGTGCAACCACTACCATAGAAAGGTCCTGTAGTCCGATGCAAGAGACAACCGCCCCAGCACAAGATACATCGGTCATCGAACCACTCGCGATCTGGCTCGGCCTTGTGCGCTATTATGGCAGTTTGAGCGCCAAGCCCGGTTGGGAGCACCTCGTACCTTTGTTTGATTTCGTGAAGCAACTTTCCACATCCGTTGTCAGCGTCGACTATTTCCCTAGCCTGATCGAAGACGCGCTCGTCATCTCGAAAACGCCGATTGACCCCGATGGCGAATTGCCACGCAGACTATTGATCGACGTGACAGCGGAAGGCCACGTCCTAATGACCTGCTTCTCCGTAGGTGACGACGTTGCCACGGCACAGCTGGATGCGCCGCGCGAAAGTGCGCTGGATGCCCTCTGGCATCTGTTGCAGGATCTGTGATTGATAACGACGCATAACGTGGTTTCGCCGCAATGAACAAAAACACCATTCACGAAATCATTTTTGAGGCGGACACGCCGATCGGACGCGCCTTCGACATTGCGCTGATTGTTTGCATTATCAGCAGTGTTGTTGTTGTCCTTCTGGACAGCATAGCGGATGTGCGCGCCGCCATCGGGCCGCAGTTGCACGTATTGGAATGGGTGTTCACCATTCTCTTTACCATCGAGTATCTTCTGCGCCTCAGTTGCGTGGGTCGCCCTTCGGCCTATGCGCGCAGTTTTTTCGGCATCGTCGATTTGCTCTGTTTCTTGCCTACCTATTTGAGCCTCATTTTGCCCGGTTCGCAGTTCTTCCTTACCATTCGCGTTTTGCGACTGTTGCGCGTGTTCCGCGTGTTCAAGTTGGCCAAGTATGTGAAAGAATCAGGGGCGCTCTGGGACGCACTGGTGGCCAGTCGGCGCAAGATTATGATTTTTCTCTACACCGTCATGGCGATCGTGGTCGTCGTTGGGTCGTTAATGTACGTCATAGAAGGTGAAGAGAACGGGTTCTCCAGTATTCCGCGCAGCATTTACTGGGCGATCGTGACGTTGACGACTGTCGGATACGGCGACATTTCACCCAAGACGCCCTTCGGTCAATCCATTGCCGCTCTGGTGATGGTAATGGGCTATGCCATTATCGCTGTGCCTACCGGCATTGTGACATCTGAAATGACGCGCCTGAATACCACAAAGGTGAGCACGCAAGCCTGCCGTTCGTGCAGTGCCGAAGGGCACGACCCAAACGCGCGCTTCTGCAAAATCTGCGGTGAAGCCCTTTGATGCGTTTCGGGGCAACACGACCATCCCGTAAGGCCGAATGTATCAGACGCAGGGCCGCCAAGCTGCATCGCAGAAATCCTAGCCACTGAAGAGATGAATCAACCCAGAGTTCACGGAGAACGCAGAGGAGAGCTCACGAGAATCCGTCTATATCTTCATTCCTCTGCGTCCTCCGAGAACTCTGTGGTTAATCTTGCCCTTGGCCTATGGGGTGCCAGTGTCTTGGTAAAACCTTCGCTTATGGTCCAATGCTGCCTAACAGATTTCGCGTCGGTCCGTGATTCGGGTCGCGTTGTAGGGAGCGTAGCGCGGCCTGGCGCGCTGCGTTCTTGTCATTCAGGCGCAAATGAATCGTCGCCGCAGCGAAGGCTGGGTCGGATGATCCTGCCATCAGGCGCTCGGCGGAATTCAGGGCCGTAACGGCCTCATTCAGTCGTCCCGCTTGGGCGAGCGCCAGTCCGAGGTTGTACCACCCGCGCCCATGACCCGGGTCGTGTTTGACGGTGCGTTGCAGACTGCCCAGCGCATCCTCGCTGCGCCCGGCTTCGCCGTAAAGTAGGGCGACGGTGTAGTGAAGCTCGGCATTGTCGGAGCTCAACGAGATCGCTTTTTCGAGCGCGTTGATGGCCTCGTCCACGCGTCCCATGGCGTGCAGCATGCGCCCCTTGATCTCATGGCTACCCGCCGCGCCGTCCCATGCCACAATCTTGTCGAGCCATGGTCCGACGTCATCGAGCCGTCGCTCAGCCAGGGCTAACTGGGCCTGTTTGAGCGCTCCGGACGGTTGATCAATGTCGTATTCAAAATAATCAAGCAGTTCCTGGTAGGTTTTGCTGTCGCGGTCAAGCGAGCCCAGTGTTGCCCACGCGGCGTCGAGTCGAACAAGTCGCGACGGGTCATCGCGATAGGGCACCAGCGCCGGTCGCGCTTCTTGAAGCGGGGACAACGCGCGCACCGCGACGGAGCGTACGCGTGCCGATTTGTGCTTCAGTGCGTTGACCAATAGGGGAGTGGCGGCCCGAGCGTTGAGGTTGTTCAGCAGCGACAACATGCTGGCTTTCCAGACCGCGTTGGACTCGGCCCGTGTTAGGGTCGCGAGTTCCGTGATGGCGGCGGCATCGCCGCCTTGGGCGCCTGCAATGACTTGTGCGCGTTTGCGTGTGGGGCGATTCATGCGATCGCCATACCAGCGCTGCGTATGGTTATGCGCCCATTCGGGCGTCTGGTTGGCATGGCAGCGGTTGCAGGCGTTGGGCGTGCCATGTTCGATCGTGAGCAGCGGGTCAGGGATGGTAAACCCGTGATCGCGGCGTGGGTCGACGATCATGTACTTGGTTTCCGGCATGTGGCATTCGACGCAGCGATTCCCTTTTGAGGTGGCGCCGTGATGGCTGTGCTCGACGGGCACGATGGGCGGTGCGCCGTCGACGCCCGGTGCGGTGTGGCAGCTCATGCAGAGTTGATTGTTTTTCGCCGGCAAGAGCGTCTGGCCGGAATGCGGGTCGTGACAATGAAAGCAGGTAATGCCCTTGTCGTGCATGCGGCTGGAGGCGAAAGAGGTGTATTCGAACACCTCGTCTCGTATCTGTCCGTCGGGGTAGTACAACGATCCCGCGTCGGTTAACAGGGCCAAACGAAAATGATCGTCGTACGCGTCCCCAGGCCGAAAGTGCCCCGTCAAATCCTCTCGGCGTGAATGGCAGTCGGCACAAACAGCGACGCGTTGTTTCAGCGTCTGCGGGTTGGTGTTTTGGCGCAGGTCGGCGCGACTTGGCGCTGCGGCGTGGGCTTTCATGTCGCCGTGGCAGGCGCTACAGGAAATACCCATATGGTCCCAGGTGGAGGCGTAACTGTCTGTGGCGGCGTCGTAGTTCTTTTCGAAATGCGTCATGTGGCAGTCCGCGCAGCGCGCATTCCAGTTCAGTGAGCGGTTGGCCCAGAAGCCCCAGTCGTCAGCCGTGCGTACATCGTCGCCGAAAACGTGAAACCAGGCTTGCGTGTGGACGTTATAGGCGGCATCGAAAGCCTGTAATCGTCCGCCGGGGAAGGGTACCACATATTGAAGAAGTGGGGCGATGGCGATGGCGCCGACGGGGGTGTACACGTGCTCGCTGCCATCGTTGTTGGATTGCGTGAACTGGGGTCCTGCTGTCCCGAGCGTCGGCGTCGTTGTAAATGGACCGTGGGGCAGTGGGGCGGCATTTTGAAACGTCTCTGCGTCCTCAGGGCGCAGCGTCCGCATGGCGTTGGCGTGCTGTGAGCCGCGCCACTTTTCAACTTCAGCCGCGTGGCAAGCCACGCAGCTGTCGGCTTCAAGTGCCGGGCTTTCCGTTGGGCCGCCGAATGTAAAATCCGCTCCGGTTTGCGTGCTTGGAGCGCGCTTAACGAACAAGGTGCCGGCGATGATGGCGAGTATAAGGCTACCAACGATGATGAGTGCTGTTTTCGGTCGCATAATTGAGCACGACCGTATCCCCAAGGAGGAGGGTATTCAACGGTATTGTTACGGACGAAGGGCGCTGACTCGGCATATCGGCGTGGCTCAGTTTGACAACGAGCGCCGCCTGCTGCAGTGTGGCGGCATGTCAGATACACAAACAGCAAGGCCGGAAGGCCGCTCCGTTCGCCCACTTGTTTTCGGCCTCGTTGTACTCTTTATCATGGCGGCGACCGTCGCCACACGTCTGGTCGCCACAGGTGCAGGGCACCATAACAAGGCTGTTATGGTCGAGTTGGCGTCGGTTTATGCGAACGCGTCGAGCGACCGGCGTGAGGGACCGCCGCCTCCCGGCGTAACAAATGGCATAGCCTTGTTTGATCAATATGCCGTTGAGGCGTGGAGTGAAGCGACCATTCTAGGTGATACGGCTGTCGTGATTTACGTGCAGTCAACGTCTACGGACAACGATCACAGGGCCCTTTATATTTGGCCTAAATCGGAACGTTTATCACGCACCAGCTCATCATCGCGCAATGTGGGGAGCATACGGGTAGACTTGTGGTCTGACGCCGACCGTTTGTACGGACTGGTTCGCGATTTACCTTAAAGGGGCGATTCTGGAGAGCGGCCGCGAAGTCGATCCCAGATGCTGACGTGTTCACGCGATTCGAGTAAAAGCTTCAATTCGCCCTTGTCGAAAAACAGCCCCTCGCATGTCGTGCAGCGATCCACTTTGAGCCCTGAAAGTTCAAATTCGGACATGTCCTCGCCGCACTTTGGACACTTCATCCAGTGCACCTCTTTGTTGTTTTCGTGCGCCTGCGCCTGGCGATCCTCGTTGAGTTTCGCGCGCTGTTCGTCGATCAACTTCTGATTCAGGTCGTGAAAATAGAGTTCTTCGCGGTCGTAGCCTTCTGTGGTCATGTTTTCGCTGCTCATGGGTCTGCTCCTTGTCGCGACGTGTGGTGATGCGCAAAGCCGGGCCTGCCCCAGTGCCAACCACGCCTGATTATATGAGCAATGGGGGTCAGATTGTCAAGGCGACGCCCTTGCGAAGCGGAGACAGGCGAAGCCAACGGTAACGATGGAGTTAGTTTCGATCCAGTTTACGGCAACGTTCTCGAAATGGGGGGAAGACATACCGTTCCCCCTGCTGCGTGAACTGCCTCGAGAACTCCACCGACTTGTCCGCCGTAGCAAGCGTAGCGCGAAGGCCGGATTCTAACTATTTCGTTTCCTTTGCCGTAAACTCCATCGTTCCTTGCGGCGGTCACGGATCTACAAGTGAAAACCTATTTCAGGACGCGACCCTGACTCCCGACTCCCGACTCCTGACCCCTTTTGTGCTGAAGGCTGTCATCAAAGCATGTTAATGCTGTAATCATGAATGGGGACGCACAACATGATGCGGCAGCGATGCCGCCACTGGCCCCGGTGAAGAACGGTGATTCGATGTCTTTAAAGCAATCCATTAGGCGCGGCATATCCCTCCTCGCTTGTCGTGGCGCCGTTATGCTGTGGCTCTTTTCGTTGGCTAGCGCGCCAGCGTTTGCGCAGTCGGAATCGGCGCCGGCTGTCAAAAACGATATCAGCATCGCGGATCGTTTGCTTTGGTATGTGCCGAATCGTCTCTTGGATTTGACGGACATGGTTCGCGTTCGATTGCGGGTTGGCCCGGGCTGGGGCGTCAGCGCACGTGCAACTGACCATTTCCATTTTTTCGGCGGTAATTATCGCTCGGCCTATGTGGGCCTGCCCGGGCCGCGCTATCCCTGTCGAACGCGTGCGCCTTACGGTTGGGAAGCACAGAAAGGGTTGATCTGGTTCGGCGTCGACGCCACCGATAACGCCGCGCATCCGCCCGGATATTCGCCCACCGAGATAAATGTCGGCGCGCACCTCTTGTTCGTTGGTGCTGAAGTTGGTTGTGACCTCGTTGAAATTGCCGACTTTTTGGGCGGCCTGATTTTTCTCGACCCCAGCGGCGATGACGTTGAGCTGTGGGACCCTGAGACACCTAAGCGTGTGCAGGCGTGGCGCTGGCAGATATTCCCGACCAACAAGCCGCCTGACTTTGCAAATCTGACGCAGCGCCTGGACTACGTTCGCATGAACTTCGAGGTCGGTGTTAACCATAGCACGCATCGTATCGATTCGCTCTTTTCGACCGAAGATGACTTGCTGATGCCGCAGCCGGAAAAAAGCAGCATGCGTATTGCGACCTTTGTGGAGGTTCGTCATGAGGGAAATCCGGAGTTCACCATCGACACGGATTTTGACTGGGAAGTCAGTCTGCCCAATCTTGAGCGGCGCTGGTCGATTTTTGTGTCTGGCGAAGACGTGGGCGTTTTGCCTGGATCCGCACCGAGCGATAGCGACCACCCCGTGTTTGTGGGTATTCGGCGGGGACTCGAGGATTTGCCGATCAAGGCGGACGCGGGCGTGCGAATCAAGTTGCTGCCGGAGGCGTTTACGCGCTTGCGATACACGCCGGTATTCGATTTCGAACGAGGCTCCTTTTCGCCGGGGCTTACCGGTCTGTACGAGTCGGATGATGGTCTTGGCGCAATCGCCAGCGTTTCAGCCAATCGTTGGCTGGGGCAAGGGCTTCATCATGTCGCGCGCTCGGCAGCGTCCGCAAAATATTCGGAGCGGCACAAGCGCTGGAACCTATATCACGGCTTGGCTTACGGCTACGTGCCCGAACTGATTCATGAGGGACGTCGCGGCATCGGTGGCGTTGACAGCAAGCATATAGCCAAAGGCTACGGCGTCCGCTTCGGCTCCTTCGCGAACGCTGCCGGGAGCACGACAATGGAAAAGTACCGCCTGACCTTTGCTTATCGCAAGCCGCTGCACGCGGATTGGATCTATCTTCAGATCGAACCCGAGTTGGAGTGGCGGCGGGACAATGACTGGGATACCGTGCCCGTCCTGCGTATCGGATTCGACGCCCTTTTCTGGGGCCGCTGATCAAGATGACTACCGCCCACTACGCTCATTCGCGTCAACTTAAGGAATTGCGGCATGCGCCTATGGCCTGAAAGGCCTAGATATACTAGCCCAGGGCACCGCCCTTGTTTTAGCTCAGATCTTTCGCGCTCTTAATTTGGAGTGCG
>JBLHHU010000066.1:0-14389 GCA_047615735.1 Kiritimatiellia bacterium | reverse complement strand
GACTGTGTCAGTGCGTCATACAGTGTTTTTAGAGCATTTGGATCTTCGGGGATGCAATCCTGCTGCATGTTCAAGATGTAGTCTCCGATCGTGTGTTTGGCGCCGAAATTGTAATCCCAACTCAGCGACACATTATCCGGATTTCGTACGAGTGTGCATCCTTTGGGAATGTCTGACAGCGGCTCTCGGCTGCTGTCGACCAGCAGGATTTCATGTGGAGGAAGT
This sequence comes from Kiritimatiellia bacterium, assembly GCA_047615735.1. Lineage (GTDB taxonomy): Bacteria > Verrucomicrobiota > Kiritimatiellia > UBA8416 > JAIOPI01 > JAPKCZ01. The sequence continues at coordinate 14,164 of JBLHHU010000066.1, read as the reverse complement.
GTCTGCCTTAACAAGCACTCGACCAGTTTTGGTAAATCACCTAAATTTCCAAATACCGGAATGATGACAGATACGGTTGGATTGGTTGGCATGGGTTGATCATTAATTCTTTCATCGCATATCGCCATCATAAAATGATAGACCTTCCGAGTTGATTTTCGGAAGCGTGGGTTTGATTCAGGAATTCCTCTGCACGGGTCCAGTAATTGTGGTTATGACTGATAATTTAAAGAGCACGGTTGCGCGTTGCGCTGCCAGCCGATGGTTCGTGCCCGTTGTCGTCCTGCTGCTGACGGTTGTCGCTGCCTGGCTGCGCTTATATCGCCTTGGCGAAATCACCATGCGCATGGATGAAGGCAATGGCTGGGGCATTTGGAAGTCCGGCGCTACAATCGCGGATGTGCTTTCAGGAAAGACGCACCATTCCGAAAAACCGCTCTGTTTGGTGAGCGCGATGGGGCTTGCCAAAATGCTTGGCCTGCCGCTGTCCTTTTTCTCGTACCGCCTCGCCGCAGCGCTTGTTGGTACGTTGGCTATTCCGCTGGCGTACCTCTGTGGCCGCCTTCTCGGTGGGCGTGGCTTGGGGTGCATCGCGGCATTGCTGCTGGCGCTGAACCCCGTGCATGTACAGTGCTCGCGTGAAATGTATCCCTATGTTTACGCCGTCACCGGCGCTTTCGCTGCAACAGCGGCCGTGTTGATCGCCTGTGCCACGTCTGGCATGAAAAAACGCGCAACCGTTGCCTTAGTGCTATTGTCGGGCGTGGGTTTTTCGCTGCTCATCTATAGCCTGATCACGGCGTGGCCATTCGCGGTTCTTGCGGGGGGCTTGTTGGTAGCGCTCTTGCTGGTCAACGCTTGCCGGCGTCAGGCGTCACCCTGGCTTGTTGTCGGCATTCTGCTTGTACTGGTCATTGTCGGCGGAGGTCCGGCCTGGACGTATGTCAGCGGTATGATCGACAAAGGGGGCATTACAAAGTTTGGTCAGGCGGACTATCACAAAAGTGTCCCGCTGTTTTCTATGGACGGGCTGCGCTTCGTTACCAATTTCGCGTGGGGGATAAAGCCCTTGGCACTGGCGTTCACGGCTATCGTCTTATCCCTAAGCGCGTGGGCCTTCTGGGACAGAAGAAAAGACTTAAAGTACCTCGCCGTTCTGTTTCTTCTCGTTGCTGGGTTTCTGTTAACCATGGTAATGCGACAAAAAACCGGCAACCCCTTTCACACACGGTTTCTCGTGCCACTCATGCCGTGTTATCTATTGCTTGTAAGTGTTGGTGTGTTGCAGTGCATGCAGAAGTGTCGCTTACGAAAAGGTCCTGTCGCGGTTCGAGGGGTGGCGAAGTATGGCGTTTTGGCTATCGCGTGCGCGCTCCTTTTGCAGCCGCTTTCATGGGTGCTTGCATCAAATGGACAACCCCCGTTCAAAAACGTCACCAAATGGGCGGATGTCAATCTTGCTGTAGGCGCGCCGGTACTGTGTGATCGCTATTACACAGCGTGGAACGAATTTCGATGGAACGCGCCTGCAAATACATTCTTTATGTCGACGGTTCCCAATGAACCGCCGGATTACTATCCAAAGAGCCAATTCCGTGAGCGCTCGGAGAAGTTTTTCATCGAAAATCTCGATGCCGCGCTTTATGAGCAACGTATGTTTTGGACGCGCTTCGGTGTGTGGGCGTGGCCGCATGATCATTTCGCACGTAAGCAGGAGTTCTTCGACGAACCGACGTGGAAGCTGCATGACGCAGGGTTGAGTTATCGCAGCGGCGGACGGCTTGGCGTGACGCGCGAAAGTCTTACGACGGCGATCTATTACAACACAGAAGAAGACTTTGCGCAGATTGCCAAAAAACGCGGCACGAAGATTCTTGCCGTTTACGGGCGCGGTTGGACCTATGCGAAAGGGCAGAAGTATCTCGATTTTCGCATTATGGGAGAAGAGGCGAGCGTTGACCTGTATGTGTTCACGGACGCTCCTGTGCGTGTACAGTTTCTCATCAAAGGTGTGGCCGGCGGGGGTGACATGACCCTGTCGTTCAACAAGCGTCTTGCCAAGCTTCCTGGCGGGAAGCCGCTTGAACTCCCCATTGACGGCATTGTCTGCACTCCCGGAAAAAATGTGATTCCACTGAAGGTCGCGTCCAGAGCCGACGGAGCATCGTTCATCGCACTCGGAATCAATGCGAAAATTCAGCCTTAGGTGATCTGCCTAGGCCCGAACTGCCGGTCGCAAAGGACTGGCTACCCACATTTCGGAGTTATCCATTATGACGCAACGCGTATTCTGAAGTTCCCAACAACACGGCCTTGACGTGGTTGGGCTTGTTTGTCAGACTTGAGAGTAGTAATTACAATGTTCATTTTTTCTGCATGGACTCTGTCCGGCTGGGACTCAAAGAGGATTTTTCCTTAAATAGATGAAGACGTTCTCTGACATATTGCAAGGATCGCGGGTTCTCATAACAGGAGGGACGGGGTCGTTTGGCAACGAATTGACGAAAACATTGTTGAGGGATTGCGATTGTAACGAAATTAGGATATTCAGCCGCGACGAGAAAAAACAGTATGACATGCGGACTAAATTTCAGAACGACCGGATCAGATACATAATTGGCGATGTCCGTGATTCTGGTTCTGTCGCGCAGGCCATGCGCGGTGCTGACTACGTGTTTCACGCTGCCGCGTTGAAGCAGGTCCCATCATGTGAGTTCTTTCCGTTCCAAGCGGTGAAGACGAATATCCTCGGCACTGAAAACGTGCTTCGTGCTGCAGGTGACCAGGGGGTTAGTAAGGTCGTATGCCTCAGTACGGACAAGGCTGTCTATCCGATTAACGCCATGGGCATGACTAAGGCTGTCATGGAGAAGCTTGTTCTTGCCAAAGCACGCGATGCTACGAATACGATCTACTGCTGTGTCCGGTATGGCAATGTTATGTTTTCGCGAGGTTCCGCGTTGCCGCTATTTCTTGAACAGGCCAAGGCCGGTAAGAAAATGACTGTGACCAACCCAGACATGACGCGGTTTTTGTTGCCTCTGCCGGTGGCCATCGACCTTGTCTTGCACGCTTTGGCATTCGGAGAGCAAGGGCACATCTTGGTTCGGAAGTCGCCAGCTGCGTCTGTGGCGAGTACTGCGATTGCTATGGCGCGTGTATTCTCGGTAGGGGAAGAGTATGAACTGATCGGTACTCGTGAGGGCGAGAAAGTTCACGAGACTCTTGTGACGAGCGAAGAGCTCATGAAGGCAACGTCTTCGAGTAAGTATTACGCGATAAGTAGCTTGGAAACAACCGATTATGCCAAGTATTTCGTCGAGGGTGATACCGAGCATGTGGCGCCTGCTGCTTACACTTCGGCATCTACAGAGCAACTCAGCGTTGAGGAGGTGCAGCGCCTTCTGCTTTCGTTGGATCAAGTGCAGAACGCCCTCAAGTAATGAAGCTCGGCATAACAGGCGCGTCGGGCTTCATCGGCTATCATCTGAGTCACAGTCTGGATAAGTGTCGAGACGGGTATTCGGTGCTTACCTGTGGCCGGGCTGCATTTTACGACGATGTGAAGATTCGGGAATTCGTTTCTGCCTGTGATTGCATCGTACATCTCGGCGGGGAGAACACGGGTGCCCCAGAAGAGGTCTATGCCGAAAACATGCGAATCACGCGGCAGTTGTTGGGCGCGCTGGAAGAAACCTCCTTTTGCGGTCGACTTATCTTCGCGTCCTCGAACCATGAATATCGAGGGACACGGTATGGCGATTCAAAACGCGAAAGCCGGTTATTGTTCCAGGAATTCGCTTCCATCACAGGCGCGCTTTTTCACGGCCTGATAATTCCCAATGTTTATGGCCCGTTCTGCCGTCCCCATTATAATTCGGTCGTGGCCACCTTTTGTCATGATTTGACCCATGGGCGCAAGCCGCAGATCAAGGTGGATGCCGAGATCGAGCTTGTCTATGTGAATGAACTTATTTCCCAGATCATTGCATGCATTGACGGAGATGTTAAGGACGTGCAAGTTGACGTTGTCCCTACCGCTCTTCGCAAGGTGAGTGACGTCTTGGGAATGCTGGCAAGATTCAAAAAGCTCTATTTTGATTCGGGTCAAATACCCAACTTGGATGATGCTTTTAAAACTTCGCTTTTCTCTACTTTTCAGTCTTACATGGATGTGTCTGTCCATCCTGTGGCGCTGGTCACGCATGATGACGAGAGGGGTAGCCTGTGCGAGGTTGTAAAAGGGACGCAAGAGGGGGGGCAAGTATTCTTTTCAACCACGCAGCCGGGAGCGACGCGAGGGCAGCATTTCCATACGCGGAAATTTGAACGTTTCGTTGTCGTGAAAGGCAAGGGGCTGATCCGGCTACGGCAGATAGGCCAGTCCAAAGTGTATGAGATACCTGTCTGCGGGGACGCTCCCGCCGTTGTTGACATACCCGTCTGGTTTACGCATAGCATTACCAATGTGGGTACGGAATCCCTGCTGACGGTCTTTTTTTCTGATGAGGTCTTTGACCCCAGTGACGCCGATACATACGAGAAGGAGGTGTGAGGCAATCCATGAAAAAACCGAAAGTTATGACCATTTTGGGTACACGGCCTGAGATTATCAGACTCTCACGTGTGATTGCCTTGCTTGATGAATACACTGAGCATGTTCTAGTTCATACAGGCCAAAATTACGACTATGAGCTGAATCAAGTGTTCTTTGAAGACCTTGGGGTTCGTGCGCCCGACCATTGTCTCGGAGTCGACACGTCAACCCTGGGGCATGTTCTTGGGGAGACTCTTATCCAGTCAGAAGACGTGATGGCACTTGAAAAACCAGATGTGGTAGTCATTCTGGGCGATACCAATAGCTCTATTGCTGCCATAATCGCAAAGCGTAGGTGTATACCTGTCTATCATTTGGAAGCTGGCAACAGGTGTTTTGATGGCAACGTGCCGGAGGAGACGAATCGGAAGATCATCGATCATATAGCCGATTTCAACCTTGTCTACTCTGAGCATGCGCGCAGGAACCTATTGGCCGAAGGGATCCCGTCTAGGCGTATTTATTTAATCGGATCGCCGATGCACGAGGTGCTAAATGCCTATAGGGATCGCATCGACGCATCGACGATCTTGCAGAAACTGAAGTTGACGTCTAAGGGCTATTTCGTTGTGAGTTGTCATCGGCAGGAAAACGTGGACAATGGTAAGAACCTTCGGAGAATTCTCCATCTCTTGAACACGCTTGTAGAGCAATATGATGTGCCCGTAATTGTGTCAACGCACCCCAGAACGCGTAAGAGTCTGGATGCTCTGGCGGTTGACTGTGATGAGCGAATTCAGTTCCTTGCCCCGTTTTCATTTTCCGATTATGTAAATCTTCAGCTGAATGCGCTTTGCACACTCTCTGATAGTGGGACTATTAGCGAAGAGTCCGCCATTCTTGGAATTCCCGCTGTTACTATTCGCAATGCGATGGAAAGGCCGGAGGCCCTGGACTGTGGTAGTATCAGTTTGGTCGGATTGGACACCGATAGTGTCCTGCCTTCGGTTAAGCTTGCCATCGAGATGACTGAAGCTGAACGGCTCCCCGCCGTGCCTGAGGCATACCAGGTGCTAGACACTTCGCGCCGCGTCGTACGCTTAATTCTGGGCACATTTCGGCTCAGCAATGAGTGGGATGGAATCGTCGGGCCGGTTTCGAATCAGCAAGGCATTGGAGAATAGTATCATGAAAAAAATACTTCAGCTTCTGTTTAGAGAGGTTCTCGGGACTGTGGCGGCGCGAGTTCAGCGAGTGACTTCGGCAGGTTTTGGGGCCCGCAGGTTCTTTCGCAAGACGTGGAAACCCAAATCTCTTAATTTGGGCCACACGAATCGTGGGTTTGCGGCATGGGGTTGGGAAACGGTTGATCTTGCGGGTGCGGACTACAACGTGGACTTCCGCACCGGCGGAATTGAATTGCCGGATGGGTGCTGTGAAAACATCTATTCGTCCCATATGATCGAGCACATGGATGACGAAAGCGCCATGCGTGTTTTTCGCGAAGCCCATCGTGTTCTCCAACCTGGCGGCGTGTTTCGAATCGTCTGTCCAGATCTAGACCGAATCCTTCAAGCATATCGCGAGAATGACGTCTATTTTTTCATGCAAGCGGGAAGTCTTGTTCACTCTTTTGTGCTCAATTACGTCAAGACAGGTGCTTATCCGCCAGAGGCACTACAGCTCCACAATCACGTGGTAAGGAGCCTTGCGTCGTACGCCGACACGGGGGGGGGGCCAATCGTGGAGGAGAGCGAATTTCTAGAACATCTGGCGAATGGCTCCAAATATGATTTCGCGAAGTGGTGTGTGTCTTGCCTCGATCCAAAGCGCCTCACGGGAAGTGGCTGTTTCGGGCATGTAAATGCATATGCATATGATAAGCTTGAAGGAATGTTGCAGGAAGCTGGATTTCGAAGTATCTCTCGATGTCAACCACATCAATCGGCATCTTCTTTCGTGTGTAGGCAGCATTTTCGTCGAAATGAAGATAGAAAAGCTTGGATATCCCTCTACGTCGAAGCCGTCAAATAATTGGCATGACGGACGTAAGGTATCTCTATCTGCTTCGAGGCACTCTCAAAACGCATGTTCATTTCAGCAAGTGCTGGGTTGATTTGGTTCGGGCAGCAGGTGTTGATATGCACATGGTCGTTGCCATGCGCCCTGATCGAGCGCTACAAGAAGCCGATCTGATCAAAGACTTCGAGAGTGATTACTGCCACGTACTTGTCGACCGCAATCCGCGGAAGGCAACAAAAGCTTACCTCGCCGCCGCGTGCCGCACTTCAAGTCGGGTGATCGTGCACCTAAAGAAGGTGGGGCTGTCTACGGTGGCACGTCTGCAACGTGACTATCCAGACACGCTACGTGTTCTCATTGAATTGGAGGGAGATCTTCCGTCCGAATTGGAGTTCCATTTGGACCACCCGAGGAAGTGGGGGTACTTCAGTTTTCGTCGCTGGCGAGAGGGCGCTCTTAGAACTGTCGCAAGGTATATTTTGCAGCGTCTTGGCGTAATGGTTCGGCATCAGCGCAAACTTGTAGACTGTGCAGATCACGTGTTCGTTGTTACGGAGGAGTTTAAGGCACTTCTCGTACGTAGATTCAAAAGGCTCGATCTTGAGAGCAAGGTTTCTGTCCTCCCTGTGAGCTTTAGTGAGGGGCGATTGATGTATTCTTCGGAGTTGCGGGAGTCATATCGTGCTCAGATGGGTGTCGGAACTAGGTTTACACTGGCATACGTGGGAAGTGCACTCGACACATGGCAGAATCTCTATCGGGCCCTAGAAATTTTTGTCCTAATCAGGCAAAAGGTGATCAGTGATGCTTTTTTCTTTATGGCCGTGCGTGAAGCCGACCATGATATTGCGAGAGGGTTCATTGACCGGGTTGGGCTGGACCCAATGAACTACATGCTTACGAGCGTTCCTCATGAAGAAATTCCTGGATATCTGTGTGCGTCTGACCTTGGCGTTGTCTTGCGCCATCCGCACGCAATGAACCGAGTATGCACATCTGGTAAGGTTGTAGACTACTTGGGGTGTGGGCTTCCTGTGCTGATGACTGATGCGGTTAGCTACTTTCCTGAAATTGTCAGAGAACGGGGGTGGGGGGCTGTTCTCGAAAACATGGATGACGATGATGAGATTGTCAGTGTCCTAGCGCCATATACGATTCACAACGCTGAGCAGCGGACGTACATCAGCGAGTGGATGAACACCAATTACTCGACGCGCTGCTTCCAGAAAAAGTACCTCAGTGCTTTGGATAGGATGTGTGTCCCGAAATCAATCGAAGAGGCTACTGCTGCCCTCTAGTCTGGCCAGCGTGGGAATCACAGTTTTGGGGCATCACATAACGTTCATTGGCGAAGTGTAAGTCTGACGGTCAAGAATAGGGGTTAGACCTGAACATCCAGAAAACGCAATTACTGCTGATGATCTGCAGGTCTGAAGCGGGTCTCGAAGTATTTGAATCTTGTCGTACCAATTCGGGTTATTCGAATTGATACCTCAACCCCAATTCGCGGGCTTCCAACGTGAGTCGCCAATCGTTTTTGTGAAATCTCCGCGCTAGGCGCTTCAATTGTGGAGTGCTTTTACAGAGGTGCGCCAGTTGAGCAAGGCATAGGGGACTGCGGATCCTGAAACCGCGATCGCCGCACCTTCCGCGCCATAGGGCGGAATCAACAGTACGCTCAGCCCGATGGTTGATACGGAAAACACGATCATGTTGACCAATAGTGCTTTCGCTTCACCTGCATAGGTTAGAAGTGCTGTTGTGAACACGCTGGTCCCCATCAATAGGCAATAGGGCAGCGATAGTTTGAGGATTAATCCTGAAGCGATATAGCGTTCGCCAAAAATCATTGGAATTAGTGTGTCGGCCAACAGAAAAAATCCTATCGAAATGACAGTCAGAACAAGTAGGTTGAACTTGACGATTTTATAGAAACGCGGGCGTAGTTCGTCTGCGGTGGTGCGTGAAAGTTTCGCGAAGACCGGCATCGTTCCCAGCGAGATGGCAAAGCTGATTTGGGGTATCTGTTTAAAGATCTCCTTGGCCGTGGAGTAGATGGCTGTTTCTTCATCGCCATGCACCATGCCCAGAATGATGGTTCCGACATCGGCAGAGACGAAATAGATCAACGAAACAAGAAACAGAGGCGCCCCGTAGGATATAATTTTTTTGTAATGCTCACGTGCCGGCGCGGCAGGCTGCTTGTGGTCGCGAAAGAGTCGCCAATACAGCGACGAGAGTCCCAGCAGTGCTGTTGCCGCACAAGCAATGGTTAATGCAATGGTGACCGATGTCAGGCTATGCATTGATGAAAAGAGGATCACGACCAGCAATCCTTTGAATCCGTGTTCAGCGACGTGTATCACAAAACAGAAATCAAGCCGGTGCAAAGCGTTGAAGACCTGCTTTAGGTGCTCAACAAGACCGACGAAGAAAATGAGGGGCAGGGACCAGAGTAGAAGCGTACTTAGCTCCGGCCGTCCGAGCGCGCTGCATAGGTTGCTGTGAAAAAGGCCAAGAATGATGCACGCCGCCAAACTAAAGACAACGCGCAGTCTGACGGACGCGCGGATGAAGGGCATGAGTTCAGGGGATTCAACGTATTGCGCAACATAGCGCATGGTCGACGTGCTGATGCCCAGCATGGACGCCATACACAGAATGTTCAAAATGGCGAAAAAGAAAGACCATTCGCCCCATTGTGAGACGGACATCGACCGTACGAGGTAAACTTGCAAGAGGTAGTAGGCGATGAAGACGAATGCGCGCGTGGCGAAAGACCAGAGCGTCTGTATCACAGAGGCTTTGCTCAGTTGTACGCGTGCAAATGCGGTGAGTCTGTTTAGGTTGGTCATGCGCTACGTTTTCGGTGTCCGGGTGGTTGTATAGTTGTATATGTCGCTGACGCGCATCCGTTCCAGGTGAACAGATAATTGACCACCTGAGGTATCGAGCGTTAGGGCGGCGGTAGGTCGGTCCGGCGGTAGACAGTCGGGTCGCCAAAAAATAAAATCACCAAGTACAAAAATATTACGTTTCTCGTTCTCCGTCGCGACGTAGACGTGAGGGTGGTGAATGACAGTCAGGTCTGCGCCCAGATCGGCGAGCGCATCAAAGTTGATGCCAAGTCGGTCTGCCGAAGGTGGCATTTCCATGCCGGCATGCAGGATCAGAAGAACGTGCTTATGTGTTTCATGAAGAATCGCGATCTCACGTTTTAGCGCGGCCGGTGTAAAATAGGCCGCGCCAAAATCCCTTTTGGTGGCATCGTATATGTGAAACGGAATGCCCATTTTTGTTGAGGCGATACGGTTGGCGTTCAATACAACTGTGGAATCGTTCAATGGGAGTGCACGTCGCGCCAAGGACGCTGTCATTTCTGCGCCGACCGTCTTGATGTTGTGGTGAAGAAGGCAATCCAGTGTGTCCAGCAAGCCCGATTTGCCGATGTCTTTCACATGGTTGGTCGCCAGCGTCACGCAGGCTTGCGGAGAAAGCGCCATGAGTTGAAGCATGGACGGCGATGAAATGACGCGGGGTTGCACGTTGCCTGTCGCACGTAGGAGCAGTTTTAGCAAACTGTCCGTTAACGGATTGCTTCGGAGTTTGAATTCATGTGGAACGCCTGGGTGTTTGATGGGACCTTCCAGATTGTAGATGGCGCAATCAACCGATTGAATCAGTTGCTTTCCTTTCTGCGTCAAGCGCCCAGGATCGAAGCCTTGCAGGTTCCAGTCAGATACGTCCCCTGTAATTAGCATCTTCATTCGGTGGTGCCTATATCGTTCTGTGTCTGTGGTGTTCGCGATACGTGCGAAATGGTATAGCGGAGTTTACCTGTTTTAGTGAGCGGGATTTCATCAACAGGCTTAAGTTCAACTGTAACATCCTGATGCAGGTGTTGTTTGACGATATCAAGCAGTCGGGTCTTGTTTGCGGTCGACAGCGCAGGGCCCGGAACCACGGATATGGATAAATGGTCTACGGTATCCTGAACGACCTGAAAGGCCTTGATGTCGAAATCTTTGAGCAAATGCGGGAAGAATTCGCCCGGCAAATAGCGCCCATCTGGAAGCACGATCAAATCCTGCACGCGGCCCGAGAGATCCTGCATCAAGGGCAGACCTCGACCGCAGTCACATGTTTGCAACGCGTGTGCGCCAACGTCGCCAATGCGATAGCGAATCAGCGGCATGATTTCATTGGTCAGGGTCGTGACGAGAATTTCGCCGGGCTCGCCCGGTTTTACCGGCGTATTGTCTTCGTTGACATATTCAACGAAGACATGCTCTGCCTGAATGTGCATTGAGCCTTGCGGGCATTCGTGTGCGATGGCGCCGACCTCTCGCGTACCGTATCTGTTTAGAACGGGGCAGCAAAATGCGCTTTGCATGTCTTCACGCTGGTGCGGGAAAAGAGTTTCGGCCGAGGAAATGACGAAATCAGGCGTGATGCCGGAAACGTTATTTTCGATCAGGAATTGCGCGAAGAGATGAAGTGGGGTCGCGTATCCTTCGATGACACGCGGTTGAAAAATTTGCAACTGCCTTGCGTACGTATGCATGGTGGATTCGGATAATTCCCATGCAGGGATGACCAGGCGGCGCGTAAGGCTGTTGATCAAGCGCGTCTTCCATTGTGTGGCTGCTCCAATGTCGACATCGGCTCCCCAGATGCGCGCCCAGCCATCGCCGGGTGTCCAGTTTGCCCATTCAAAGCATCGTAGGCTGACGGCTTGGTATTTTTGAATGTAATCACGTGTGTGGAAAAATGGCGTTGGTACACCGGTGGATCCGCCCGTCGCCGTTAGAACACGGTGTATAGGGTCGATATTGTCTGCCGCCATGTCTGTGAGTTTTTCGCGCAGGGTTTCGCGTTCAAGAACGGGTAAGGCGGTCAGGTCGGCAGGCTGATTGAAGTCCTGTGGTGTGAGGCCCGCAGCGTTCATCGAATCCCGATAGTAGGGGACATGGGCGTACGCATTCTCGAGTGTTTGCTTGAGTCGTTCCCACTGCAGGGAAGCAAGGGCCTCAGGGGAAAGCCACTGACTCTGCTGGAGCTGCTTCAGGTGTTCGGTTAGTAAGGTGTTTCGGTGTTTTGCGAAAAACGCTGCTGCAACCAGTTTTTTCTGAAATGTGTGGATAGGATTGTTCAAGGATGTGTCCTGCGTGTCCTTGTGAGTGGCTCGATCCGAAAGTGGAAATTTAGCAGGGAAGGGTCTCGAAGCCAATGTCATATCTCGCGTTCGCGTTCAGATAGTCAGGCCATAATGGCGAGTGCGTGTTCCCTATGAGGCTGCGCTTTCAGCCAGGTCTTGATAGCGTTGGGCGGCACGTTGCCAGTTGTAAGACTGCAGTACGATGCGACGTGATTCCGCGCCAAGGGTGGATAGCTGGGCGGGGGGAGCGAGCATTTTGGTGAGGGCTGCCGTTAGCGCGTCGGGCGTGCTGGGGGCGACAAGGAATCCGTTCGTGCCATCCTGCACCAGCTCTTCGTTGCCTGCGATGCGGGTGGCGAGGATGGGTAGGCCGCAGGACATGGCTTCAAGCACACTGTTGGGCATGCCTTCGTGTTTGGAGGGGAAGGTGAAGATGTCGGCAGATTGGTAGTGTTTGATCAAGGCTTCGCGAGGCAACCAGCCGAGAAAGTCAACACGGTCCTGAATGCCGACCTTGTTGACGAGCGGGCGTAGCGTAGTCATATAGGGGCCGTCGCCGATGAGTTTTAAGCGCCATGCGGTGCTCTTGATTTCGCCTAGAGCGTTTATCAGATCATCCAGTCCTTTTTCTTCGCTCACGCGCCCGACATAAAGAAGAAGGGGCGTCTCGTTCGCGGGTGCCGATTCGGGTGGATAAAACAATGCCGTGTCGACACCGTTGGGAATAACGCAGACGTCGTGGCCTTTTGCAGTGCGCAGCGCCAAGGATCTAAGGCCTTCGCTATTGGCGACGACCGCTTTTGCGTGACGCCAGATCACGCGTATCAGGGGGCGCGTCAGTGCGTGAAGCGTGGCGAGCTGATCCGGTTGGTGTCCGGGTACGTCGCCACCACGCAGCGATACAATGTATGGGATACGGCGAAATAGTTTGAGGGCCAGCGCGACAGGACCGCTCGGAATACCAAAGAAGGCGATGCTGGCGTCGGGACGCCAGTGTTTGGTGACTCGCAAGGCTGCGGGTACGGCCAGTAGGATGAACATGAGCATTTCGAACGGTGAAGACCGGTCTTCTTTGCGCCGAGGCGTGCGCACGCGATGAATCTGATAACCGTCGAGTTGCGACATCGTGGGTTGGCCGCGAAAGCGTGTGGTGAGCACACGAACGTCCGTACCGAGCTTCGATAATTCCCGTGCGATGTTCTGCGTCGCGTTTCCGGCGCCACCGCCGAGGGGCGGAAACTCGTAGTTGATCAGCAGTATGCGCGAGGCTGCCATTAGTCGCTGCTGATGTTGACAGGTACTGATGGTGCTGGCGATCCGCTTGGCGCCGTGGCCCAGTTGTCGTGCCACATTTGGAAGGACAGTAGCGTCCAGAGCAATTTGCGGTGGTCCGCTCGACCGGACATGTGTTCGTCGACCAGGCTGCGTGCGTATTTTGGGTCGAAGAAGCCGTCGTTCTTGAGGCGTGTTTCTGAAAAGTAGTCTTCGACGAGCGGGCGCAGTGGACCGGTCAACCATTTGGCGACGGGCATGTTGAACCCTTTTTTGCCGCGCTTGAGAATGTTGTCTGGCACTTTGCCGCGCAGGCCGCGCCGCAGAAGGAATTTGGTGGTCATGCCGTGGAGTTTCATTTCCTCGGGGATTGTGGCCAAGTATTCGACCAGCGAATGATTGAGGAAAGGAACACGCACCTCGAGTGAGTTGGCCATGCTGGCGCGATCCACCTTGGGCAAAATGTCGCCTTCCATGTAGAGTTTCATGTCTGCGTAGAGGATCTGATTGGTTGAACTTTTCGCACGACAATTGTGGAGATGTTGATAAGCAACGTCGTAGGTGTCTTTCTCTTGGAGTCGCGCCCATGGTTGAACCAATTCAGCTTTCTGGCTGGGCGTGAAGGAGCCAAGCCAACGATGGTGTCGTACGATGTCGGTCAGTCCGCGTCCATCGATGAAGCGACGCAGTTTAAAGTCGAGGCTGAGGTTGTTGTACGATACGGGCAAGCGGTCGACGATCCATGGGATCAAGCGTGTTCGAACCGGGCCCGGTACAAGTGCTTCGTAGTACTGAACCAGTTTGTGGGCTTGCAGCGTTGAGTAACCCGCGAAAATTTCGTCCCCGCCATCTCCGCCGAGAGCGGCTTTGACATAGCCACGTGTGAATTGTGACAGAAGAAACGTCGGCACCAACGAGGAGTCGCCGAGCGGTTCGTCCATGAAGGTTGCAATTTTGGGGAGCAAATCTAGTGTCATGGACGGCGTTAGCTTGAGCTCGTAGTGCTCTGTGCCAATGAACTCCGCAACCTGACGCGCATAGGCAGATTCATCGAAAGATGCATCCTCGAAACCGATGGAGAAGCTTTTCACGCGACCCGGGGCGATCTTGGCCATGTAGGCGGCAACGGCGCTTGAATCGATGCCGCCGCTCAGCAAAGCGCCAACGGGAACGTC
>JBLHHU010000065.1:0-14404 GCA_047615735.1 Kiritimatiellia bacterium | reverse complement strand
GGAAACCCATGGCGTCGCCGACAAGCACCATGCCGTCGCAGGCCACATAGCGGGAGCGATACGAGAAGTCGGAGGTCACGCGGTGGGGCGTAATGGGCTTGCCGGTGCTTAGGTGGGTTTGAATCCACGCGTTCTTTTGGGCTTCACGCTCGAAGATTTGTTGCGGATCTGAGACGCCTTCACGATAAAGGTCGCCGGCCTCGCCGACGATGCCCACGCTGACGCGGTTATTGGTCATGGGGATATACCAGAACCAGTTTTTGTCGCTGACATAGGCCACCGTTGTCGCGCCTTCATCAATGCCTGGGTCACGCATGGCGCCTTCGTAGTAGGTCCAGATGGCGATTTTTTTCAGTGCTGGATCCTGAACGCGCCAGCCGTTGCGTGTGATAGCGAACATGCCGCGTCCACTGGCGTCGATCGTGATTGGCGCATGGATATCCTGATGCTCACCGGTTGCGTTTGTCGCCCGTACTCCTATGACCTTGTCTTCCTGCATGAGCGGCTGGGTGACTTTGATGCCCTCGCGCACCTCGGCACCTTTTGCGCGTGCGTTGTCGACAAGCATCATGTCGAAGGTTTCGCGGCTGACCTGCCAGGTTTGTGCGGCCGGATGATCGAAGTGTTTGCTGAAATAAAACGGTTGAGACACTTTGCCGTCGCGTCGCACGAACTGCACGCTGTGTTTTGTCTGGTAGTTGCCAGCGTTAAGTGTGTCGATCAGGCCAAGGCGCTCGAGCGGGAAATAGCAATAGGGAATGAGCGATTCGCCGATGGCGTAACGCGGGAGTGTTTCCTTTTCGAGTACCAGCACACGTCTGCCGTGTTCGGCCAGAATGGCCGCGGCGCAGGCGCCGGCGGGGCCCGCGCCGATGACAATCACGTCATAGGGTTCTGTCGTAGCGTTCGGCATGTGCATTCGTTAGATGGTGTTTGGCAGAAGGGGTAGGATTTCAACGACCTGTGCGATGGGTGTGTCGTCGCTCAGGCGTATCGTGTTGCAGCGTCCGTAAAGCGTGGGTGCCTGTTTCATGTTGAGAAAATCAAGAATTCGAGCATCCGGTTGCACTGAGAAATAGGGGCCCGGGGTGTGTTTCACCTTGAGTTGCTGTGACGCAATCAGTGCGCCCAGTGGTCGGGCGTTGTCGAGAACCGCTTCACGCATGGCGTCGGAGAACGTCGCGAGATGGAGGCAGATCACGCCATATTCGACGGCGCTGCCGCTGGGCGTCAAGACGAGACTCACTTCGCGCAGGTAGTCCGTGCCGTCGTGCCTGGATTGGTGCACCTTTAGCACCGTTTCCTCGCCGTGGTAGGTCTGAAGCGTCTGCGTCATGTCGTTATTGTGTGCCAGCAAGGTTCGATAGGGCTGTGGCATGGCCTCGGCTGGCAGTGCCGATGGGTGAAGGGGCGACGATGAATCACGGCCATGGAGTCGACGTAGCGGCGCGAGTGCCGCTTCTAGCGCATCGTTCTCGGACACGGGCTCATGCCCCCGGTTCTGCTGCGAGATACTTGAGGACAGTTTCGTGCAGCAACCAGTCGACGCGTAACAAGCCGTTGCGTGTAAAGGTAAGCTGCTCGCCTGAATCATTCAGATATCCCATGGCTTTGATTTCATTCAGTGGCGTCGCGAAACGTTCGCGAATATCGACGCCGAACTTGTTCTGGAAATAGGTCGTCGAAATGTAGCCAAGCTTACATTGTAATATGAATTCACGAATGAGGCGTTCGTCAATTGTCGTTTTGCAGCTGCGGAAGACGGGGAAAGAACCGGATTGGACGTGGGCCATATAGGGCGCCATGTCTTGTTCGTTTTGGTAGTGCACGCCGCCGATGTGTCCAAAAGAGGAGACGCCCAGTGAAAGCAGGTCGGCGCCCTTCCATAGTTCATCGCGATAGAGGAAGCTGACGTCGCGGTCTCTTTTGACGGCGGTATAGCCTGAAACGATGTCGTAGCCATTTTTTTCGAGTTCCTCAAAAGCGTAGCGCACCCATTCGCGTTTGGTGGGCCAGTCGGCCACTGGGGCTGTCAGCATGTTTTCGGATTTCATGCGTTTAAAGATGGTCGTGTTGTAGGGAATCTCCATCTGGTAGATGGTCACACTTTCCGGCGCAAGCTCGATGGTCTTTTCGACGCAGGTTTTCCAGTTCTCGTCGGTCTCATTCAGCATGCCCGCGATAAGGTCAATGTTGATTTGTGGGAAATCCATCTTGCGTGCGAAATCATAGACGGCATAGACCGCGTCGCTGCGATGGGCGCGTCCATTGACCTCAAGGATCTCGTCGGAGAAGTTTTCCACGCCGAGGCTCAGGCGGGTCACGCCCAGTTCGCGGATGGCCTGCAGGCGAGGTTCTGTGAGTGTGCCCGGTTCACATTCAAAGGCGATCTCGCGTGCTGCGTCCCAGGGCAACAGGCGTTTCATGCCCGTTGTCAGCTCCTCGAGCTGCTCTGTGGAAAGAAACGAGGGCGTTCCCCCTCCGAAATAGATAAAGTCGGGTGAGCGTCCGTTGATAAAGGCTTTGGACGCGTACATCTCCAGTTCGCTCAGCGCGGCGGCTGTGTAAGAGCGTATGACCTCGGCGTTGGCGCCCGTGTAAACCTTGAAGTAGCAGAAGTGGCATCGTTTCCGGCAAAACGGAATGTGGATGTAGAGCCCAAGTGGCGTGTCGGGTGCGCATGGCGTGTTGACGGCCGCTTCAAATGCTGGATTGTGGTCGGGCGACCAGGCATTGAAAAGAGGGTAGTTGGCGACGAAATAGCTGCCAGCCTTTGTCTTCTGATCGGCCGGGTCAATTGGTGCTGTGCTTGTTGTACTCAATGAAATCCTCAGATCGTTTTAAAAAGGGGTTCGTGCGGAGGGTAATCGATGGTTTGGACCAAGCGAAAAGCGTCGCACGCACGCCGACGGCTGTCAAGCAGCGCGGAGCGGCTCATTTGCTATAGAAGTCAGCATCTTGTTCGGCATATAGGACATTCTTCGGGAACTAAACCATTGACGTCGAAAGTGGCCATCTGTTATTCTCATGTACTTAGATTACATAGACTTCTGTCTACGGTCACCACATCCGAGAGAATACTGAAGGAGCATACAATGTTAAAACTGCAACGGAGAAAGGGCCTTAAAGCCTTTACTTTGATTGAACTACTCGTCGTTATTGCGATTATCGCCATTCTGGCTGCATTGTTGCTGCCTGCTGTGGCCCGTGCGCGCCGCTCGGCTCGGATGATGCAGACCGTGAATAATGGTCGTAACATCTTCACCTTGCTATTTGCACAGGATATGGATGATTTTGCCATGGGCAAAAAATCACCCTACCCGCAGAACGGTGAATTCTCGACCTCGACGGAATACTTCGAGAATATGGTGAGTCGCGGTAAATTGGACGTGTCGCTGTCATACTTCGCTGCTCCGGGCATTGATCCGGCGACGGGTGGAACATTCACGGCTGACAACAATGCTTGGGCCATCGTCGAGGATATCTCTGACGGAAGTCCTGCACAGCTGCCTGTGCTCTTTACCAAAAACATTGATGGCGCTAATGCATTAAAACCGAACAACGACCATGCGTTGACCGATGCGGAGCCTTTCCGTACGGAAGGATCTGTCGTTGTTTTCTTTGGTGGCTCTGCTGCCAAATTGACCGCCGATGCAATTGATCTTTTCAATCCAGCAGGTGAGTCGAATAGCGTACTTCGCCCTTAATAAGGCGTCAGTGCGAGACACGAAGGCCGGAACCCGACGGGTTCCGGCCTTTTCTTTTGTGTTCCGCTATAGAATGTGTGCGTCGCATGGGAAACGATGTTGTCCGGTTTTGGTAGACGCGCCTTTCTCTTAGCACGATGGGATTTAGGAACAGCGACGTAAGCTACAAAGAACCCTCCTTCGGCTCCGCGCTACGGCGGGCAAGCCGGCGGAGCCCGCCGGGCTCCAGGAGAAATTTACGACACGAACGCCGCCGCTATCTCCATCAGAACGGCTGGAGCCCGGCGGGCTCCGCCGGTTTTCCACTCTCGCTTCTGCGGCTCGTCATGAAGCGTACGACGTGTCTACTTTTTCCGGGCAGGCGCAACGGGCGATCAAAACCGGACAACCTCAAAAGCGTCACTTTTGGATCGGGTCTTTGCATTCCAGTGTTGCGCGGGTAGGATGGCGCACATGGGAAAAATCGCCACAGTTGCCGTTGATGTCGCCGTTGATAAAACGTTCGACTACGCCGTTCCTAGCGACTTGTGCGATGTGGTGGCCATTGGCTCTCGGGTCAAAGTGCAATTCGGCCGACAGCAGGCGCTCGGCTATGTCGTGGGCATGCCGGCAACCTCCGCGTTTGATACCTTGAAGCCAATTCTTGGCGTGACGGATCCGCTGCCGCTCATTGATACCCACATGCTCAAGCTCGTTGAGTGGATGGCGTCGTATTATTGCTCACCTGTGGAGCTGGCGCTGCGCACGGTACTGCCGGGGGCGGTGCGAAAATCCGGTGCGCAGTTCAAAGAGAAGCTTTTTGTGACGCCCGTTGATATCGATATTCCGGAAGGACTGCCCGTTAAACAGTCCGCGGTGCTGGATTACGTGCGACGCGAAGAGGGCGCTTACCTCGTCGATGTCGCCAAGGCTGTCGATGTAACGGCCGCGCCCGTACGCGGCCTTGAAAAAAAGGGCTTGGTGGTGATCGAGCCGAAGAAGGAAGAACGCCGCCCGACAGGAACGCGGAACTTGCTGCCCACACAGCCGTTGACGCTGAGCGATGAGCAGAAAGTCGCCTTGGACATGGTTTGCGAAACGATGCATTCGCCGAAACCAGACGTGGGATCCTCTAAAACCATTCTTCTCTATGGTGTGACCGGGAGCGGAAAAACAGAAGTCTATCTACAAGCCATCGCGGATGTCTTGTCGCGTGGCGGCGGCGCCATTGTCATGGTGCCGGAAATTTCGCTGACACCCCAGACGACCGACCGTTTTATTAGCCGTTTCGGAGATGTTGTTTCTATTCTGCACAGCGCTCTGTCGGAGGGCGAGCGTCACGATGAGTGGCATCGTATCCGTTCGGGCGAAGCGCGCATTGTCGTGGGTGTCCGTTCGGCGGTGTTCGCACCGGTGCAGGACCTGCAACTTATCGTTGTGGATGAAGAGCACGAGCCGAGTTACAAGCAGGATGAAACACCGCGCTATCACGCCCGCGACGTGGCCGTGATGCGCGGCGTGCTGCTGAACGCCACGGTCGTACTGGGGTCTGCGACGCCGTCGATGGAGTCCTGGGTCAACGTCCAAAAGGGCAAGTATGCCATGGCGCGATTGACCATCCGTGCGGATGGCAAACGCATGCCGGCCGTTCAGATTGTTGACATGCGTATCGAAGCCCAGCGACGGCAGCAGGTGGGTGTTTTTTCGCGCGCCTTGATGGAGGGCATTCAGGAGCGACTCAATTCCGCCGAGCAGGTCATTCTTTTTCTGAACCGGCGCGGCTATTCAACATCGCTTGTCTGTTCGAAGTGCGGGTTCACGTCCAAATGTGATTTCTGCAGCGTTGCGCATACGTACCATCGTACGGATGAGCGCCTGCGCTGCCACATCTGCGGTGCAAGTGCGAAGGTCCCAAATGCCTGTCCTGAGTGCAAAGATCCGGCATTCAAGTTTTCGGGCATCGGTACGCAGCGTCTGGAGATCGCGATCAAAAAATGTTTCCCGAAAGCGAATGTGGCACGTATGGACGCCGATGCGGCGTCGCGTAAGGGCAGTTATGAAACCGTGTTCTCCGCGTTCCGGTCAGGCAAGATTGATATCATGATTGGCACCCAAATGATCGCCAAGGGCTTGCATTTCCCCAACGTGACGCTTGTGGGTGTGATCGCTGCCGATCTGAGTTTACATATGCCGGATTTCCGTGCTGGCGAGCGAACCTTCCAACTCATCACACAGGTGGCTGGGCGATCCGGACGAGGACACACGCCGGGCGAGGTTATCGTGCAGACCTATACGCCATTCAACGTGGCCATTCAGGCAGCACGTCGTGTCGACGTGGAAGGTTTTTTCGATCAGGAAGCCGAATTTCGCCGTGAACTACGCTATCCGCCGTATGGGCATATGGTGTTGATTCTCTTTCGCGGGGCATCCTTGGCGAAAGTTGAATATTTCGCCAAAGCCCTCGTGACGGCCTATCAATCGCACGCCGACGCCTCGGTCAACGTCAGTGAACCGTGTCCGGCTCCGCTTGAGCGTGCCAAAGGAAAATACCGTTTTCATGTCATTTTGCGTGGTACGCATACGGCACAACTGACGAATCCCCTGCGCGCCGCGTTAAAGACCGTCCGCTTTCCGCGCGAGGTCACCTATGCCATTGACGTTGACCCTGTCGGAATGATGTAGGTGCATCGCTTTCCTGCGCGCAGCCATTCTTTTGCTTTTCCAGAAGGCCTGAGATTGGTACTGTGACCGTTTCAATCAGGCCCGTCTCCATCGGGTGGGCAGACACACGAGACCGAGCCATGAGCAACTTCTACGTCACAACGCCAATCTATTACGTGAACGACAAGCCCCATATCGGGCATGCTTACACAACCATTCTTGCAGATGTGCTTGCGCGCTATCACCGCCTGGCCGGTGATGAGACGATGTTCCTGACGGGTACGGACGAGCACGGGCAGAAAGTTCAGCAAGCTGCCGAGGCGCGCGGAATTTCGCCGCAGGAACACGCGGATCGCACCGTCGTTCGTTTTCAGGAACTCTGGGAGCGTTTGGAGGTGACGCATGATGATTTCATCCGTACGACTGACGAGCGGCATTGCACGATTGTTCAGAAAATTCTACAGGACCTCTTCGACCGTGATGAGATCTATGCGGCCGATTATGATGGCTGGTACGACATCACCAGTGAAACGTTCGTCACCGAAAAAGACTTTGACCCAGAGCAGGCGAGCGGGAGCAAGCCCACCGTTATTCGCATTCAGGAACGAAACTATTTTTTCAGGATGAGCAAATACAAGGACTGGCTTGTCAATTACATCGAATCAAACCCCGGATTCATTCAGCCAGATTTCCGACGCAACGAAACACTCGGGTTCCTTAAAAAGGATCTGACCGACCTGTGTATTTCGCGCCCGAAGAACCGTCTCAGTTGGGGCATTGAGCTCCCGTTTGATGATCAATTTGTTACCTACGTCTGGTTTGATGCCTTGGTGAATTACATCAGCGCGGTCGGGTACAAGTCTGATGATGAGCGTTTTCAGAAGTGGTGGCCCGCCAGTTATCACCTGATCGGAAAAGACATTTTAACGACGCACACGGTGTACTGGCCAACCATGTTGAAGGCCATGGGCTTGCCTATGCCTGAGTCCATTTTTGCGCATGGTTGGTGGCTGATGGGCAAAGACAAAATGAGCAAATCGACGGGCAACGTTGTCGATCCTATGCTCTTGTCTGAAACCTATGGCGTGGACGCATTTCGCTATTACTTGATGGCGGAAATGTCGCTTGGTCAGGATGCCGCTTTCAGCGAAGCGTCCTTTATCCGGCGATACAACACAGATTTGGCGAATGACCTCGGCAACATGTTGTCGCGTGTGCTGAAGTTGATCTGTGCGAATTGTGACGGTCGTATTCCTGCGCCTGTTGCTCCCGGGGACGCTGAAGATGGCTTGCGTGAAGCCTGTCTCGCCGCTGCCGAGGGCATGCTGGCATCGGTTCGCGACATGCGTCTCGACAAGGGGCTCGCCGGTCTGGCAGGTATCGTTCGTGAAACGAATCGCTATCTGGAAGTGAAGCAGCCCTGGACCATGGCCAAGACGGGTGAAACGGAGGCGTTCAACACGGTGATGTATTACGCGGCAGAGGCATTGCGCATCGTCAGTGGCATGCTGCACCCTGTGATGCCGGAAAAAATGAGTGCGTTGCGCGTCGCGTTGGGCCTTGGCGAGGAAGCGCCTGCCTATGGTTCGCTGGCAGAGTGGGGCGTGCTCGTGCCTGGACAAGCCGTTGAAAAACCAGAAAGCCTCTTTCCGCGCATTCAGGTGGAGAAGGCGACGACAGCCAAGCAAGGGACCAAGACACCATCGAAACAGGCGAAACCCGCGAAAGCGGACGAGGCTGCTCCCGAGGGTGTCGCCACGATTGCTTACACCGATTTCACGAAAGTCGAACTCAGGACCGCACGCATCGTCGAGGCAGAGAAAGTCGAGGGGGCGGATCGCCTGCTCTACCTGCGCGTCGACGTTGCTGGCGTATCGCGTCAGATCGTCGCCGGCATCGCCGAGCACTATACGCCTGAAGAACTGCCCGGTAAGATGGTCGTGATTGTCGCCAATCTGGCGCCCGCCAAAATTCGCGGCCTTAAATCAGAAGGCATGCTACTTGCCGCCAGTGAGGGTGATCAGCTGCGCCTTGTTTCAGTAGACGGTGACCTGCCTAGCGGCGCAAGCGTTCGCTAAATAGGCTTACGCAATCCTCTCGCCGAAATCCTCAGATATTCTCCACCCTCCCGCCTTCGCGCATGCGCGTCAACTTAGCGCCATCGTGCCGCCCATAGTGCAGAAAGTATTCTGTTTTGACAAAACACTTGGCGTGCGGTGGCAGAGGGTGAGCTTGCCCCGTATCGCGCCGAGGAACGAGGCTCAGGTTCGGGGCAAGCTCACCCGGCGACACCGCTTTTCTTCAGGGGCTGTGTTGAACGAATATGTACTTTCATAAGGCGAAACGTGGGCGAAGATCCGGTCGTGCCTCTAGGGCTCTGCAAAAGCGGCGTCGCCGGGCTCGTTATCCTCGCCCTCTGCCGCCGCACTCCTTATCAAGATTCCGAAAAATGTGCACTAGCATCCCATAGGCCAAAGAAAAGATTTAACACCCGCTTCGCTTGAGTTCACAGAGGCACGGAGAAGAAATCAAGAGAATCAACCACCGGGCTACCCCGGGGGCTGATTCTCTTGAAAGATGTCACCCTCTTCTCTCCTCTGTACCTCTGTGAACTCAAGCGTCCTGTCCTTCGTAGCCAAGAGCGGAGCGAGGGCGAAGTAGGAAGCGGGTGTGAATTATCTTCTTCAGGGACGGGAATTTATGCAATGCAGCCTTGGCACATGGCGTCAGAAACATTAGGAAAGACGCTGCTTTCGTGCCCAATTTTTGGCCCTATGGGATTCTAGTGAAAAATGTGAGTTATAACAAGGGCGGTGCCCGAGCTAGTATATACAGGCCTTTCAGGCCAAAAACGCATACGGCAATCCCTTAAGTTGACGCGAATGCGTCTTCGCGGGATTGAGGCACGAAGGAAAGGAAGCGCTCGAGCCCTTCCTGTCAATTTGAGTCCAACGACTCACTGCAGAGCCAATGGGCTCCTCCCCCTTGGTCATTGGATTTGAGTGTTGGCTGTTGGATATTCATCTTCTTCAGGTGACAACTCCGAATCAGGACGCCACCGTCTCAAGCGTAGCGGGTGGTAAATCTCCTTTTTTCGGCTAAAATCACCACAACTGGGCTTCCTGCCTAGAAGTGCGCTAGCGCCATTTGGGCTCGAAAATGGCTCAAATGGACAGAATTTAGCTTCTGCAGTCGGTTCATAACCGCGAAAACGACCAAAATGAGCCGAGAACAGGACGTTTGGGTCATTTCCCTGTCGAATATTAACAAAATGCTGAATTTTTGATTTTGAGGTGTTGACAGGTGGGGAGGTGTGGGGGATAGTGTCGACTCAGTACATACAAATGGTTGAGAGTGCATGCAAGAACCGCCAACAAATTTAGAGGACGAAGTCAGTGGTCTGGGAATGTTCGTAGGTGAATACCCGCGAAGCCTGGACACAAAGAAGCGTGTGACGATTCCTTCCGTCTGGCGGGCCATGATTGGAAATCCGCGCAGTCTGTATGTCTTTCCTGATTTCAATGAAATCTGCCTGAAGGTGCTGCCGGCACGGGAAATGGCATTAAAACTGGAGCGTTTGCGGCAGAAGCCGATGGGTGACAAGGCTGCAAATGAAGCGCAGCGGCAACTTGGACGCGTTTCTGATGTTCTGACATGGGACAGCCAAGGGCGCATCCGCATCAGTGACCGCCTGCTTGAATTTGCTGGAGTGAGTACGCAAGTGGTGCTGGTTGGCGCGTTGGGTTCTTTCGAAGTATGGAGCCCAGAAACACGACCCGTCGAAGAGGCCATTGATCCATCTGGTCTGCAAGAGGCGCTACGTAATATTGGGATTTAGTTTTCTGACGCGGAATGCGCGTTGGGGTGAGGTTGGTAGAAGGATGAGCTATGCATCATTCGGTGATGTTGGACGAGGCGATCGAGTTGCTCGCCATACGCTCGGACGGAGTGTATGTCGACGGTACAGCCGGGGCTGGAGGGCATTCCCGCGCGATTCTGTCGCATTTGGGCCCCACGGGGCGCGTGCTTTCAATCGACTGCGATCCATCGGCGCTGGCGCGATTGGCGGGCGAACCGGATATGGGTGGCGATGCGCGTTGCACGTTGGTACAGGGAAACTTTGCAGATATTGAGATTTTGATGAAAACAGCAGGACTACAAAAAATAAGCGGTGTGCTGATGGACCTCGGCATTTCCTCTACGCAGCTCGACGACCCTGAGCGTGGATTGAGTTTCAGCCATGACGGCCCGTTGGATATGCGTCTGGACCCAAATGGACCCATGACAGCAGCCGACATCGTGAATTCGGCGGATGCACGAGAGTTGTGTCGGATATTTCGGGAATACGGCGAGGAGCGCCATGCGATGCGCGTGGCCCGAGCGATTGTTCGCGAACGTGACGTGGCGCCGATCGTCACAACAGCGCGACTGGCTGAGATCGTGTCACGCGTGGTTGGCCGCGGGGGAAAGAACCATCCGGCGACACGCGTTTTTCAGGCACTGCGCATTGAAGTGAACAACGAATTGGGTTCGTTGGAGGACGGTTTGAATGGTGCGTTGAACCTGCTCGAGGTGGGTGGGCGTCTTGTCGTGATCAGTTTCCATAGCCTCGAGGACCGCATCGTGAAGCGTTTTATGCGACGTCATGAAGGAACTTGGGAGTCGCTGCATGCCGGTGGCGAAGCGTGGCGTGGTGAAACGCCGTGTGTGCGCCGTGTCACACGCAAACCGCGCGTTCCCACGGACGAGGAAATACAACGAAATTCGAGATCACGATCAGCGAAATGCCGCGCGGCGGAGCGCGTCACAGATTTGACCGACAAGGAAATGGCCGGGGCGGCACGAGGGCATCATGGCGCGTAGTACACGAAACAGAAAACGAACACAGCAGAAGGCCACCCTAGGACCTATCGCGGCGCCGATCATTGTGATCGCCACCATGGTTGTTGTGATCATTGGACTGAACTCGCGTTATCAGGCGCTCGGCGGCGAAGTGACCCAACTGGAGCAAGAACGCCGGGAACTCTTACAGGCATTGGGTCGCGCAGAGTCGCGTTGGGCCCGCATGTTGTTTCCGCATCGCATCGAAGCGGCGCTCACGCGGCATCGGATCGATATGATCTGGCCGGATGATCGTTTGATCGTCCGTTTGTCAGAAGATGAAGTTTTCGGCGCGGTTTTCGATCGGTCGTTGATGCGTGGGGAAGTTGCAAGTTTGAGTCGAGGACGTTGATGTCATGAATGAACGGGGCATGCGATTACGGTTCACCTGTTGTGGTGGCGTTATGTTTCTTGTCCTGCTCACGCTGTGCATGCGTCTGGTTCATTTGCACATTCTGACCGATGCGCATGCACGTGAAACCATCGTCGCGAACCGAACGTTTACGACCAAACTGGACGTCGAGCGCGGAAAAATTTGCGACCGCAATGGGGATGCGAGCATCCTTGCGATGGACATCGTTGGGCGCGACATCTGTGCGGACCCATCGGCTCTGGTGAGCAACAGCCTTATCAAAGCGGTTGCCGCGTCACTGGCAGAGGATCTTGATCTTGATACGGATCGCATCGAACGCAAGTTGAGTGTGCCAGGAAGCCGCTATGCCAGGATCGCAACGAAAGTGCATCCCGATTTGGCCGCCAAGGTCGAAGCACGTGAACTCAAGGGCGTGTTCTTTGAAAAGACCAATGTGCGCTACTATCCACATGGCGATTTCCTGTGTCACGTGTTGGGATTCGTAAACTACAATGGTGATGGAAGCGCCGGCATTGAGCAGAAGATGGATGTTTTCTTGCGCGGTTGCCCCGGTATTCTCGAAAGCCGAAAAAATGCGTTGCGTCAGGAACTATACACGCAGCGCGGACGCTATATCCCATCGATGGAAGGCGCCAATATTTCGCTGACCATTGATCGGTTCGTGCAATGCCGCGTGGAAGACGTCCTGGATGAGGTCGTGGCGGAGCACAACGCAAAAGGGGCTTGGGCCATCGTTCAACGTGTACGCACGGGTGAAATTGTCGCCATGGCGTCACGCCCGTCCTACGACCTGAACATGTTTACATCGTCCGATGCAAACGCCCGTCTGAATCGTGCGATCGGCTATACGTTTGAACCCGGCTCGACCTTTAAGGCCATTGTGTTCGCCGCCGCGTTGGAAGAAGGACGTGTTACTCCTGATACGAAAATCGACTGCGAGTACGGCACGTGGATGCACGCAGGGCGACCGCTACGCGACTATCACCCATACGGTATTCTTAGCGTCGCGGATGGTCTTAAAAAATCGAGCAACATTCTGTCAGCCAAATTGGAACTCATGCTGGGTGATCGGCTGTTCTATAGCTATATGCGCGCCTTCGGCATCGGGCAGCGATCGGGTCTCGATCTGCCGGGCGAAGAGGCCGGCATTTTACATCCCGTTCGTAAGTGGTCGAAGGTCAGCGGTAGTCGGATGTGCATTGGTCAGGGTGTTGCCGTATCCGCAATGCAAATGCTGGGTGTCTATAGTGCCATTGCCAATGACGGTGTCCTGATGAGGCCATACGTGGTTGCCGAGGCCCACGCCAAAGACGGCACCGTGTTGCATATGGGGAAACCGGAGCCCTTGTCACGCCCTGTTTCGAGTCGCAATGCGGCATTGATGCGTCAATTGTTGGCGCGTGTCACCGAGAAGGGCGGCACAGGACGACGTGCACGCGTTGAAGGCTACACGGTGGCCGGAAAAACAGGGACGGCGCAGAAAGCCGTCAAAGGTGGCTACTCTTCAGTCAATCACATCGCATCATTTGTTGGGTTTCTGCCTGCCGAATCGCCCGAGCTTAGCATCATCGTTGTTGTGGACGATCCGCAGCCTATTCACACAGGCGGCCGCGTTGCGGGACCTGCGTTTCAAAAAATTGCTGAGTACGCCGTACGTCGCATGGACGTTCCTGCGTCGAACCATTTCAAGCTTGCGGGGCGCTGAAGCAAATTATGGGTCTGATATGTCCAAGTATGCTGTTGAATTTGACACGAGGTGGAGCGATGCCTGATCTGGAATTGGCTACCCTGCTCACGGATGCGCATTGTCAGTCGGACAAGCACGTCGGCGGCAAGGCAACCGTCACAGGGCTGACATGGGATTCACGTCTTGTGCGGTCAGGATATCTCTATGTTGCGTTGTCGGGCGTTAACCACAACGGAAACGACTTTGTTAATGACGCCGTAAAGCGAGGAGCTGTGGCGGTGATCAGTGAGTTGGCTCCGGATCCGCACGTGGCCGTGCCGATGATCCAAGTGGCGGATGGGCGAGAGGCCTTGGCTGCGCTGGCGTGTTCGTTCTTTAATCATCCTTCACGAGCGTTGAAGACCATCGGCGTGACGGGGACCAATGGGAAAACCACGGTGGCATTCATGGTGCGTGCCATCCTTGAGGCGTCTGGGCAACGCACCGGACTGCTGTCGACGGTTCAATATGAAATGGGGGATCGAACGATTCCGGCGACACGAACCACACCGGAGGCGCCTGCCATCGCATCGATGATGGCCCAAATGGTCAAAGAGGGGTGCCACGCTGCCGTCATGGAAGTTTCCTCCCACGCACTCGTGCAGAAGCGCACGCAGGGAATCGAGTTTGATGCCGCCATCTTTACGAACCTGACGCCGGAACATCTCGATTATCACGAAACCATGGATGCCTACTTCTCCGCCAAACGCACGCTCTTTACGCAAACGTTAGCGTGTGGAAAAATGGGCGCGGCGATTGTGAATATCGATGATCGCTGGGGTGAGCAGTTGGCCTATGCCCCAGAAATGGCTGAGAAGTGTCTGACCTATGGTGTTCATCCGGATGCCGATGTTCGCGCGAGCGACGTGCAGTTACGGTTTGGTGGCAGCCGGTTCCTTGTGTCAACACCGTGGGGTGAATGCGACGTTTTTCTGACGTTACACGGCAAGTTTAATGTCAGTAACGCATTGGCCGCCATCGCCGCGTGTGGGCGCCTTGGCATATCTCTGGACGTCGCCGTTGAGGCTTTGGGAAACTTGGCGAGCGTCCCTGGACGGCTCGAAGAAGTACGCGTGT
>JBLHHU010000064.1:0-14543 GCA_047615735.1 Kiritimatiellia bacterium | reverse complement strand
CACATTGAAGGCCTTGTCGTCAAACGGGCCGGTCTGCTGACCGTCTTTCATGTAATACCACTGCATGTGGAGCTCCCTCAATCGCGCGGCATATGGCCGATTCGCTAGCAACAGACCGATCGACCTTGCGATGAATCGAATGTTGAAATGCATGTATATCAGAACGTTCTTGGGGCGTCAATCCGGCTGGCGTGGGTGGTCAGGGCAAACGCATCTAAACTGTTCTTGTGGCATTGTGCCGGTAGTACGGCCTGTTCTGCCCGAGCCTGCGAGGGCGAACTGTTTTGACCCAGGCCACGCACAAGGGGCCATTTCCCCACTCGTCGCAAGCTCCTCGCTCGAGAAAAGGCCCTACTTCAGAGCCGGTCACCACAACATGTAATTAGATGCGTTTGCCCTGTGTGGGTGGTGGGCATCGCGATGGACGTGGTTTTTTACCTGTGTTATCTTTCGCGAGGATTTAATAAAGGAGACAAAATGGCATTTTGGTTAATGAAAAGTGAACCGTCGGTTTATTCCCTAGATGACTTGAAAAAGACCGGCACAACTCCTTGGGAAGGGGTGCGCAATTATCAGGCTCGCAATATCATGCGCGATGATATGTCGGTTGGTGACCTTGTTCTGTTCTATCATTCCAACGCCAAACCAACGGGCGCCGTCGGCGTCGGGCGTGTGAGTGCAGAAGCGTATCCGGATCATTTTGCGTGGAAGAAGGGTTCAAAATATTTTGATGCACGCAGCACGCCGGAGAAACCTGTCTGGATGATGGTGGATGTTGATTATGTGTGCCATTTTCCTGAGATTGCCAGTTTGGCAGACATGAAGGAAGACCCTGCGTTGGAGGACATGATGGTGATTCGCCGCGGGTCACGTTTATCCGTACAGCCCGTCGAGAAAAAGCATTTTCAACACGTCTGTCGCATGGGTGGTTTGCCTGGTATTCCGAAGGCGTGATCCTGGAAGAGGCCTTAAACCCCAAGGAATCATATAGGACTATTGTGGCGGCGCCATGACGCCGAGACATGCGAATCCCCAGAAAAGGATGCCAATAAACAGGCAGACCATGTGGCCTGTCGTCCACGGCGTGTGCTCCGGTCGCGGCGTCAACTTGGCATTCACGCGGTTGATGTAGTCCTGCACAGGTACGAAAAAAAGAAACAGGGGAAACGCGACCAGCATTCCCAAGGCGCTGATGCCATCGTCTGCGGCCCGACTCAGTGAATTGGCCAGCAACGTCAGGGCGATCCAGGCAACAGCAAGGGCGCCGGCCGGAAATGTCGCTTTTTCAATGCGGTTCAGCTGTTCATCCTCTCGGATGGTTTTGAAAATGCTGTAAATAAAGAACAACCCAAAAAAGCCGCGCCAGAAGGGTTGGATCTGGAGGCCATCACGGTCCTTCAGGAAGCGCCAGTTTTTGTAGATCCAGTACGCCTGATATAGGCCCATCGAGACGACGGACATAAAGATCAGGCGCGTCATGCTCACGTGTAGAAACAAGGGGCCCGTTATGGTCGTTTCAGGCGCGTCCGACGTTTCCGGCTCTGGCCCAGGGATGTCTGGCGGCGACACATCCGGTTCGGCAAGAGTCTCTGTCTTGCTGGCGGGTGCCCACGCGCCCATTCCCTCCGTCCAGACAAGGGCGTCGGCGGCAAGCGTCCCTGACCGCAGCATCTCGACAATGCGATCTTGAGGAACCGGGCCCTGTTGCTGGCCATCTTCTGCGTAGTACCATTCTGTCATACGATGTTTATATCAGTATTACTTTTCGCGGCGCCTGTCACGGCAGCATTTTCTGGATTGGTGATCCGGGGTCACTATTTCTTCGCCCAGCCGCCATACTGCGCTAAAGTTGTTCTCGACGCTTCGCATGTTGCCACTTAGAACTATCCGTTGCGTGGGGGTCTGTTTTGGTCGGGGTTCCACCGTAAAGGCGACACGACCTGATAATTCGAAACACAACTTGTTCGTTTAGGCAGGCAGCGCAATGACAACGACTAAACAGAAGCCGGAATACATTCCTCACGCATGGGAGGCACCGCCTTGCCCTGTATGTGGGGATGAGGACCATGTTGTCGTCGAACGATACGGCAACCGAAAGCAATACACGAACGTGCTGTGTGCGCGCTGTGGATTGTTGTATGGGCGCCCACGTCCGACCTATGATGAACACTTTCTGAAGGCCGCCTACTCGGATTACCACCTCTTACGTGATGATCACAAGTACGCGGACCGACACATCGAAAACTTCCGTGGCGAAGTTGGCGAGCTGCTTACGTTTGATTCGAAACGCTCGGCCATGCTCGACGTTGGCTGCGCGATGGGGGATTTTCTGTACGCTGCCAAAGATGCCTACACGACGCTTTGTGGTGTTGAAGTCTCATCCAAAATGGCCGAATACACCCGTAAGAACCTTGGTGTCACCGTCTTTGAGGAGCGCTATGAGGACCTTCCGACGGTGACATCGCAACGGTTTAGTTGCATCCATCTCAGTCACGTGATTGAACATATCCCCAATCCAAACGAATGGATTAGCACGGCCGCTACATTGCTGGAAGATGATGGTCTGCTGATCGTCTGCGTGCCACATGGAAAATCACTGACCCGGATTTTTAAACGCTGGCTTAGTCGCATCGGGGTAAGAAAAGGAAAGTGGGGGCCGGAAAAGACCCCCGACCATCTTTTCCTTCCGACCATTAAGAGCATGCGTGTGTTGTTTGAAAGCAATGGGTTCAACATCGAGAATCTGTATACATACAGCCGAAAAGACATGCTCTCCGAGTCCTTCGCAAGCCGGTTGCTAAACCGATTTCTGCATGTGGGCACGAATTTGCGATTCTACCTGCGAAAAGTCAGTTAAAGCTGTTTTGCGGATGGCTTTTCGGTCTGAACAATATAAAAAGTGGACACCCCTCAAAGTAGCATTCTGGCCCGTCCCAAAGTAGGGCCTTTTCTCGAGCGAGGAGCTTGCGACGAGTGGGGAAATGGCCCAACAGCAGAGCAGGCTCTAAAACGCAGCCAGTTCGCCCTCGCAAGCTCGGGCAGAACAGGCCGTACTTTCAGAAAAACGAACGTTACGGTCTGGCCCGAATGCTGCTCTTTTAAGCGGTTTCGGCATTAAATTTTAAAACCATTTACAGAAGGTCGCGAAGGACGGAAAGGCACAACCACTGCTGCCAGCGCGCTCCGCCGGCTTGCCCGCCGTAGCGCGGAGCGCAAAGGAGGGTTCTTTCCTTCGTGTCCTTCTGTGAAATTCTTAAGAGCAAAAGGAACCATGCTGGAATCCCTTAAACTAGACCGGCATTCTGGGCCCAGCGCAACGATCTAAAACTGGTCCGTCCTGAGCAGGACTAAGGTGCAGGCGGTTTCGACGTGGATGCCCGCGGCGGCGAGCTTGGTTGCCAGTTTGGGGTTCTCTGTGCCGGGGTTGAAGATGACACGGCTCGGGTGGAGATTGACGATGGCTTGTTCCATGCGAGTTGATATGTCGGGGCCAACGTAGACCGTTAGCGTGTCCACCGTTTCGTTCACATCCTCCAGTCGAGCCACAACGGGCAACCCCTCAATCGTTTGCGTCGCGGGGTGCACGGGAATGACGGTGTGCCCATGTTTGACAAGCAGTCGGACGGCCTGGTTCGCGTATCGCTCCGGTTTGGCGCTGGCGCCTAACACGATAACGTTGCTCATGTAATACTCCTTTCGAGTCCTCCCGATCGCATTAGGAGTGTCATGCGCAGTCACGCGCGCTCTGCTTTGGGTCATTCCGTCTTGGTGGGTGTCGCTGGCAGTTCGGCGAATGTGATGTTGCGGAAATCAATGCGCATCTTTTTACCGGGGTGCAGTTGCAGGCCAATGGGGCCCTGTACGATCGCGGAAGGCGATTCGTAGGTGAGTACCTGCTCGCCATTCAGCCATACCGAGTAAACCATTGCGTCGGCTTTGATCCGGATGGTGTTCCAGTCGTCGGGTTTTAGAAGCGCCTCGATGCCCTCGGCTTCGACCGGATAGCCTTTGCCTGGAATGTACGGAGAGCAAGTCATGTCGCGTTTCTTGGATCCTGAAATGCCGATCTGAATCTGCTGGTTCTCGGTACGCAGGAAAACGCCAGAGTCCACGGTGCCTTCGCCGAAACGAAAATCAAGTTGAATGACGAAATTCTGGTATGTCGCCGTGGTCCATAGGATCGACCCATGTTTTTGGGGGTCGCTCTGCGCCGTCAGGATCTCGTCCTTGATCGTCCACCAGATGTTGTCTTTGGGCTCCTGCCACGCGCTGAAGTCTTTTCCGTTGAAGAGCGGCATTAAGACTGGCTCTTGTGCCTGAACGCCCCTAGGTGACATAAGGAGCAGAAGTAACGTCACTATGGATAGTCGCGTCATTACCGTTTGTCCTTTTTGTTAGGTTCTGCACTGAATCTATTTCAAATCGATCTGTACCATGGTGGTGTCGCGTCCCAGAGATGCACCATGGGTCACATTGGCAGAATCTCTGACAATTCGCTCGTCAATAGTTTTGCGGATGGGGTCACGGAGGCGCTCCATGTGTAATGGGTATTTCGTAGAGGTTCTGGGTGTGCGGCGCATCGTGATGACATGAATGTTGATGGAGATGGTTTTTTTCTTATTGCGGTGTCGCCATTTTCTATTGCCGTGTCGCCATTTCTTACTGCGGTGTCGCCATTTCTTACGGAAAGCAAGGTTGTTCGCACATCTGAGAATTAGTGTCCTTCTACTATCTGCTTAAAATAGATATAATCTTGAGCATAACGCACTAAAATTGGACCATAGTCGTCTTTCTGGCATGTAGTATGCTTTGACGTCTGGTGCGACTCGAGGAATGCAAAGATGACGCAATTTCTAAGATATGGGGGGGGGGGCGGTTACACGAAATGCATGTGAATACTAAAAATTTAACCACAGAAAAGGCCGCGCGGCGCAACAGTGGCATGACGCTTATTGAAGTTGTTGTGGCCAGCATGTTGCTGTCGATGGTGGTCGGCGGGGCGATGGCCGGCTTGCTACAGGCGAGATATCTGGGGCGCGCGGCCTCCCATCGTGTGCATGCTCTCCAGATGTGCCGGTCCAACGTCGAGGCCCTGCGCGCAAGTTTTGGCTACGCGGATTCTGCTCTGGATACGGGGTTTACGCATACGAATATGCCATCGGACGTGCCCTACATCGTGTCGGTCGGCGGCAAGATACTGAATGTCAATTACACCTCGACCTATACGGTGGTCGAGACCGATTTGGGATTGGGGGCCAGATACAAGACCGTCGTCTACAGGGTGGTTTGGGACGAGCGAAGCTTAGGCGGCTATACCCCGCAGCTGGCGGAGATGAGCACCGTTATTGCATTAGGAATGGATCGTTAGAGGAGTGACTGTCTCGATGAAAAGACAAATAGATGATCGTTCGACGAACGGCTTTACGCTGATCGAAGTCATGGTTTCGACAATGCTAACCGGCCTTGTCGTCATTGCGGCAATCGCGGCACTGCTCACCTGTAAGCGTATGTGGACAGCAGCCGATCTTGAACTGATACGCGCCCGGAGTGCTTCGAACGCTATGCAAAAAATTGTAAGTGGGGCGTACGCCAAGCCGGGTCTGCGAATGGCCGAGTGGCGGGCGGTTAATCCGACGGTGGTTATTTCTGAAGTCGCAGGGCTTCCCAGTCGAATCGACTATGTGTACGGAACCAATAACTTATTCATTATGCATGACGGTTCGGGATCGGTCATCAATCAGAGCGGGGATGAGATTTGCGACAATGTTTCGCGGCTTCTGTTCTCGTTTGAGTCTTCAAGGCCGGGAACCTTAAAAGTTGACCTGACACTGAACTTCTCTCCTGACAATGAAACGGAGGGGATTACGCGACTTGTGACATGGGTCGCCATGAGGAACCGCACATGAAAACACAAGAAACAGATGAACGAGGTAATAACGGCAGCGCGTTGGTGACCGTTCTAATTGTAAGCTTTATCATTACCACCCTGCTGACGCTGGGGCTTCAACAGGGTATCTTTCAATATAAGCTGGCAGTACGTTCCATTCAGTGGGAAGAGGCGCTTGGTATTGCCGAGGGCGGTGCAGAAATTGCCGTGGCGAAAATTGCGTATTCCAAAGCTTCTGGGCTGGGCCTGGCTTCAACAGGCAGTGGTGCCATCAATGGACACAATTATTCCTACGAGCTGGTAGGCGATCGTATTGAAGCTGTGGGTACGGTAGGCGAGGTGACGCGTTCCGTTGTCTTGTCGGGTTTGGCGCAGGGCTATTGGTCCAAGTGGGCCTACTTTGCGAACTATTTTAACTCACCTAACGCTGACGGCACACCGGGGTCGTCCATTTGGCTAATTACGGGGGACGAAATATCTGGGCCTGTGCACTGTAACGACGATATCTATATTGCAGGGTCCCCAATTTTTCGTGGCGATGTCTCGCTTGTGGGTAATATCGTGGAGCACGGCAGCTACAACAATAACCCCGTGTATGATCAGGGGCTTCCGCAACAGGTGACAACGATTCCTCTCGACCAGATCGACTTTTCGCAGCTCAAAAATAATGCCGCGGTGCAAGGGATTGTTGTGTCGGGAAACGCCGACATCGACGTCAATGGTGACGTGGTGACGGTTGTGAATAGGGGCACCACGAACAGCTATACGATCGGCGAAAATAACAATAATATCATCTACGTGGAGAACAGTTTGGTGTCCGATCCGGGAGGGGGCTCGTGGATGTCGACGCAGATTACGGAGCAGGTGGAGGTCTGGGTGCCGAGTTATTCAACGCAGTTGGTGGCCGGTGCTTGGAGTGCTGCTATCGCCGTGCCTGGCACTGGGTGGCAACCCCCCGCTGGCTGGTACAGGCAGGGCAACAGTTGGTTCGTGTTCACCAGTTTTAGGTGGCGCCCTAGTCAAGGGCAATACTGGATGCGCTATTACCATTATGGGCAAGGGTACAGATATGTCTCGTCATTCCAGTATCAGGATGTCGCCGAGGTCATCTCGACGGACGAAAAACTCGATGCGCACTACGAATACATTGCCAAGGCAAAAAGCGGCTGGCCGTGGGCGCTGGCCTATGTTGAACCACACAATTATTACACATGGCAGAGCGAGTCGAACATGGTCACCTTGACGAGTAGTAATCTGACGACAATCACCACCAACTATACCGAACAAGTTTGGGTGCCCGATACAAACGCGACGATTGTGGGCGAGATTGGCACGGCGTCCATTGAAGGCCAACTCTCGATGGGCTTGACGGTGGTGACCGAAGGCGACATGACGCTTACTGGGGATTATACGTATACGGATGAAAAAGGCACGGGTTACGCCTATACGAACCCAGCATCTGACGTCATGTCGGCGCTCATCTCGGGCAGCGACATTATCGTGGCCAATGATGACCCTTACGCGTCGGGGGATCGGACAATTCACGCAAGCATCATGGCTACCGGCGCTTTGACGGGCGTCGGCGAGGGCGACCCGTACAGCCTCGATGGCCGCTTTTTCGTTGAGGACTACAGTCAAGGAAACTACAAGGGCAATTTACACCTCTACGGTGGCATTATTCAAAACTGGCGTGGTGCCGTCGGCACATTCGGTGGCGGCGGGCCAAGGTCCGGATTTACAAAAGACTACGTTTACGACGTGCGCTTCAGCCCGACCCATGGCAAGGCGCCACCGGCCTGCCCGCTGATTGATGTCAACTTTACGTTTACGGACTGGTCGGAATTATAGGATAGCGTCGCACAGTGGGATTCCCTTGCGGCGCGTATAGACGGGGTATTGTGAGCAATTCAAAAAACGGTTTATCGGTTACGCATCTGATTTGGATTTTTTCTGCGATTCTGGTCGGGGGCATTCTGCTCTACAGCCGGCAGCAACAGGCGCGAGCGGCGCAAAAAACTTCTTCTGTGAATGCGCAGGCGGTTGCGCCTGTTGCCCCTCGGGTTCAGCGCCGGGCCACATCGCCACACGACCTGACCGGTCCCAACCCGCCCGTCGCACCACGCGAGCTTGTGGACAGGGGGATCGGCCCTGACAATGGGCCCGAAGAGTAGCTGCTGTTCGTCAGGCTTGATACCCCGCTGGTTACACGTGCCGTCTTGGCCTGCTTGACTTTCCAGGAAGCACCTGCCCGCATCCTGCCGAGAAAAAGCTTGAGCGAATGCAGGCTGAACCGCTTCCTGTCTTGACCGTCAGGTGTCCAAAAGCTGATAGTGACCGTTCCATTGTGGGAGGCGAGACAGCTCGCGCGAGCATCAATCAACGTCAGATTCAGTGATTTGGAGAACAGTTTCATGGAAAAAGTGGTTATTATAGGTACCGGACCAGCCGGATTGACGGCAGCACTCTATACAGCACGTGCGGATCTCGCGCCACTCGTCCTTGAAGGCATTCAGCCGGGTGGGCAGCTCACCACGACCACGGAAGTTGAGAATTATCCCGGCTTTGAAGAGGGTATTGATGGTACGGAACTCGTGACCATTATGCGTAAGCAGGCCGAACGCTTCGGCGTACGCTATCAGCGTGGCGACGTGACCGACTGTGATTTCAGTGGTCGCCCCAACAAGCTGACCCTGTCGAGCGGCGAAGAAATTCTGGCCGAAACGGTGATCATTGCCACGGGCGCCAGTGCACTTTATCTGGGACTCGAAAGTGAGGCCAAGCTGATGGGGCGCGGTGTGTCGGCCTGCGCCACCTGCGACGGGGCCTTTTTTCGCGATGTTCCGCTGGCTGTCATCGGTGGTGGCGATACCGCTATGGAAGAAGCCCTGTTCCTCGCTCGTCTGGCATCGAAGGTGACGATTGTGCACCGCCGCGACGAACTGCGCGCCTCAAAAATCATGGCGCAGCGTGCGCTCGAGCATGAGAAGATTGATTTCATCTGGGACTCGGGCGTCGAAGAAGTGCTTGGCGTGGACGCAGGCGAAGTGACCGGCCTGAAACTGAAAAATCTCAAGACGGGTGAATTCAGCGAGCTTGCTGTATCGGGCATGTTTGTCGGCATTGGGCACAAGCCCAACACCGAGCCCTTTAAGGGACACATTGATATGGATGAGCGCGGGTTCATTGTGACGGACGACACAAAAACCAATGCGGTAGGTGTTTTCGCAGCGGGCGACGTACAGGACCACGTTTATCGACAGGCTGTAACGGCTGCCGGAACCGGTTGTATGGCTGCGCTGGAAGCGGAACGCTACCTCGAATCGCTGGGTCAATGAGCTCAACTAAACAGCGAACAGCCTGGAGTAGCTATCGGCGCTTGTTGCGCTACACGCGCCCGTACACCTTGCGGCTGACCGTTGCCATCATTGCGGGGCTGATGTTCGCCGGGTCGGTATTTAGCCTGCTCACACTGTCTCCCCGTATTCTGAAACCATTCGGCCAGAACGCGGCCATTCCTGTGGCGGTGGAAGCACCGGACAACCGCGATGTTGATGCAACCGTCGTCCCAAGCGAAATTGTTGAAGCTCAGAAATGGGCCGACAAACTCGGCGTCACGCTGACCAAAGACGACGGCACGCTGACGTGGCAAGGCATGGTGCTGATGCTGGCCTTTATCCCTGTCGTTGCGCTGATCTGGCTGCTTGCCAATTATTTAAACCGTTACTTAATGCGTTGGGTCGGGGCGCGCGTGATTCGCGATTTGCGTGATGACCTCTTTTCGCACCTGCAGCATCAGTCGCTCGCCTTTTTTGGCGGATGCGACATCGGCAAGCTTATCAGCCGCTGTACCAACGATGCCGTGATCGTGGAGCATACGGTGTACAGCACCGCCGCACAGCTTGTGCGTGCGCCGCTCGAAATCACTGCCGCCATGATTTTCGTGTTCATGTTTTCGCATCAACACGAGATGGGTGGTTTCATTCTGATGATGCTCTTTGTTTACGGAATATGCATCGTGCCCGTTGTTATTTTGGGGCTTCAGGTGAAACGTCACACGCGTCAGGCCTTGTCGCGTGTTTCCGACCTCGTCTCGCGTATGCACGAAAACTTTACTGGCGTTCGCGTCGTCAAGGCGTATGCCATGGAGAAGAAGGAATCACAACGTTTCGCAAAGATGAACGAAGGCTATTTTCGATCCAGTATTAAGGCCTTGCGCGCCGAGTTGATGATGACGCCGATGATGGAGGGCTTGGGGATTGTCATGGCGGTCGCCTTTTTGGTGTTCTGTTATGCTCGCAATATTGAGCTGTTCCAAATCGTTCCGATTTGCATGGCCGCGGTGGTGGCCTATCGCCCCATTAAGCAGCTCGCGAACCTGAATTCCAATCTGCAGCGCGGTGCGGCCGCCCTCGAGCGCATTTTTGAACTGATGGATACGAGCACCATTATTCCTGAAGCTGAAAAGCCCGTGCCTGTCTCCGCGTTTGAGAATCGCATTCAGTTTGAGAATGTCGGCTTTGCCTATGACGTTGAAGGAGCGCCGGTGCTGAGTGATATCAATCTGGACATCACGAAAGGCATGGTCATTGCGATTGTTGGTCAAACGGGCTCAGGAAAATCCACCATGGCCAATTTGCTGGCGCGCTTTTATGACCCAACAGCTGGACGCATCCTGCTCGATGGCGTGGACCTGCGTGATATGAAAATCGCGGATCTGCGTAAACTCATTGGGGTGGTCACGCAAGATACGATTCTCTTCAACGACACCATTGCGAACAACATTGCCTATGGGGCTGAAACGGTCGATATGGATGCCGTGAAGGCGGCCGCGCGTGAGGCCAATGCGGATATGTTTATCAGTGCCGACCCCGATGGTTATAATCGCATTGTTGGTGAAAAAGGATTTCTGTTGAGTGGTGGCGAAAAACAGCGTGTTGCACTGGCGCGTGCGATTCTGCGTAACCCGCCGATCCTGATCCTAGACGAAGCGACGAGTGCGCTGGATACGGTCACGGAGCAACTCGTGCAGGAAGCCATCACACGCGTGATGAAGGAACGTACCGTCTTCGCCATTGCGCATCGTCTCAGCACCGTGCGCAATGCGGATCTGATTCTGGTTGTCGAGGGGGGGCGCATCGTTGAACGCGGCACCCATGACGAACTCTATGCCGCCGACGGCAGCTATCGCGCCCTATGCGATATGCAATTAACGCAATAAGCTGAAACGCGATCGCGGGCAACGGTGCCGTCGAGGTCGGGCGGTAATCCCTACGTCGCATTGAACGTCAGCGTGCCGTACTCGTGGATGCGGTGATAGTCGAGTTCGCGGTGTGGCGATGTTGAGCTGTACGCGGGCTGCGGTGATGATGGTGAATAGTCGTAGCGCGAGAAGCTGAATTTCCACTGGTCGCCTTCGGTCACTGGTGTGCTTTCCTGAATCGTGTTCAATGGTATTTCTGCGTAGACGTGCCATCGCTTCCGCGACGGATCAACCCATGTTTGAAAATCCACGATCGGCGCTTCGATGAACCACGCTGGCGGAATGCCGTCTGCTGTTAATTCGGGATCACGCGCAGCCCCTGCGTGGGGGAACCGCAATTGTAGCAATTGACCGCTCGGGCCGATGTGAATTTCGTAATAGGCATCCTGCCCAGCAGGGCAGAAGAACATTTCAAACACATCGCCTTGTTCGTAGGCCAGGGCATTGTGCCCACGTGCCGGGTTTGAAATGTGGTCATCGTGCAATTCGGCAAAAACCATCAATGTAGTCGCATGCCAGCGTGTCCAAACGCGAGCGGGTCGAAAGGCCGGGCATGACTGTGCATTCCATGTCTGACGGAAGTGAAGCGCGTCTGTGTTCGAAAACGTCGTCTTGAGCGATTCCATTTCAAGAACAGGCGCAGCCGTCAATATATGGCATTGAACGTCGTAGGGGTGTAAGGCTTCGATTGTCATGCACCACTCTTCTCCGTGAAACGTCTCAAGTGCAAGATCATAGTGCAATGGTTCTGAGGCTGCCCGGTTTTGGTGGACACACCGCACTCTTAATGACAGCGAACTGAAGCGCGAGGAGAAAATCGGCGGAGCCCGCCGGGCTCCAGGGGGGAATCTTTCACCTCGGACTTTTCACTGAGAACTGACTTAAGCTTTCCAGTTTTGGAGCCCGGCGGGCCTCCGCCGGATCTTTCTGGCATAAATCACGGTTCCCAAATCCCTTCGTGCTAAGAGAAAGACGTGTCCACCAAAACCGGGCAGCCTCATTCCCTTTTCATAATCGTAGTCCTGCTCGTAATCATAATCGATTAAGATTACGAGCAGGATTATGATTGCGATTGAAACAGATGCGCACGGTGGTTCTCCCTACGTAAGTGAGTCCAATCCCCATAGTGGTTGACAGAAATGGGTGTGCCCGTTTTAATCGATTCCTCTAAGGGCGTCATGAACGTCGATTTGAACCAAAAGCAGTAAGAGGTAAATTATGGCTGGAAACAGAGGCGTTGCTTACATTAAGCCCGGTGTTGTCGAAGTTCAGAATATCGCTTTCCCGGAATTGGCGATGGGAACGCGGCGATGCGACCATGGTGTGATCCTCAAGGTCGTCAGCACGAACATCTGCGGCAGTGACCAGCACATGGTGCGCGGTCGGACGACGGCGCCTGAAGGGCTCGTGCTCGGACACGAAATCACCGGCGAGGTGGTCGAGTGTGGTCGCGATGTGGAATTCATCTCCGTGGGCGATATTGTTTCCGTACCCTTTAACATTGCCTGCGGCCGCTGTCGCAATTGCAAAGAACGCAACACAGGCATCTGCCTCAATGTGAACCCAGCACGTCCCGGTGCGGCTTATGGTTATGTCGATATGGGTGGATGGGTCGGCGGCCAAGCTGAATACACCATGGTTCCCTATGCGGACTTCAACTTGCTCAAGTTTCCAGACAAAGATCAGGCCATGGCCAAGATTAAGGACCTAACCTTGTTATCAGACATTTTCCCGACCGGATACCACGGTGCGGTCACCGCTGGCGTCGGTCCGGGTACGGTCGTCTATGTTGCTGGCGCTGGCCCTGTGGGCTTAGCCTGCGCCGCGTCCTGTCATCTGCTTGGTGCCGCGTGCGTGATTGTCGGCGACTTGATTCCTGAACGTCTGGCGCAAGCCGCCAGCTTCGGATGTGAAACGGTGGATCTTCGGAAGGATGCCTCACTCGCGGATCAGATTACCCAGATTATTGGTATTCCTGAAGTGGATGCCGCTGTCGATTGCGTCGGTTTCGAAGCGCGCGGCCACGGGTCATGCTGTGGTACGGAAGCGCCTGCCACCGTCTTGAACTCCGTGATGGAGGTCACGCGTGCGGGTGGCAGTCTCGGCATCCCCGGGCTTTATGTGACAGGCGATCCGGGTGGCGTCGATGACAACGCCAAGATCGGCATGCTCAGCATTCGCATTGGTCTGGGGTGGGCCAAGTCGCATTCTTTCCATACCGGGCAGTGCCCCGTCATGACGTATCATCGCCAACTCATGCAGGCCATTCTGTATGACAAAATTCAGATTGCCAAGGCGGTCAATGTGCAGACGATCACGCTCGACGAAGCGCCGAAGGGCTATAGTGATTTCGATAAGGGCGCGGCGACGAAATTTGTCATCGATCCGCATGGTGTGATTGCGGCCTGAGCGGGTTGCTCGTCGCCTCAATCGATGTCAGTGATCTGGTCCGCGCGCGAATAAATGGTTGCGCGGCTGCCACGGCAGAAACCGATCAGGGTCATGCCTTGCTTTTCTGCGGTACGTACGGCCAGCGCGGAAGGCGCTGATACGGCGATCACAAAGGGAAGTCCCGCACGGCAGGCTTTGTAAATGATCTCGTACGAGACACGACCGCTCACGAGCAGGACGTTGGCGTCGCTCAGGCGCTCGTCCTGCATGAGCTGGCCGACGGTTTTGTCGACAGCGTTGTGTCGGCCAACATCCTCGGCAAAGGCTAGAAATTCGCCGGAGGCTGAAAACGCGGCCGCGGCGTGACTTCCGCCGCTTCGTTCGAAGAGATTCTGCCGGTCAACCATGTCTTGAACCATGCGCGGTAGGGTCTTGATCGACATCGTAGGGGCGGGCGCCAGCGCGTTTTTTTCTAGCGCGATGTCGCTGATGTCGCGTTTGCCACACAAGCCACAGGCGGCGCTCGACATCAGGGAGCGTTCGTGTCCCGCGCTGCTGAACCCCGGGATGATCACGTTGAGCGCGGCACTGTCATCGAGGTCCGTGATGGCGGTGTGTGCGCTTTCCGGTAGTGGGGCGTCGGCCGCAAGAATGCCTTCCGTCAACAAAAGGCCCAAGGCAAGTTCGCGGTCACGCCCGGGCGTTCGCATTGTGATCGTGAATCGCTCGCCATTGATCACGACTTGAAGTGCGCCTTCCGCAACAAGCGTGTCGGTCACTTTTTGTGCGCTGTT
Organism: Kiritimatiellia bacterium; assembly: GCA_047615735.1. Classification (GTDB taxonomy): domain Bacteria; phylum Verrucomicrobiota; class Kiritimatiellia; order UBA8416; family JAIOPI01; genus JAPKCZ01. The sequence goes on along the minus strand of JBLHHU010000064.1, from coordinate 211 downwards.
GTTTTCAATGCGTATGCCAGGGCGTTGGTGGGCGTCGGTCGTGTTCATGTCACTACCATAATGGCAATAGCGGCGTATGGAAATTGAAAAGCATTCACTAGCATCCCATAGGGGAAGAGGTTTACCACCCGCTACGCTTGAGGCACGGAGAAGAGAAGAGGAAGGGAGAGTTTTGAGAGAATCAGTCGCCGGGGTACCCCGGCGACTGATT
>JBLHHU010000063.1:0-14637 GCA_047615735.1 Kiritimatiellia bacterium | reverse complement strand
GATGGCAAGGGCAAGGATGGCAAGGGCAAGGACGGTAAAGGTAAAGACGGCAAAGGTAAAGGTGAGGGCAAGGGCAAAGGAAAAGGCCAGGGCCAAGGTCAAGGCGGGGAACCCTCTCCTGACGCACAAATGGCCGCGCAAAGCGCCGCCGAAGCCGCTCAGAGCATGGCGCAAATGGCTGCCGAGATGAGCGCACAAATGGAATCGCAGATTGCTTCGCAAACCGCCGCCAAGATGCCGCCCGACATGAAGTCTCCAAAAGCAAGTAAGGGTGGAAAAGGTGGCAATTCGAGAGGGAAGGGCGAGGCGTTTGCTTATATGCCCGAAATGTTCCGAGGTCGTTTCACGGGTGCCGAGTGGGCACGCATTAAGGGAAATGCACGCTCAGGAGCCTTGTCGGAAGAACTGCAAAATATCCCGCCGGAGTATCGTGAACTGGTACGTCGTTATTTTCTCGAGTTAGCAAACGAAGGCACCAGAAAAACGCCATCAGGCGAATGAATGGAGCATGCACAATGAAAAAACTTAAACAACCTGTTGCGCGTCGCTTTCAAATGTTGGCGTGTCGCGTTCTGCTTCTATGGGCGGTGCTCGGCGTCAGTCTTGTCCGTCCGGTCGCGGCGGGCCCCACCACGATTACTGGATCCTCGGTAACGGATGCACGTGTTGACCTGGCGATTGAGCGCGGTCTGTCCCATCTCGCGTCCGTTCAGCGTCCGGATGGCGCCTTCGGCAACATCGGTGTCTCTGGGCTGTGCGGTATGGCGTTTCTTGCGAAGGGGTACCTGCCAGGGGAAGACAGGTATGGGCAGAATATCGAACGCGTCATCGACTACGTGCTCGCAAGCATGGATCAAAACGGTATCTATGCCAATACCGAGGGCGGGTACATGTATTCGCATGGTATTTGCACACTCTTTTTGACGGAAGTCTCGGGCATGTTGGACGCGGAGCGTCAGGCCAAGGTCGATGTGCTATTACCGAAGGCGGTTCAGGTGATCTTATCGTCACAGGGCGACGGCGGGGGGTGGACGTATCCGGCGACAAAGGGCGATCATGATTTGTCGATCAGCGGCTGGCAGCTGATGACGTTGCGGTCGGCTCGGCTGAACGGTGCGCCCGTACCACCAAAGGCTATTGAGAACGCGGTGAAGTACGTGCTCAATCACAACGATCCGCTTGTCGGAACGTTCGGCTATACCGATCGCTCGGGAAACTCGGTTACACTGACGGGTGCCGGCATTCTTTGTCTTGAGCTCTGTGGCGAGCATGGCAACCCCGTCATCGACCGTGCGGGCGAGTATCTCATGGGGGTTTACGAGCAACTGCCTGCGCAGGGGCATGCCGAATACGGATTGTACTATACATCGCAGGGGCTTTTTCAAATTGGTGGCGTCGCCTGGCAGGATTTTTCGCGCTGGATGTACGACTTCTGGATTCAGAAGCAACAGGAAAACGGTAGCTTTGGCGACGCCTACAAGACGTCGATGACTTTACTGGCCTTCTCAGTGCCGTATCGCATGCTCCCTATTTACCAGCGCGACGAAACCGTGGATGATGACGAGTAGCCCCGTTTGCGTTGCATCGTGTGCGAAGCTTGACGATCATCGTCGCGATTCACTAGCATCCCATAGGCCATGGCTATGACACCGAAACACTTTATTTTGCTAACGTTTCCATTACTTCGTTTCTAGGCTGCATTGCAGAAATTCCAGCTTCTGGAGAAGAAGATTAACCACAGAGTTCTCAGAGGACGCAGAGGACAGAGGAAATAGATATACGTCACTAGGATCCGTCTGCGGGGCACCCCGCAGACGGATCCTAGTGACCTCTTCTCTGTGTGCTCTGAGAACTCTGTGGTTAATCTTATCTTCGGCCTATGGGATGCTAGGAATTTCTGTTTTGAATCTCTGGGAATTGCGTCACTGTGAATAGGACTGTTGCCACAAATCTCCTGATTGTCATCGCGGTAGCCTGCCTGGGCTGCGGCAAGAAGCACGACGGCAAAACGATTGGTCGCTGGCAGGATGATCTGAACAGCGAGGATGATGCCGCGCGTCGTGCGGCGATCGAGACGTTCGGGCGGATCGGGGCTGAGGCCGTACCCGCGCTTGTCGAGGCGCTGGCGCATGCCGACCCGGTCGCGCGGCGCAATGCAGCTAAAAGTTTGGAAGCGATTGGCCCCTCCGCGGTAAATGCTGTGCCTGCGCTGCTCAACGCCGTCAAGGATGACGATTTCGATGTACGTCGCAACGCGGTTGCGGCACTGGGCGCCGTCGGGGGCTCGGCCGTTCCGGCGTTGATCGCGGGCATGGATGATGCGGATACCAATGTGCGCAAACGCGCGGCTACGGCACTTGGCGCGGTGGGGGGCGACGCGCGCGACGCGATACCTGCACTTGCCTTGGCGCTGAACGATGCGGATGAAGGGGTCCGCAAGAGCGCGGTCGTGGCCATTGGTGCAATTGGTACCGTTCCGGTCGAGACCTTGCCTGCACTGAGCGATGCCCTCAAGGATGAGAGTCGCTTCGTACGCAAAGCGGTTGTCGATGTTCTGGAAAGCATGGGTTCTATTGCTGCGCCTGCTTTGGGCGATGCCTTGCGTGATGAAAACCGTGACATTCGTCAGGCGGCTGCGACTGCGTTGGCGGGTATGGGCACGCAAACCGTACCGTCATTGACTATGGCGCTGGACGATCCGAACGAAGATGCGCGCCGCAATGCTGTCAAGGTCCTCGGCGGAATGGGCCAGGACGCGAAAGAGGCTGTGCCCGCGATTGCAAATGCACTACAAGACGACAGTGATGCCGTTCGGGAGGCGGCGGTCACAGCCCTGGGCTCATTGGGCGCACACGCGCAGGCGGCTGTACCGCAGCTCGTCGATCTTCTCCGGGATCCCGACCCCAGTGTGCGTAAGCGAGCCATCTCGGCGCTGGGGAAAATTGGCCCTGATGGCGCACCGGCTTTGTGTGAAGCTTTACGCATTCCAAGTGATGCTGTTCGCCCTCCTGTTATGGCGCTTTTGCAAACGATGGGGGAGGACGCGGTACCTGCGCTTATCGATGCGCTAAAGGATCCCGAGCCCGTCGCTCGCCAATTTGTTGCAAATACCTTGGGAAGCATGGGCTCGGTGGCGAAGGATGCGGCGCCTGTGCTCGTCGAAGGGTTGAACGACGTTGAGGCGGCTGTGCGGTTGGCGGTTGTCGACGCCCTGCGACGAATCGGTCCGGATGCCGTGCCGGCACTTATTCCAGCAGTGGCTTCGGACGACGTGTTGACGCGCGCCCATGCCGTACTGGCGCTGGGACAATTGGGCCCGGGCGCCAAAAGTGCGGCCTTTGCGCTTGGGATGGCCTTGAAGGATCCCGACACGGGTGTGCGTAAGAGCGCGGCGGTGGCCATCGGGCAGCTGCGCCAGGAAGGTCGGGCGGTGACGGCATCGCTTGCGCAGGCACTGAAGGACCCCGACGAGGCCGTTCGCGTCGAAGCGGCGATGGCGTTACAGATGACCGGCGTGCCGCGCGACGATGCGGTCTGGAAAACGGCGATGCCTGTTCTGATGGCGATGTTGACCAATAAGGATCATGGCTTGCAAGGCCGAGCCCGTGGTGCATTGATTCATGTGGGACCCGCCTGCGTGCCGATGCTGTTGGAGCCGCTCGTGCATACGGATGAAAGTGTACGCCGACATGCGGCTGTGGTGGTGGAGCATATTGGCGCGCCGGCCAAAGCCGCGGTCCCAGCGTTAATCACACATTTGAAAGACCCCAACAATGGAAACCGCGAACATGCCATGCGCGCCATGACGCGTGTGGGTGCAGACGCGGTGCCCTTGCTGATGGTGGCGCTCACGGATACCAATGCACTCGTCAGCAGCAGCGCATTGACAACGCTGAGTCGGATCGGGCCGGCGTCGGTGCCACCCTTGATACTGGCCTTGAATGACACAAACGAATCGCAACGCATATTCGCGGCCACAGCACTGGGCAACATGGGTGGGCACGCGAAAGATGCGACAAGCGCACTGGGGCAAGCACTCAAAGACCCGAGCGCCGACGTGCGTCAGCTTTCCGCCCTAGCGATCGGGCGGGTTGGGCACCATGCGACAAATTTGACCCCGCTTTTGGGCGCGGCGCTACATGATTCCGACGCCCGTGTGCGTATGAATGCCGCCATTGCCTTGCGTGGGGTGGGGGCTCCCAAAGACGCTGCCGCCTGGCAGGATGCGATACCCACGCTTATCATCGCGCTGACGGGGACGGATAACCATCTGCGTGATCAGGCGCGCCATGGCCTGATGATTGCTGGCGGCCCGGCCGTGCCTGCGCTAATCGGGCCATTGACGCATGAGAACGCGGAGGTGCGTCGACACGCGACTATCGCTATTGAGCACATCGGCCCGGAAGCCAAAGCGGCCATACCGGCCCTTGTAAAAGGGCTCGCGGACGAGAACGCCGGGCTGCGTGAGCATGCGGTCAAAGCGTTGGTTCGAATGGGTGCGGAATCCCTTCCATCGCTGATCGTCGCACTCAAATCGACAGATCCCAATGTGAACGACAGTGCCGTGCGGGCGTTGGGCCGTCTGGGGGCGTTGCCTGTGCCGGTGTTACTCGTCGAATTGCGGACCGCGGATGCGGCCCTGGCAGCGCGTATCGTGACGGTCTTTACGCAACTGAGTCGCCACGCGTCGGAGCCGCTGATCGCGATGCTGAACCATGCCGACATCGCTGTCCGAAAAATGAGCGTATCGGCGTTGAGCGGCATGGGCACCAAGGTCGTGCCGGAGTTGATCCAAATGCTGAAGTCACCGGATCAAACAATGCGGGGGAACTGCGCAGCGGCGCTGGGGAACATGGGGGCGGTTGCCAAAGACGCGCAAGCTGCGCTGCGCGTGGAAGGCCCGAATTTCGCTGAAGCGCTAAAACGCATCGAGGCACCCGACGGCCCGCTCGTGCCCACCTTGTAGCACGTCCAGCGCGGTCCCGACGTTTACTTGTTTGGCCGAATGAGGTGGTAGGTATTAATCGCGGGGTTCTCGAGGGTGACCACGTGCCCATTCAGCCATTTGACGAGCACGCGCTCGACACGATCTGAGGACCCCAATCCAAAAGACGCCACATTGGCATGCTGGGCGCGGTGGGAATCGCCCGTGACCAAATGTGTTGTGTTCGTGCGGGACGCGGTGTGCAAGGTGATTTTTGCGCCGACCGGACTGAAGCCTGGTCCTTCTTCGTTCAAGCGGATGCCAATCCAGTTGTTGGTCGTCTGGAGCGTATTGCGGTACACGTGTGTTGTATCTGCCATTTTGGGTCGTGCGCCAATCGATACGACAACGAGATCCTTACGGCCATCCCCGTCAAAGTCGCTGCTCGCGACCGCACGCGAATCGTATTCGAAGGCCGCGCCAAGCAGGAAGCCCACGTTGACGAAATTGCTGCCGCCTTCGTTCATGAGAAGCGCGTTGTGCTCATACCCGTTCCAGGATTCCTTTCCCGAATTCAAATCGTTAAGCGAGTCCACAAAAAGCGCATCGCGTGCCGCGTTCATCTCGGAGCCCACGGCGTAAATGTCGTGGCACCAGAAGCGGGTGCAGTAATCTTTGCTCGAGGCGCCACTCGAGTGACCGTTGCCGATGTAAATGTCGAGATCGCCGTCGTTGTCGAAATCGATGGCGGTTGAGCCCCATGACCAGCCCGTGCGTGCGATGCTGTCGTTAAACGGCGCCACGTCGAATCCGCCTGCACGACCCATGTAGAGGCGGTTGCCGTAGCCCATCAGGGGGCGCATTTTTTGGAACGCTTCGAATTCGTCGCGGCCGATGCCCATCGCGTCGAGTCGACGTGCCGTTGTGGAACTCATGCCGACGATTAAAACGTCCAGTGCACCGTCGCCATTGAAATCGGAAATGCTGTGCGACATGCCAAAGGTGTTGTTGCCGGTGCCGAGCAAGTCGACGGTCGCATCCGTGAAGTGCCCCTTGCCGTCATTCAGGTAAACATCGATGCCCGCAAAGTCACTCACCACGATGAGGTCGAGATCCTGGTCGTCGTCGAGGTCTACAAAGGAACTGCTGTAGCTCCGTCGAAAGCGTTTTTTGGCGAGTCCGCTTGGTGTCGTTGCGTCCGCGAAGTGGCCGCGCCCGTCATTGATGAGCAGAAATGACGGAAAACCGTCGTTGGCGTCGTAAAACGGTGTTGGCATCTGGCCTAAGGCGTAGGGGGGCTTGTATTGGGTGACCCAGGCATCGAGGTCGCCATCGCCATCAATGTCGCCGACGGTGATGACGAGGGGGGCGATAAGCGGGGATTCGATTTCGCTCGCGATGCGTGGGGAGCCGAAGCGACCAGCGCTTTCGCCTGGATAGAAAAATAGATGTGTGCCTCGACCGGCGGTTAACATATCGGGCAGGGCGTCTCCGTCGAAGTCGGCCACCACCGCTGCGTGGACGATCGGCGCCACGTCATTGTACATAAATTCGGACTTGAATTTGCCCGGCCCCAGATTGAGGTGCATGCGGTTGGCGCCGGGAAAGAGAATGTCCGTCTTGCCGTCTTTGTTGATGTCGTAAAGAATGACGGGCTCGAGGTCGTCCGGGCGCAGGCTGTCGGGGTTGGGTTTATAGGTGAGCACTTCCGGGAACGCGGAGGATCCCTGTCGTAACCCGATGGTGAAGCTTGCGACGTCGATGCCGGTCGCCCGAATTGGATCGCTGTCTTTTGTACGCGCTAGCCATTCCACATGTAGCTCCCCGCGGATGGACAGTCGTACGTTGTGTGCCGGTTTAAGGACGTGTAGAAGAAAGGTGACCGTCGACTGTGCTCGACCGTCCTCGCGAACGTCAAACGCCGCATGGTGCCATTCCGATTCGACGATCTCGAATCCTTCTGCTTTGATTGCATTGAGCATGGCCAGGGCCGCCTGGCGATCAAGAGGTTCACCACGGGTATCATGCTTGAGCTCGACGATGCCCCAATCGAGTCGGCGTACGGCGCTCTGGGCTGGGATACGGATGGTGTCGAAAGGGAAACTAGCCAACACGCTGTATTTGTTGGTGGCGGCTCGTAGATCGTCCCACAGTTTCACAATCACGGCTTCGTATTGCTGCGCGATGGATTCCTTTAACCAGACGGTGGCGTCAAGCCGTTGGCGTTCTGCCTTCATCGCCTGCACCGCGGCCTCGTCGTGCGTCGCCTGATCCATTGCTTTGGGTTTGTCTGCGCTTTTGGACGTATCGCTTCCGCAGCCGATGGCGATGAGGCCAAGGGTGACTATCATGAGTGAAAGCCAGCAGGACGTTTTACGGTAAAGCCGTTGTGGCGGTGTTGGGGGTGGGCTGTTGTTCATGGGTGCGTGTCGGTACTAAACGTTTAAAACCGCGTTGAGAAAGCAGGCGTCGTGTCAGGCGCCGATACTATGTGCAAAGTGTTTAAAAGGTCAACGATAGCATCCGTTCCTCGGCCGCTGTACTTAAAGGTGATGGAGATCCGTAGGTGCCACGGAAACTGTTTGCGCAAAATAGTCTGTGCCTGCGCTGGTTAGTTGTTTTTGCGCCTTGATCCGCGTTGCTTCATGTGGAATAATTGTGAGCCCTTTTAGAAGCTTGGCGTAAACCATTTTAAGACAGACAGAACCCACTAACGCGTACGAGGTAGATGATGATACGACTTCCTTCCACCCAGAGTAAAATCACAACGTTTGGCGCTGCTGTAGCGCTCATGGTTCTGATCGGTGCGGCGCTGCCATCGGCGTGGGCCGACGTTATCAACGGGGTGAGCTATCTCCAGCCGACGATCGAATCAACCACGAGCTCGACTTGGCCTGATGGCGACTACTATTCAGGTGGGGTTGGCGCACTTGTCGACGGATCGGGGATTGTGCCTGCCACAGGCCTCTCCGACACCCCCGCGCAGACGGACGGGTTTTCCGTCTACGGAGATGGTAACATTGTTTTCAATCTCGGGGCCAATTACCTCCTGACGAAAAGTCACATCTGGAGCCGCACGTATGGAACCCTCGCGCAAGCTCTGCCAACGCCAGGTTTCCAATCCGCGGCGGGCGGATTGAGGAACTTTACAATCAGTACCTCGCTCTCGCCTGCGACTTCAGGGAATGCCTTCACCACTCCCGTAGACACATTCGTGGTAACGGATCTTCCTGGCGCCAATTTTGCGCTCACCTTCCCCATGCCCACCGCAGGCACCGATGTCCCGATGGCGACGACTTCGCCGGCCCGATATGTCATGATTGCGTACACGGGAGCCAAAGGTTGGTACACGCATCGGAATGCTGTAGAATCCATGGCTTTCAACGAAATCCGCTTCTTCCTGCCAGGCGTCTCTTTGGATAACATCGGGCACAGCAGTGTCACCCTTACATCGGCGGTTGCCAATGTCGACCTGCTGGTCACCGGTCAAAGCGATGCGGATGTTGCACTTTATTGGGGCGAGTCCGATCCGGGCGAGACGCTTACGGGCTGGGGTGACACGAATAATCTGGGTACCACGTCGACGGGCTTGATCAGCAACGTGTCCATCAGCAACCTGACCGCAGAAACAACCTACTTCTACCGCTTCTTTGCCACCAACACCACGGCCGCGGCTGCGGGTTGGTCTGCCGCGGGCACGTTTTCGACCCCCGCCTTGGATGAATGGATCGGCGCATCGGACGATCTGTGGGGTAACGCGGCCAACTGGTCCAGTGCGAATGTGCCCGACAGCGGCGGCGAATCGGCGACCTTTGGTGGTTTTGGCACGGGCGACGTGGATCTAAACGGCAGCAGCTACACGATCGGCGATCTGAAGCTCAGTGCCGGGGACTATTCGATCGTCGACACGAACGCTTCCGCGGGCAGTTTGACGGTCAATGCGTTGACCAACGCGGCCGGCGCCAACACCGTCGAGGTGGGAATGGATGTCGCCGGAACGGCCGCCGTTTCGGGCGGCCGGCTAACACTCGCCAGCACAGCCGATTTTGACGCAAACCTGATTGCACTCAGCGGCGGGACGCTGAGTGCCGAGGGGGCTGTTACATCTGTCAATGGCTTCATTGAAACCATCTTTAATAACCCTGCAGGCCTTGACGGCCAGGGCAACATCGAGGGCTATCGCACACGTGCCCTGGCTCTGGGCGCCGACGATGCACAAGGCATTCTGACTGGCCCTATTCACTATCAGGACAAGAATCCAGACATCTTGAATCGGGCCATTGCACTGGGCGCCGTCGGCTTTGATGTCGGCAACAGCGCCATGTTGTGGATCACCGATTTTGTTCCCAGCGAGTCCGGCCAATGGGCTTTCAAATTGGAGAATATCGATGACGACACATCGTTCTGGGTCGACACCGACGGCGATGGTGTTTTTCAAATTGAAAATCGATTTTACAACCGTGGGTGTTGCGGTGGAACGGGCGAGGAACTGACGCCAGCACTGGTGGCGGGTCAGCGCTACAAGCTTGGATTCACTTTTAGAGATGGTGGCGGCGGCGGTTACATCCGTGATTTGCAATTCAAAAGCCCCAGCGGCTCCTTGACGTCGATCGACCCCAGCGATGGGGCACAGGCTGGCCTTTGGAACGTGCGCACCGCGGACGCAGTAGACCTTTCGAGCATTCCGGTGAGCGTGCTTGCCAATTCGACGCTGGATGCGAATAGCGGAACGAACGTCGCCGCCTTTGGTGCATTAAGCTTGAGTAACGGTGCCGTCTTGGTGACATCCGGGAATGCGCTGCGTTTTGATAGCACGACCATTGCTGACGGCGCCACGACTGCAGGACTCAATACAGGTGTCGACACGTATGCGTCGCATAGCGTGGGTCTGGACGGCAACAGCGCCGCGGTTACCATCGCGAAAACCGGTGCGGCAGATTTGGTTTTGGATCTGCCAGGCGTTGACCTCGGCAGCGCCACCTTTGATGTGCAGGCGGGTTCGCTGGTTGCCGTGCATTCAAACGCCTTCGGTGGCGCCACACTCAGCCTCAATGCGGGTGAGTTGTTGCTTTCCAGTCCCACGGGCGACATCACCTATGTCGAAGCCATCGCCGTTGTCACCAACAGTACGCTCACGGTTGGTCAGGCGGGCGACGGTGTTGTGGGGCCTTTGACCAACACGATCAGTGGCGACATTACCTTCTCTGGTTCGGACACGCTGACAACGCGCGCGACCGATGACTATACGCTACGCCTTGGTGGCCAGATCGTCGGCAGCGGCACCCTTGACCTGACCGGCGGCGATGTCATTATCGATGACACGAGCCTAAACGCCATTGCACTTAATGGTGGCGCGCTGACCGTTTTCTCGAACCTGACGGTCAACGCCTTGTCGCAGAACAGTGGCACATTTACGATGGCGGGCACGTCCAAGGACCTGACCGTGGCGAACACGTTGGTATTGGCCGGCGCGTTGGACTTCACCGGCGCAAACCTGCTGCTCGATACCGCCACCGTCACGCTCAACAACGGCGCCAACATCACCTACGACCAGAATTTGCCTGTCGATATGATCACCATGAACGGCAATGCGATACTGACCCTCAACAACAGCGCACTGCTGCCCGGAACGTTGACGTTAAATAACGGCACGCTGAATCACAATGACGCCGGCATGGTTGCGACCAATGTCACCATCAATGGCGGCACGTTAAATCACCTTAACCATCCCTTCCATGCGGATTCATTGACCTTCAACGGTGGTACCTTCAACCTTGGGACCAACGCGCTGAACGTCGGAACGCTTCTGGCACGCGCGGGCGGCACCTTCAATGTGACGGGGCCGATCACGGGCACCACGACGCTGTCGTTCGAACCCGTACGCGTGGTCGATAACTTGCTGGCGGGCAGCGCCGACGTCCTTATTGGGGAACTTCTGACGTCTGATGGCGCCGTGACCTTTTCGGCGACCAACACGTATACGGGTAAAACACAAATCGACCGAGGCGTGCTGCGCGCAGACGAGGGTGCCGGACTGCCCACGAACAGTCTGCTCGAATTCTCTCTGCTCAATTCCGCACAACACGGCGTTCTGGAAACCAGTGGAACGTTCGCGCGCAAAATCGGTAGCAGTGCCGGGCAGGTGCGCTGGGAGGATCATGGCGGCTTCGCGGCGCGCGGTGGCCCGCTGACCCTCTCATTGACACGCAACGACGACGCTGTTGCGCCCCTCGCGTGGACGGATCCGGACAATGGTTTCGGAAGTGCCATTCTGAGCTTCGGATCATTGAGTGCCAACAGCATGGTGCATCTGACGAACGACATAGAAATGGATCAGAACAGTGAAATTCGCGTCCACAACAATGCGGATGCGTCCATCACAGGTGACGTCTTCAAGGTGTCGGGCGACATTGTTGAAAGCGGCGGAAGTCAATTTCTGATCAAGACCGGCGCAGGCGTCTTGTGGCTCTCCGGGTCCAACACATGGAATGGGATCACTTATCTCCGCGACGGCGGCACGCTACGCGCCGTAAATGGCATGGGCCTCTCGACCAACGACTCATACCTGCGCTTCGAAAATGGGATATTCGAAAGCTGGGGCACCTTCGCGCGCAACATCGGGGCACAGGCGGATAGCGGCAATGTCTATTGGGAGAACCAGGGCGGCTTCGCGGCATTTGGTGGAAATCTGGATGTGACGTTGGAGCAGGAAACGTTTGGTCCCTTGGACTGGGGCGACGCCAATACGGGGTTCCGAGGACAGGAACTTTATCTGGGGTCGCAGACCGCGACGCACGTTGTGGATCTGAAGAACGACATCAACTTGAATGGCAACCGCAACCTGCGTGCGTTTGACAACATCAACACCGACCAAGACGTCGGCAAAATTTCCGGCATCATTGCGAACGGTTCGGGCACCAGTCAGCTTCGCCAACTCGGCAATGCGTCGATTCATGCGGGCACACTTTGGCTCACGGGAACGAACACTTACACAGGGAACACCTGGATTGATCAGGGTACGATTCGCGCGGTCGACGGTGTTGGTCTTCCGACGGACAGCCGCCTGACCTTTGAAGTCGACAACAACGGATTCCCTTGTTCGTTTGAATCGAAAGGGAGCTTTACCCGCTACACGGGGACCGGTTCCACGAATGTTCACTGGCAGGGACAGGGCGGCTTCGCCGCATGGGGTGGGCGCCTCACTGTCGATCTCCATGGCGCGGGCACGTCCCCGGAACTGACGTGGAATCTCCCTGCAGGTGGGTTCAACGGCCAACCGCTACTCATGGGGTCCAGAACAGCAAATGACGTGGTGGATATGGTCGACGATATTCACCTCAATGGAAATCGCGACATCTATGTTTTCGATAATCCGCACTCGGGTAGCGATGTCACCGTGTTCTCCGGTAACATCCGGGACAACGGCAACAATAACTTGCAAATCTATCGTGACGGCGTCCTGAAGTTAAACGGCACCAACACCTATAGAAACCTGTACATCAATAATACGGCAAAGGTGTACATCAACGGCACGCACAATAGCGGCGGACTTCTGGAAGTGCGAAACAACCAGGGCGGGACGATTGGTGGTGCCGGTTCGATTACGATTGGAACGTTTAGCGTTCGTGATACCGACACGCTGGCCCCGGGAGATGAAGGCCCGGGCACGCTGACCACGTCCGTATCCGCCGCTGAAGGCTTGGATATGTGGAACAACTCTATTTATGAATGGGAACTTGGCCCTGCCGTTTCTGATACCGTCAACCAAACCGGTAACATACGACTGGGGCCCGGCTGGACGGTCAAGCTGGTCGCTGCCGGAGGCTCGCCGCGTGCGGACGTCGAATATGACCTGTTTACCTACACGGGCACTGCCACATACGGAGCGCCGCAGTTCGACACCAACAGCATCCCCGCTGATTGGCGCACCGACACCTTGACTGTGGTTCACGACGTGGCCGGAAAACGTGTCTACCTGACGGGGCTCTATTCTGTCCAGAGCGTGGCCAATGATGAGCCCACGGCCGTGACGCCCGCAACCGCTACGCTTAATGGCTTCGTGTCTGCCCAAGCCGATCCGCTTTACGTCTCCGTGTTCTGGGGTACAAACAATGGTGGCATGGTGGCTGCGGATTGGCTAGAGGATGGCTTCACCGCCGACCTCGGGTCGTTCAATTCTGTCACCAGCCAGCCTGTCAGCCATGGTATTGCCGGTCTCGTCTCGAACGAGCTGTGGTACTACACGTTCTACGCCACCAACGCGACAGGATCGGTTAATTTGTGGGCCGCCCCGTCCATCGCCTTTAACGCGGCAGGTGCGCCAATTGTGACCAACACCGGCGCAGGGAATTTTGCGGCGGGTACGGCCTGGCTGAGCGGGTTGTTCCTTGATCACAACCGCGCCGACGTCACGCTCTGCTGGGGCACGACCGATGGGGGAATGACGACGCCGTCTGCGTGGCAGAACACGCTAAATATCGGCACGCCGGGCACAGCCGACTTTGCTGGCAACGCAACGAACGTCTTGTTCGGCGCGGGGCAATATGTGTATCGCATTTACGCCGCCAGCGCCTACGGAACCGATTGGTCCGATCCTGCCACGGCGTTCACGCAGTCCGTCCAACCGGGCGTGCTGGCGGTCACTGCCGATTTGGAGGCTTGGTACGCGGCCTCGACGCTGGCCTTGAGTGACGGCGATCCGGTCGTGGCCTGGACTGACGCTTCAACAAACGCACGTCATTTGGTTACGTATCAGGGAACGCCCAATTTCAAGGCGGACGTGATCAACGGCCTGCCGGCGGTGAACTTTGACAACGAAAGTCTGCAGATGGACGTTGCTAATCCGTATCTGCCCATGGACGTTTTTCTCGTCTTCCGATCGGCATACAATACGACGTTCGGCCCGGACTGGGGCGCACCCATCGGCGTGAAAGACGGTCCTGATGCAGATCGTATGTGGATGCTGCAGGGCAACGAGGACCGTTTTTGGGATCAGGAGCTCCCTGGGGCGGTTGTCCGAAACGGTGTTGCCGTTTCGTCGGCGAACAATTTCGATATGGGCAATATCGATGCCAGTGAGTATATGATTCTGAAGGTCACCCTTGGCCCAAACAGTGGAACGCAGGTTCGAGATGTCATTGTCGGCAGTCGAACGGATGCGTGGCCAAACAGCCGATTCGATACCTCTGAAGTGCTTGCCTACAGCAGCGAGCTTTCCGCGGCTGATGAAAGCCTTGTCGGTGGCTATTTGGCAAGTAAGTACGGCATCAACACACCCTATCCAGACTCGGGCGCGTTGAGCACGATTGCTAATGCGGCGGCTGCCGGCGTGACGCACAATTCAGCCTGGCTGAACGCCAGCCTGCAAGCTGCGGGCGCCACCTTTGATGTGGTCGCTTATTGGGGGCCTGTCGATCAGTCCACCAACGCTACGCTCTGGGCGAACAGCGCGCCAGTTGGCACCTTTGACGACGGTAGCTTTGCGCCGACCTTCCAAGCGACCGGTCTGCCAGAACTTGCGACGACCTATTTCACCTTCCGTGCGACCAATCTGGTTCAGGATTTGTGGGCGGAGGACGTGGCCAGTTTTGTGACCGACACGTCGGCTCTGGGTGCACAATTTAGCGGGTCACCGCTGGTTGGTAAATCGCCGCTGGTGGTGAGCTTTACGGATAGCTCAAGCGGCACAAATATCACGAGCCGCTTCTGGGATT